>DASWME010000237.1:0-30993 GCA_036399915.1 Thermoanaerobaculia bacterium
CCAACATCCGCACCTCCTCCACTGTGCGGGGAAGCCTCTGCTGATTCTCCATCCCTGTCCTCCTCCCGGCTCTTGGCCGGCTTGAGCCAGGGGGGCCAGTTTTACTGTCGTTCGGGGGTCAATTCTTCCTGTCGCTTGACAAGCGCTGCCCTAGCGCTGGTCAGCGTGCCGCGTCCGCTGAGGTCGCAGGCAGTGGGCGCTTGAGCGCCGCTGCGAGCGCCGGTCCCGTCCGCTCGACTGCGTAGTCCTCCGGCCCCCCCTATGCTCTCGTTCGCCGCACGATGCGCTCGCCTCTCGCCAGCCGGCGCCTAACGGCTCGCCGGACCCGGCAGCGACCCTGTGGGTTCTGCGCCCCCCTGGTGCTCTCGTGCGCCGCACGATGCGCTCGCTGCTCGCCGGCCGGCGCCTACGGCTCGCCGGGACCGCGCGGCGACCCTGCGGGTCTGCGCCCCCGCCTGCGCTCTCGTGCGCCGCACGATGCGCACCGAGATCCGACCCTGCGCCGCCAGGAGGGCGCTGGCACCGCGTGGCCAGCGTCCCGGTACGCTGCCCTAGCGCTGGTCAGCGTGCCGCGTCCGCTGAGAGGTTCGACCCCTGCGGGTCTGTGCCCCCGTCACACGATGCGCACCGAGATCTGACCCTGGCGCAGCCAGGAGGCCGGCCGAACGGGCGGCCCAAGGGGCCGTCCCTCACCACCCGGACGGCGGCGGCGTCGCGTCCGCCCCCGAAGGTAAGCCGGTGCGGCCCTGCGGGCCCGGTGCAAGACGGGAACTAGCCAGTGCTATGTGCTACGCGGCTCACGCCGCTCCGCACATAGCAGGCTCGCCTGCGGCTCGCCTCGCATTCGCGGCTGCGCCGCTCAAGCGGGAAAACTACGATCCCACACAATCGCAAGTTTTTCCAGGCACCGCGACCGATTCGCAATGCTTTTCAGAATAGATCAGATCGCCTCAGTTCATCATGGCTTATAAATGGAGCTTGACCGTGGATTTCGCGGTCCTTACACTCATCCTCGATATGGGCGAGAATATCGACAAGCCGCAGACGAAAACGTTTCGAACAGTTATCCGCTCCGCGCGCTTCACTCCCGAGGAATGGGCGGCCGTTCAGGAGCGCGCCGCCGAGGCCCGGCTCTCGCCCGCGCGCTTCCTGCGATACGTCGCCCTCGGCACTCCTCTCGGGCGGCGGATCAACGCCGAGGCCGTCGTCGCTTTAAACCGCGCCGGCGTCGTCCTTAACAACTGCGTCCGCATCGCCATCCGCAGTGACCAGCCTCTCCTCGCCTCCGAGGTCAAAGAGGTACTTGAGCTGCTCCGCGAACAGCTCCGCTCCTTCCTATGATCGGCAAATCCCACAGCGGCTCCGGCTTCGGCGGCTTGACTCGCTATCTGCTCTTCGGAAAGAAAGCCGATCCCAAGCCGGAGCGGGTGGAGTGGACCTCCGCCCGCGAGCTGGCGCTCGAGGATCCCCGCGAGGCCGCCGTGCTCATGCGGATGACCGCCGCGCAGGGACGCACGGAAGAGCCCGTCCAGCACCTCTCCATCTCGCTCGCTCCGGGCGAGCACCTCGCCCGCGAACAGTGGGAGAAGGTCGTCGACCGCACTCTGCAAGATCTCGGTCTTGACGGCCACCAAGTCCTCATCGTCGCCCACCGCGACACCGACCATGAGCACATCCACCTCATGGTTAACCGCGTGCACCCGGAAACCTTCCGCGCCTGGAATCGCTGGCAGGACCGGCCCCGGCTCATGGCCTCCTTGCGCGTCCAGGAACTTGCTCTCGGCTTGCACTTCACCCCTCACGTCCACGACCCCGACCGGCTCCCGGAGCGGCTGATGCAGGCCTTCATTTACACCGGGGAGCCTCCCTTCATGGACTACGCCCGCGCCGAGGCACGGGCGATCTTCAGGGAGGCCCGCTCCTGGGCCGAGCTGCACGAACGCTTGGCCGAGAAAGGCCTGTACTTGGAGCGCAAGGGACAAGGCCTCGTCGTCACCGATGACCACCGCCACGTCAAGGCGTCCTCCGTGGACCGCGCCGCCTCCCTGCGGACTCTCGAAGCACGGCTCGGCTCCTATAAGGAGCGCCGATCGGTGCTCCAGGAGGTGGATCAAGATCTGCGGGGAGACCGCCTGAGCGAGCTGAGGAGACAGGTGGCCCCCGTCCATCGTGCAAGGAGTGAGGTCGTCGATGCCATGGCTGATCGTCACAATGCAGCCCGTCGCCAGGAGGATGCCCTGGCCCGCATTCGCTCGGCCATTACCAGCGCCTACCGCGATCCTGCCGAGGTCGAGAGTCGCTACGTTGCGCATCTCCAAAAGAAGAGGGCTCTCCCTCAGCTTCTCCCCGCCGAGCTTGGCGAGCTCAGAGGCACGGTGCTCCACACCGGCCGCAACTATCTGCCGCTCGGATCCCAAGGCAGCAGGGCTCTCGAAGCAGCAGCCAACAAGCTTCCCCGATTCGGAACCACCTATCTGCGCGCCCGGGAAGACATCGCACGGGCCGACGCCCACCTCGCCGAGGCGCGTCAGAAGGAAGCGCAGCTCACGCAACGCCTGCAGCCACAGCTCGAGGAGCTGGATCAGCTCGAGGAGAGGACCGGAAGTCTCTCCGAGCGCCTATTGGCCTTGCGTCCGCGGGATCAAATCGCCCTGGCCCGAGCGCACGGCAGGGGCGTGCTAGAACGAGCCGCCACTCGCCGCCCGGAATCCACCACTCGCACGGCCGAATTGCGGGAGCGGTGGATGCAGAAACTCTCCCCTGGCCTGAATCGCGCCCTCGATCGCCGGCTGAGCCGGGTTCGCGTCTCCGCTCCTGCGCGCGGTCAGTCGCCCACCGACTGGATGGCGCAAGCCTTCCGCGCCGGGATGCACCCCCTCCACGCCGTACAGACCCTCACACGCGGCGGTCTACCTCTCGCTGACGCCGCGAATGCCCTTTCCCTTACCCACGCTGCCATACGGAATCCGGTGAAAACCGGCCTTCACCTCGCTGCGAAGGCGATGGGCTTACCGACACTGACTGTACGTCTGGCTTCCATCGGCTGGTCGCTGGCCCGTGATCTAGTCCACGTTCTCACCCAGTAGGCGCTGCCAGTGGCGGGGCAGCCGCAGCGAGCGCCAACCGAACTTTGGCCCCAAAGCGGCCTCAGCCGTCCTGCTCATGCGGGCCCACCGTCCCCCCATCCGCCCGACTAAGCGGCGAGCCGAGACCCCCACTGCCAGCGCCCTCGGCTTCCCCTCCAAGCGCGCGCTCCAAGTCACTGCCAGCGCAGCACCAGCGCGCTCGCTTGACGCTGATTCCGCTTCCTGAGCACGGCCTGCTCTTCTCCCTTTCATCAGTCCGCGGCTCACCCGCCCTCGGTCGCTCCGATCCCTTGCCAAACCCTCAGCCTACTGACAACGGCGAGTGAGTCGACTCACCGCGCTTCGCGCTCGCCGACTTTTGCTCTCGCCCTCCTCACCCTGGCTTCGAGTCCCCAGCGTTCGGCTAGGTTGAACATTTTGGAGAGAAGTGCAAGGGGGGCTCAGCAGGGATCCGACTTTCGCAACGCGTCGCCGGTGAGCGCCCGCCGCAGCCAGATGCGGGCTTCGCGCCAGTCGCGCTTGACGGTCGACAGCGAGACGCCGCACGCCGCCGCCGTCTCCTCGGCCGTCAGGCCCATGACGCACCGTAGCGCGACGATCTTGAAGCGCTGCGGGTGGACCCTTCGCAGATCGAGCAACGCGTCGTTCAAGGCCCTCTGCTTGTCGCCGGGCGAGGCCGCCTGGTCGGCCGCCGACTCCAAAGGGAGGTGCTGGCCCCCCCAGCCCCGTTTCATGCGCTTGCCGGTCCGGGCATAATCGACCAAGATCTGGCGCATCAGGCAGACGACGGAGTTGTAGAAATGGGCGCGGCTTTCCCAGCGAGCCGACCGCAGCGTATGGAGCCGCAGGTAGACCTCGCTCACCAGGGCGCCGGGTTCCAGCATGTGGCCTTCTGCCTCCTGCCTCAGTAGGGATCTTGCGAGCCGGCATAGATCGCCGCAGACGAGCGGCATCAGCTCGGCCAATGCCCGTGGCTCTCCCGCTTCCCAGGACCGCAGCAATTCCAGAACTTCATCTTCAGGTATCATCGTGGAGACTCCTCGCCCTTGATTAACTGCGGCGAGTCGCGTCTGGTGGCGGAATCGCGGTGGTATTGTGAAGACAGTGAGCAAGGACTCCGAGTTCACACGATTCCTGCGGAACCTCGAGCCTGATGGGCCGCTGGAACAGGAGAACGGCGACTTCGACGAGGTCTGGACGGCCCTGCGGCGGCTGCTGGTGAGCGAGCTGAAGCGACGGTCCCTGTGGTCGCTTCCTCCGGCCTGCCTGGGGGTCTACGGCTGTGCCACCTGGGCCGATCCGGACGCGGTCGAGGAGCTGGTGGCCGATTGCTTCGTCTTCATCTTCGCGGAGCGTTTCCGCAGCCTCAAGGCCCAGCTGCGGCACAAACCGAACGTCGAGGGACTGATCCTGCGCAACGTGCGGAACTTCCTGCATGAGACGCAGAGGCGGCACGATCCGGTCGGCTTTCGCGTGTTCACCGTGCTGCGGAGCGCGGTGCGCGGTGCGCTGTCCGCCGGCGAGCTCCAGGTGATCGCGGGGAGCCCGGCCGTGCGGCACGATACCGTGCTGGCCTTTCGTCTCGGGGCTTCCCCCGAGGAAGCCGTCCGGCCCGAGGAGCTGCGCCTGCACGTCCCGGCCTGGAACGATGACCTGTTGCCCGACCTGATCACCGCCCGGGGCTGGGATGTCCGGCAGGTCACGGTGCGCCTGGAGCGGCACCTTCGAGACCTGGCGGCCGAAGGTATTCGCGCCTTCCGTTTTCATGATTTGGTAGATGCCTTGCGCCAGGATGCCCGGGCCCGCTGGCGCGCCGTTTGGGTCCACTCGCCAGAAGGGATTCCACCCCGGCTGGAGGAGGACGGCTTCGCCGCCGTGGCCCGCCTGGTGGAGCTTCCCGGAGAGGACGAGCGCGAGAGCCTGCGCAAGCTCCTTGCTTGCCTGGAGCGGTCGGTCGAACAGGTCGCGGAGCCGCCGGCCCGCTCGCGCGACTATCTCCGGCGGCTGCTGGTGTTCTTGCAGACCCATGCCGCGGATCCCCCGGAGGAGCGGGGCGCGCCAGGCAAGGGGCTTCCGTCCCACCGCCAGCTCTCCCGGCTCCTGGCTATTCCACGGGAGCGCCTGCCCGATCTCTTCCGTACGCTCCTGGAGCTCGCCGAGGCCTGCCGGCGCAAAATCTCCGGGGAGGAGTCATCATGAAGCCGCGAGATCCGAAGGCGCGCAGCCGGGAGGCGCTGCGGCAAGCCGTGGACCGCTACGGACGGGAGACCGTGCGGTCGGCGGCGCGCGGGCCGGAGCCCTGGCCGGGCGACCTGTACGTGCTGGCCGAGACCGCCGGCTTCCCGGTCGAGTGGCTGGTGGTCGAACGGACGCCAGGCCGTTGCCGGCTGGTGGCCGCGGACACCAACCCGGCTCTCGGCAGCGCCGACGTGCCGATTCCCGCGGAGACTGAAGGCGGCCCGCTGAGCGTGCGCTGTGCCTTGAGCGTCCAGGTCGGCGTCGAGACCCTGCGGCGGGGAGAGCGCACCGGCACCGTGATTCCGGAGGTCCTCGAGCCGGTGCGCCGCCGTCTGGAGGAGCTCGCGGCCGGATCGCCCGCCGCCCGGCTCGATGAGCCCGATTCCGGCCTCGAGGACTGGCTCGACGAGGTGCTGGCGCCCGCGCGCGCCGCTCTCCTTCCCCCCGGCCTGGAAGCGCCCGGGCCGCCGCGCCGCTTCGGCCGCCGTGCCGCCGGGGCGGTGGGCATCCTCCTGCTGGTGGCTCTGGGAGGCGTCTCGGCGCTGGCCTGGCGGTCTCACCAGCGGGAACGCTTGGCGCTGCGCGAGGTCGAGCGCCTGGTCCACGAGCGCCGGGAGCTGGAGGCGGAACACCAACGGCAGCTCGCGGCCCTCCGGGAAGCCCAGGCCCGGCGCCCTCCCGAGCCGCCGCCCCCCGTTCGCGAGTCGCTCCGGCCGCTGGTCAACCTGGCCTACACCAGCTTCTATCCCGGCGAGACCCGGGGGACTTTGCGGGAGATTGTGGTCCCGGCCGAGTCGACGCACCTCTTCCTGCTGTTCTACGTCGGCCACCACCAGGAACCCTGCGAGGACTACGAGTTGGACATCGCACGCCGCGGCGCTCCTGCGGCTCCCTTGACCGTGAAAGAGCTGCGGCCGCTGTCCGGCCAGGAGGTGAGCGTAGCGGTCCCCCGGGCACAGTTGCCAGACGGCACCTACCGGCTCCGGCTCTACGGCATGTGCGATGGCGAGCGCAGAGAGCTGGGTGCCTATGAAGCTCGCCTGAAGGAGAACGCACGATGAGGACGCTTCGACCGCTGCTCTGGGTGATCCTGGTCTTCTTTCTTCCCTCCTCCATCCTGAGCGCACAGGGCGTCGTGGTCGAGACCGTGGCCACGGCATCGACGCCGGAGAAGGCCGGAGCACGGGAAGGAGACGTCTTCCATGCCTGGACGCGGCTGGCAAATCCACCCATCCATCCAGAGCCAGCCGCGGGGACGCTGGAGTCACCGTTCGATTGGCAATGGATGGAGATCGAACAGGCGCCGCGAGGCACCGTCGAGCTCCGCGGCGAGCGGCAGGGAGAGCCGCTCGTCATCCAGGTATCGATCGGGCTGTGGGAGACCCAGGTGCGTCCAGTGCTGCCCGCCGCGCTCGAGGACCTCTACCGGCGCGGCAAGGAGCTCGTGGACAAGGAGCAGGTCGAGGAGGGCGTAACCTGGTGGCAGCAGGTGGCGGAGCGTGCCGGAGACAGCGGGGACTGGCGCCTGCGGGCCTGGATATGGCTGCGCATCGCCATCGCTTGGGACAAGGCGAGCCGTTTCGACAAGGCCGCGGCGGCATACGAGGCGGCGCTGCGGGAGAGCCGGGATCCTCTCGCCCGGATCGCCGTCCTGGAGGCCATGGGTGGAAGCTTCGAGAATCAGCAACGCCTCGAAGAAGCCGAGGCCAGCCACCGTTCCGCCCTCGAGCTGAAGGAAGCCACCTGGGGGGAGAGCTTACAGGTGGCTCGAAGCAGGAACAGCTTGGGCTGGATTTCCTATCTGCGGAGCCAGCGCGCAGCGGCTCGCGAGCGACGCAGTCATCTGGTAGCGGCCCAGGAGCAGATCGAAGGCGCTCAGGCCATTCAGGAAAGGTTGGCCCCCGGAGGGGTCGCAGTGGCCAAGAGCCTCAACGATCTTGGATCTGTCGCTTTCCATCGAGGAGATCTGAACACGGCGGAGATATACTTCAAAAAATCCCTCTCGATCAGCGCGCTGCTGCAGCCTGTCAGCCCGGGCATGGCCGCGGCCCTGTTCAGCCTGGGCAAGTTGGCTGGCAGGAACGGAGAGTTTGAGAAATCCCAGACTTTGTTCCAGCAAGCCTTGTCCGCTGTCGGGCAAACCACGTCTCCGAGCCCGTTGATGGCGAGCATCCTGAACAGCCTGGGAACTGTGGTCATAACGCGCGGAGATCTGGTCGCAGCAGAGGACTATCTCCGGAGATCGTTGTTGCTACAGCCGAAGCTGGTGCCGGAAAACCTGCCGGTGTCATTTACTTTGGACAGCCTCGGCTTGGCAGCTCTTCTGCGGGCCGACCTGGACTCTGCGCAGGAGTACTTCGAAAGATCGTTGCAGCTTCGCCTACGATTGGCCCCTGGAACCCCGCTTGTCGCCCATAGCTTGAGCCTTCTGGGCCTCGTGGCAAAGGACCGCGGCGATTTCGGATCGGCAGAGCGCTATATCCGGGAGTCGTTGGCGCTCTACGAACAAAACGCGCAGGAAGGTCCGATGATCGACCAGGCTTTGGCTGCTCTGGGGGACATCGCTCAGGAACGCGGAGATCTGGCGGCGGCTGAGAGTTATTACCACCGCGTCTTGAAAGGCAAGCAGTTGACGGCGAGAAGGCCATTGCTTTACTCCTTGGGGGAGATAGCTCGCCAGCTCGGTCATCTGAAAGAAGCCGAGAGCTATTTGCGGGAATACCTGGTCAGCGACGACAAGGCGCCCTCGATAAACTGGGAACGCGCCAGCGTGTTTCATGCCTTGGCAAACGTTCTTCGCCAGATGGGCCGGTTGCAAGAGGCGGCCCGGTACGCAGATCTCTCGATCGAGGCACTGGAAACACAGATCGTCAAACTCGGGGGATCTCAGGAGGCGAGGGGCAAGTTCCGCGGGCGGAACGGCGATATCTATCGCGATGCGCTGCGCTTGCAGTTGGAACTGGACCGTCCGCAGGAGGCATTCCACCTTCTGGAACGGTTTCGGGCTCAGGCCTTCCTGGCCCTGCTGGCGGAACGGGACCTCACCTTTGCGATCGATCTCTCTCCCGATCTCGATCAGGAGCATCGCCGGCTGGCGGTCTTGTACGACCGCAACCAACTGCGGCTCACCGCGCTCGATCCGGAGAAAGACAGGGAAGCCATCGAGGCGCTCCAGCGTGAGCAGGTCCAACTGCGCCGGCGGCGCGAGGAAATCGCCGCCGAGATGCGCCGGACCGCTCCCCGACTGGCGAACCTGCAATATCCCCAGGCCCTGACCTTCGAACAGGTCCGGGCAGCGCTCGACCCGGGCACGGTGATGCTGTCCTACAGCGTCGGCAAGGAGCAGACCCACCTGTTCATCGTCACTCCGGGGCGCGAGCTCCAGGTCGAGACGCTGGAGGTCGGGCGACAGGCTCTCGAGAAAGACGTCGACCGCTTCCGTCAGCTCATCGACCAGACCCGGGCCGGCGCGGGTCTCGGCGCGGAGGGTCTGGGCTGGTTCAGCCGCAGGCTCTACAACCTGCTGGTCGAGCCGGCAGAGAAATGGATCGCTGCCGGGGATCGCATCGTGCTCGTTCCTGACGGCTCCCTGCACCTGCTGCCCTTCGCGGCCTTGATCCGGAAGGATGAACGGCACTTGGTGGAATGGAAGCCGCTGTCCACGGTCCTGTCGGGCACCGTCTTCGCCGAGCTCAAGAAGCAACGGCGCGATGCGGTTGCCGGGGCTGAGGCCTCCTCCCGGCAGTGGGTGGCCTTCGGCGATCCCTGGTTCCCGCCGCGGCTGGCCCAGAGCCGGCCTGAGGACATCGGCGAGGCCCGGCTGCGATCCCTCTCCACCCGCACGCAGATCCGCTGGAAGCGCCTGCCGCAGAGCCGCCGGGAGGTCGAAGAGATCGCCGCGCTGTTTCCCACCGACCGGCGCCGGACCTACCTCGATCGCGCAGCCTCCGAAGAGCGCGCCAAGGCAGTCGGGAGGGACGCGCGGATCGTCCACTTTGCCACCCACGGCTTCGTGGACGACCGTTCGCCGTTCGACTCGGGGCTCGTGCTGAGCATTCCGGAGGAGCTCGCCGAAGGACGCGACAACGGTCTTCTCCAGGTGTGGGAGATCTTCGAGAGCGTGCGATTGGACGCGGATCTGGTGGTGCTCTCGGCCTGCGAGACCGGGATCGGGGAGATCCGCGGCGGCGAAGGCATCATCGGGCTCACCCGGGCCTTTCAATACGCCGGCGCGCGCTCCGTGCTGGCCAGCCTCTGGCGCGTCGAGGACGAGGCCACGGCCGAGCTGATGCAGCGCTTCTACCGTCACCTGCGTGCCGGCAAGGCCAAAGACGAGTCCCTGCGGGCGGCTCAGCTCGACTTGATACGGCGTCCTCTCCGCGTCCCGGACGGCCGAGGCGGCTGGACCGAGCGCAACGCCGCGGCCCCGTACTTCTGGGCCGCCCTGCAGCTCGTCGGCGACGGGCAATAGCTTCTTCTTTGCGCATTCGTTGACCCTTTCGCGCGCGAACGTCGCTACCAGAGACAGGAAGAGGGATGACGCGGAGCCTCGCGTGCGGCTCCGGCCAGCTTCTCTCACGATAGACGGGCCACCAAGGAAGGCCACACGCAATGGAGGAGCGCGATGAAGACCAAGCGACCCGAGTTACCCGGAGGTCAGATTTTCTCTCATCCGATCAGAAGGCTGAATGCTGACGAACTGAAAAAAGTTGTCGGCGATCTTCTCTCCGAGAATGAATTTATCTCCCCGGACTTTCACGGCAAGTGCAACGGCGGCATGGATAATCAGGGACGGGACTTCAACTAGTCTCGAACTCGGGGCTCGAGTGCATCCTCCAGTGCCTTGTTCTTCATAGGATGTTCACAGGGTTGCGGCAAGCTCCGCAACCCCTTTTTTACGAGGATTCAGATGATTACCCTTAGGGTCCGCCTCGAAGACGCGGACGAGAAATGCTTGCGTATCGGGAAACGTGTCAGTCTTGGGAAAAGCCATGTAGACGCTTTTGCTTCTGATCTAATTACAATGGAGGTTCGAGAGGCGGACGATCGCAAAGAATTTTGGATTGGGGAGGATCTGGATCCATTTCCGTCCAACCTCCTTGCTCAGATGGACAGCTATCGGATGTTCGTGGGGTACGAAGGTATAAAAGTATTGCTTCACCAAACCAGTGGACGTCGAATACTTGAGGTCGTCCGTACCGCTGCGGGAAGCTGTCCGGTCTACATCACTGCCAATCGAAATATACTTGTCGCCTCGTGGAGGTTCGAAGATGTCGCGCAGGCGATCTCTCGTCCAATGCCACATCTCGAGGCCTGTCGAATATATCTCGAGCATGGCCCGTGCCAAGTCCGAGACCAGATCATTGACGGCATGTTCATGCTGTGGCCGGGAGAGTCGGCCACATTCAGCAATGATGGCCTGAGCTTTCGCCAAGCCGAAACTCCGGACATTGTCTTGCCAGCGACTCTGAGCGAGTCGGCGCGTGTTACGGATGAGTTTTTGCGCCTGATTGCCGAGGCAATGCAGCCAACCTTGCTGAAGGCGATTCGTCCTCTGGTCGAGCTTAGCGGAGGCCTCGACTCCTCCTGTGTTGCAGTTGCCGCTTGTTCTGTGAAGAAGAGTATCAACTCGTATGGGGTTTTTCACGAAGGCGCGGTGGGAGTGCAGCAGCGCAGGCGCCGTCGAGAGCTCGTCGAGCTCCTGGAGGTCAATGACTTCGAGTTTCCGTCATTCCAGCATCCGCCTTTCGCGGCGCTCGAAGTTGAGGAATGCACTTTCACGCCCCTCGACGATATGTACAGGCTTCCGTGTGTCTACGCGGTCGACGCGCACCATGTCAAGGAGGTCGATCTAATCATTACCGGGATAGGAGGTGACGAGCTCACCAAGGAAAACACCTTTCTCCGTCACGAGTGGGAGGTTTCTGGTAGTCTGTGCACGTCGGCGATTGTGGCAGCCGCGGGCCGTGCTGATATGTTTTTGAGGCGCGGTATTTGGCCGATCAATCCGTTGGTTTCACATTCTGTTGTAGACTTTTGCCGGGCGCTTCCAAAGAAGATGCGGGCTGATCGCCTGCTTAATATATTGACTCTGGTGAGATCAGGTCTGAGAGACGGCTTTCTTTTCCCTCGATACTATGAACACTATGGTAACGTGATCCAACGAGAGGCTGCTTTGTTTGATTTCGACGGCGCCCTCTCCAAGTCTGTTGTTGCCGACTACGGAATTGTTGAGTTCTCCCCATTATTAGAGCGCGCCAGAGAGGCGAGCCTGCGCGGGTTCTCCTACGAGCTCATTACAAAACTGTACTTGCTCCTCAAGCTCGAGACAGTGCTTCGAAGATATGTGGTGTAGCTGTCCTTCGGCAGGATGAACCCGTCGCAGACAATAGCTTCTTCCTTGCGCATTCGCTGAGCCTTTCGACCCGGGAACGTCGCTACTAGAGACAGGAGGCCTTGAAGGCGCTGCGAATCTCGCGCCTGACGGGGCGTAACTAGAAAAGGAGTAGACGATGAAGAAGCTCTTGATGCTTACCTGTCTGACCCTCTTAGCCAGCGTTTCCTTGGTGGGGGCCCAGGAAGTAACCCCAGATCGTGCGACCCCCTCCCAGAAAGCCCGCCTGCAAGAAATGCTCATGGCGGACCCCTCGTGGGCTGATGGAAAGGAGGATCCTCCCGGCGTACTCAACAATGTGAAGATCGACAGTGTGCGCCAACTCGCCCTGCGGCTGTCCGCTAACCGCGACTGGCTGAGGAACGACGTGCTCAAGACTTTGGACAAGATGGGCGTCAGGGTCAATGAGATTTTCGCCGAGGCTCCGGGGTTCGTCGAAGTGGACCAAAACCTCTATCGGCTGGTCCTGGAAAAGGTAGGGTCAGGGTGGGAGGGTTTCAACCCGCGTTCCTCGCCATATCTCATTTTCTTGGACCACGAGACCTTCGACGGCTACGGAGAGAACTTTGCCCTTGCTTTCGAGAACGGCAAAGAGCGCATGATTGTCGAAGAGGACCTCCAAAAGGTGGCAGCCATTGGCTTGTCGCTCAGCGACATAACGCCTGATGAGCGGCCTGAGAAGCGTGCCGGAGTCGTCGGCATTGATCAGCCGATCCGGCTCGGAAAAGTCGTCCCTCGCTTCCGTTTAACGAATCCCATCGACATCGGGGGGATCGTGAACAGGAAGGACAGCTGCCTCCCGGAGTCGGCGCCGACCTCCTGCAGTGGCGGAGTGCCGGTATGTTCCTCTCCCAATGCTTCCCCATACTTCGTCCTGAGCTCGCTTCTCATCAAAAAAGACCATGAGGATGCCTTCAGCGGGGACCCTGGCATCGAGCTCTATCCGCTCCGGGTCAATCCCTATTCCCCCTACGGCGGCTCGTCAGACGTGCGGACGAACTGGATATTCGACGGCCGGACGGTTACCGACCTCATGGGCCGCTCGCGATACCTGCCTGACGTAGACAACAACTACACTTGGTACTCTATCTCCGGCGGCTTGGCGCTGTTCCCCTCCCGAGTCAGCAACGAATGGGCCGCAACCCTGATCGAAGATGACGACACGAAGGGAAGACTCAAAATCGATCGGAACAAATACAACCCCGTTAAAAAACGGGATACCTTGATCGATTTCTTCCCCTTCGACCTCTTCGATCATCTCGTTAGTACTGCCATAGACTACGCGAATCTCATTCTTACACTGGGCATACTCAATGACTCCGACGACCTCTATCTGCAGTCAATTGAAGTGAGCAACGCCACCTTCTGCTCGGAGGCGCTTGGCCAGTACTTCCCATACACCCTGACGTTCGACAGTAGCGAGTGGGGTCTCCGGGGCTACTTTGCCTGTATCGATCCGACCTGCGTTCCACCGCCTCCGGATGATCCCTGCAACGGAAGTTATTGCTGCGGCCGGCCGGGCTGCATAGAGCCTTGAGCTCACCCAAGTGGCGGCTGTTCCTACCGAGGGCAGCCGCCACTTCGCACGACGTTCCGGAACGGACCGCTCACACGAATGTATACAGCTCCCCGCTGATCGCGCTTTGCAAGTAAGATGCTGTACAGGGCTGCCTCTGCCTCATAGCTGGGATTGGCTTGCTGTGCATGTTTGACGTCGACGAGTGAGATCGCGAGCTGAGCCTCATCGCTGCCATCCGGGTGTTGCTGCTGACCGGAGCATGGCCGTAGGAAAGTTACGCCCGCCGTGATCTCCCCTGAGCATCGTTTTGACCAATTGGCGGGGAGCGGCACTGGTGCGATCTCGCGGCGCCGCCTCGGCGCTATCAACAAGGCAGGAGGGTCGCTACCTGCGCATGCTGCTGATCAACGGCGCCCGCTCCGTGCTGAGCCAGACTCAACGATTCAAGCCCAACGACCCCGACCGACTGCGCCGCTGGGCGCTGCACGTGCAGGCTCTAAGGGGCCACAACCCTGCTGCCGTCGCTCTCGCCAACAAGCTGGCGCGCATCGTCTGGGCAGTTTGGAGAAACGACTCCTTGTACGAGGCTCGCACCTTGACCAAAGTGAACACGTAGCTTCAGGAAATCCCCTGAGAAGACGTCTCGCCGTGAACCTGCTCGGAGACAGATCTACGGATGGCTCGATCGGTTTGACCGAGCGTCGGGGAAAGCCGGCGCCCCCGTCTTGGCTCTCAGAGGCCGCCATGCCGATTGGCTCCCCGGCGCTCCCGCGTGCGCTTTCCATCCTGGCCCGGGGCTGATGCCAGCTCCACTCTGAGGCCGAAGATACCACTGCAGTCTCAACCCTTCGCGCTCCGCATCGCTTCGTCTCGGCTTCACGACGCAGACAACGACCCCCCACCTCCCTTCGGCTCTCCCCGTCGAACCGGCAGCGTACTGCGGCAGCTCGCGGAGTTGTCAAGGCTTCCCTTCGGCGGCTGCGCCGGCCTTGACAGCTCCGCGGCTGCCGCAGTCTCGAAGGGATGCGCCGACGGGGAGAGCAGCCGCCTCTGGAAAGAGCAGAGGACCACCCACCCTCCCCCTCGGCCTAGCGGTGGCATTCTCCGGGGTCCCACCGCCTCACAAGTCCCCCGACCAGGCCACCCTCCTCGCTTAGACGGGCATCTGGGGCGACCTCCACCCCCCGTCCTAACTCGCGTTTGCCACCCGGCGACCGCTCGACTCCGCCTCGACCCATCCCGGCGATGGCGGGTAGGGCAGGACGGTGGCTCATCGCTGAGCGTCAAGGGCCGAGCAACGGCTGAGCCTGCCCACGACCAACCTCCGTGATCGCAGATCAGGCCGGACGGAAACCACCCACAAGCCCAGCATTGCGGTCAGGTAGCGTCGACTCTCGCGGCTCCATTGATCTTTGCCGAAGAGACAGAGGCCGTCTCTCCTCGATATGATGTGCGAAGGGAGGGATGGAGCCTTCAAAAGCGCCTGGTCGTACCCGGTCGGCTGGGAGGTGGTGGAGATAGAGAGTCTTGGGTTTCCGTCTTCTCTCGCTATCGCCCGTCATGCAGTCACCTAACCGTCACCTATGCGATGGCGAGAAACGGACAAATTCTTTGTATTCTGCTGTTTACACCTGTAGGGTGCGCTGTGCGCACAAAAAAAATCTTACCACTGCAAATCGTCTCCACTACCGGAAATCATGGCTCGGCACCGCCACCAGCTCCTTCAGGGACCAGAACCTCTCCCCCTTGACCGAGATCGTCCCGTCCCGCTTCTGGAGGACGCCTTCGACCACCAGGCCGGGGGAACCTACGATCAGCTTGCGGTGCTTCTGGAGGAGGTCCGGCGGGACCACGGCCTGGGACATACCGGTCTCGTCCTCCAGGGTGAGGAAGAGCAGGCCCTTTGCGGTGCCGGGGCGCTGGCGCACGATCACCGAGCCGGCGGTGCGGACCTTCGCGCCATTGGGCAGGGCGGCGAGGCCGGCCGCGGTCGTCACGCCTTTCTGCTCAAGCAGCCCGCGCATGTAGGTCAGCGGGTGGGGCCCCAGAGTGAGCTGGACGCCGCCGTAGTCCGCCCGGGTCTCCTCGACCTGGGTCATCTCCGGCAGCGGTGAGGGCTCCGGGTCGGGCAGGCGGTCGAGGAGGGGGCCGGCGGGCTTGCCGAGCCGCGCCACCTGCCAGAGGGCGGCCCGGCGGGTGAGGCCGAACGGGGCGAGCGCGCCCACGGCGGCCAGGCTCTGCAGCTCGTCCTCGTGGAGGTCGCAGCGGCGGACGAGGTCTTCGGCGTCCGCGAAGGGGGCCTTGGCCTGTTCCATTTCGATCGATAAGCCTGCCCGCAGGCGCAGGCCCTTGACGAACTTGAAGCCGAGGCGGATGGCCCCCACCGGCGGCAGCGTGCCGGTCCGCGGGTCGCGCTCCCCTTCGCGCAGCTCGCGGTCCTCCCAGCGGCACTTGACGCCCGAGCGCTGGACGTCCACCGGCCGGATCTCGACGCCGCGGCGCTGAGCGTCCTTCACCAGCGTCGCCGGGTGGTAGAAGCCCATGGGCCAGGCGTTCAGCAGCCCGAGGAAGAAGGCCGTCGGGTGGTGGGCCTTGAGCCAGGCGCTCGCGTAGGCGATCAGGGCGAAGCTCGCGGCGTGCGACTCGGGGAAGCCGTAGAGGGCGAAGGAGGTGATGGCCTGCACGATCTCCTCCTGCGGCTTGCCGGTGATCCCCCGCTCGCTCATGCCGCGGCGGAGCTTGTCCACGATGGCCCGCATGCGCTCGACCGAGCGCTTGGAGCCCATGGCGCGGCGCAGCTCCTCGGCCTCGCCGCCCGAAAAGCCGGCCGCCACCATGGCGACCCGCAGGAGCTGCTCCTGGAAGATGGGCACGCCGAGCGTGCGCTCCAGGATGGGCTTCAAGCTCGGATGGGGGTAGGTGACCTTCTGCCGGCCGTTGCGCCGCTCGAAGTAGGGGTTCGCCAGGTTCCCCACGATCGGCCCGGGACGGATGATCCCCACCTGGATGACGAGGTCATAGAACCGGGTCGGATGGTTGCGCGGCAGCGAGGCCATCTGGGCGCGGCTCTCCACCTGGAAGACGCCCACGGTGTCCGCCTCCTGGAGCATCTTGTAGACCTTGGGGTCGTCCGGCGGCAGGTGGGCGAGGTCCACGTGCACCCCTTCCTTCGTGCGGATCGTGGGCACCATCTCCTCCAGGGCGGCGAGCATGCCGAGCCCGAGGAGGTCCACCTTGATGAGCCCGAGGTCGGCGCAGTCGTCCTTGTCCCACTGGATGACGACGCGGCCGGGCATGGAGGCGGGCTCGAGCGGCACGATCTCGTCGAGCCGGCCGGCGGCGATCACCATGCCCCCGGTGTGCTGACCGATGTGGCGCGGGAGGTTGTGGATGCGCGTCCAGAGCTCGGAGAAGACCTGGACCCGCCGCTCCTCCGGGTCGAAGCCGGCGGCGGCCAGCTCGGCCGCGAACGACTTCGGATCGCCCTGGGAGAGGTCGTAGCTCCAGGTGCCGAGCTGGCGCGCGAGCTTGTCGATCTGCTCCTCGGAGTAGCCGAAGACCTTGGCGACCTCGCGGGTGGCCGAGCGGTCGCGGTAGGTGATGACGGTGGCGGTCATGCCCGCGCCGTGCGGGCCGTAGCGCTGGTAGACGTACTGGATCACCTTCTCGCGCTGGTCGCCCGAGGGGAGGTCGAGGTCGATGTCCGGCCACTCGCCCCGCTCCTCCGAGAGGAAGCGCTCGAAGAGGAGGTCCATCTTGACCGGATCGACGGCGGTGATCGACAGCGCGTAGCACACCGCGCTGTTGGCGGCCGAGCCGCGGCCCTGGGCAAGGATGCCCTCGCGCTGGCAGAACTGCACGATGTCCCAGACGATGAGGAAGTAGCCGGCGAGGTCGAGCTTCTCGATCAGGTCCAGCTCCTTCTGGATCTGGGCCTGGGACCGGGCCGTGAGCGGCCGGAAGCGGGCGCGGGCGCCGTTCCAGGTGATGTGACGCAGAAAGGACGACGGCGTCTCTCCCGGCGGCAGCGGGTACTGGGGGAAGCGGTAGCCGAGGTCGGCCAGGGTGAAGTCGAGGGATTCGGCCAGCCGCGCGCTCTCCGCCAGGGCCTCGGGAAGGTCGGCGAAGAGCCGCGCCATCTCGCCGGGGCTTTTGAGGTACCGCTCCCGGTGGGCGGCGAGCAGCCGGCCCGCGGCGTCGAGGGTGGTGTGGTGGCGGATGGCCGTGAGCACGTCGTGGAGCGGCTTGTCCTCCTTGCGGGCGTAGCGCACGCCGTTGGTAGCGAGCAGGGGGAGACGGAGCCGGCGTGCCAGATCGACCAAGGCCTGATTGCGGTGCTCCTCCTCGCGCAGGCGATGGCGCTGGAGCTCGACGTGAAGCCGGCCGCTGAAGAGGCCCGCGAGCCGCTCCAGCATGCGGCGGGCGGGATCGATCCCCCCTTCGGCCAGCTCGCGGGCGAGGGGACCCTCCTCGCCGCCCGTCAGGCAGTGGAGCCCTGCGGCGTGCTCGGCCAGCAGGTCCCAGGAGACGCGCGCCTCGCCCTTGGCCCGGCCGCGGGCGGCGGCGGTCAGCAGCCGGCAGAGGTTGCGGTAGCCCTGGCAGCTGGCGACGAGCAGGGTCAATCGCGCCTGGGCGTCGACCGTGCGGATCTGTCCGTTGGGAGCTTTCGGGTCCGGCACCAGGCCAAGGGGACCGAACCGCGCCCGCTTCTGGTGCAGGCTGGGCTCGTCCTCCAGCGCCACCTCGGCCCCCACCAGAGCCTTGATGCCGGCCTGCCGGGCCGCCTGGTAGAAGCGCGGCGCGCCATAGACGCCGTTGGCATCCACCAGCGCCATGGCCGGCAGCTCCAGGGCCGCCGCCTGCTCGACGAGGTCCTCGGGCAGCGAGGCGCCGTCCAGGAACGAGAAGGCGGAGGCGGCGTGCAGCTCCGCGTAGAGGGGCGGCGAGGAACGCCGGACCGGGAGCTTCCGCGTCTCCTGGGCAGCTTCCGGGGAGGACTCTTTCTTCAGCCCCGAGAGGTCCAGCCACTTGCCCGCTTCGCGCGTGGGCGGTGAGGGGAGATCGTCCTTCTTCGCCATCCCAGCCCCAGGCTAGGCGTACCTGGGGCGTAAGTCAAGAGACCGTTTCTCGGGGCTACGCCGCGGCGGCGATCTGCTGGCGCCGCCTCTCGATCCAGGCCCGCGCTTCCTCCTCGGTCTCCGCGAAGGCGACCGGGTTGATCTCGGGGCCCCTGCGAAAGAGGTTGGCGGCGGTCAGCAGCAGCTTGGCGAGGACCCGGGCCTTCATCGGCGCATGGCAGACGATGGTGCCCCGGACGGGCAGGAGCTTCACGGTCGCCGAAGCCTCCCTGCGCACCTCCGGCGGGAGATCCTCCAGCTCCGCGAGGTTGATCAGGAAGAAGAAGTGGTCGACATCCTGCGCGTACTCGAGGTGGGCCCGGTTGATCATCTGGCACTCCTCGAGCGTGCATCTCCCCTGCAGCCTCAGGTGGACGATGTCGGGAAGCTCCAGGCAGGTGACCTGCCGGCCGCACTGGTGGGTCTTGAACATCTCTACGCTCGACATCTGGACGCCTCCTCCCCGGATGGCCGTAGCCCAAGCACCGCGCGCCCGCGCGGGTCCCTGAGACGGACAGATAGGGGCAACCTTGAAGATTGCCCCCGATTATAGAGAAGGGGAAGCGGTTGCGCAAGGGTTACCCATGCGCAAAGTTCTCTGAGCTAGGACCGGCCCTCAGCCGACCCGGGTCGGCGTGAAGGAGGGCGGATCGCTGGCGGGGAAGGAGTGCCGGGAAGCGTCCTCCACGAGCTCGTCCTCCTGCCCCGGCTGGACGAGCCGGGCGCCCTCGGGAAGGGGCCACTTGCCGCGGAACGTCCGGTCCGCGTGCCGGGGGTGCGACAGCGGCCGCGCCCAGTCTTCCGTGAGATCCGCGGTGTTCACCCCCAGCGCTCCGTAGATCGGGCAGTGGCCGGTGGCGCCGCGGAAGAGCAGCGATGCCCATCCCA
The DNA here is from genome assembly GCA_036399915.1 of Thermoanaerobaculia bacterium. Lineage (GTDB taxonomy): Bacteria > Acidobacteriota > Thermoanaerobaculia > Multivoradales > UBA5704 > DATARR01. The sequence continues at coordinate 19,243 of DASWME010000237.1, forward strand.
GGGCCAGCGCTCCCGAGAGCGGCGAAACCCGGGGCTTGCGCCGCAGAGCGTAAGCGAGCAACACGCCCCCGCCGATCAGCGAGGCCCAGCGTTCGATGGTGGCTACGTTCTTCTCCATAGAAGACCTCCTCGGTCTTTTCATTTCCCGCAAAGTGTGTGCCAGCCGGTCTCCTACTGGAGCTTCCGCACTACCGTCCTTCCGACTGCGATCGCGACTGGCGAGGTACGAGAAAAGGCCCGGACACCCGCCGCAGGATACTTGACAAGGATCTAAATTGGTTTAGTATGAAAGATTACTATCCAGGGCAGGCTTCCAACCGTATGGCGGAAAGGAGCAACCGTAGTGACCCTCGGACGTGCGTACGCGATGTTCCCGGTCCTGGCCTTTGCGCTCTTGACCCTTGGCGGCGCCTGCGCCATGGCTGCCACTCCCCCCTCCCCTGAAGCGCTGTCCCGGGTCCTCAGCGACCCGGAGTTATGGGGCAAGGACTTCCCCGCGGTCTTGGCCCAACTCGCGAGCTGGCGGCGGACCGGAGAGACCACCGTGGCCGTCTTTCCAGACAAGGTGGTGGGTGAAAGAAGGTACGCCAAGCGCGAGGAGGCCGCGGCAGCTTCGGAGCGGCTGCGGCAGGAGGCGGCGCCGCCCCGACCGCGCAGCGGGCTCCCCGGCGGGATGACCCAAAAGATCGCCGGAGCCCAGCAGGAGCTGTCGCGGTTCCGGACCGAGGCGCAGGCCTTCAACGAGGACGACTCCTACCGCGTGGTGTGGAGCGCGCCATCGGCACAGTTGCTGAAGCCGGGGCTGACAGTGGCGAAGGTGCGGGAGCGCCTCGGTCAACCGACAGAGACGCGGCAGCTCGTTCTCCAGACCGAGGGAGAGAGCCGGCCGGTCATTCTCACGCTGTACGTCTATCTGGGCGGAGCGGTCGCCTTCGCCGAGTCGGACGTGGCAACCCGGCCTGGATCCGTCGACCGGGTACTGCTCGACCTCCCGGCGGTGACCGGCGTCTTGTTCGAGAAACCGCAATGAGCCAGCGAACGATCCTGGCAGCCTCCCTCGCCGTCTCCACGCTCTGGACGGCGGGCATGGTCCTGGTTCCCAACGCAGCCGCGCCGGCGACGATCAGGGACATCGCGACCAATGCCAATGACCCCAACAACCAGCGCGATACCGAGCCGAGCATCGCCGTCAATCCCACCAATCCCAACGACATAGTCGTGGTGACCTTCGCCGAAGGCTGGGGGCCTGGAACGTCGGCGCCGATCTGGCGCTCGACCAACGGCGGCGTCACCTGGGCCAAGAGCTTCATCCTGCCGCAGCCCGTCGGCGGGACGACGGCTCCCGGCGACCAGAAGGTGGATTTCGACGCCAACGGCAACCTGTTCGTAGCTGAGCTGGGGCGGGGACTCAGCCCGCCGCGGTGCTTCGTCTTCCGCCAGACCGGCGCACCGGGCAACAACCTCACGGCGGGAGCCGTCTACGGGGACGACCAGCCCCACCTCGCTATCGGGCGCTCGGCGGCGAACTGCCTCGGCCGGGTCCACTCACCCTGGCTCGACTTCAGCGTCGCGAACCACCGTTCGACGGTCGCGAACTCGATGAACGCCGGCGTGGCGATCACCAATGTAGTGGTCGGCCTCAACGCCCAGTTCCCCAACCGCACGACGCGCATCGCCCTGGCTCCGAATGGGGCTGCCTACGTCATCTTCAAGCTGCGCCAGGGAGCGGTCCAGGTATCGCTGCCCGGCTCCAGCGGGAACGACTTCGAGAACGCCCAGTTCGTCGTCCGGCGCTCGGATAATTGCGGCCAGACCTGGCAACCGGCGGTCCCCGTCCACCCTGCGGCAACGGTGCAGACTCTCTTTACCCTCAACTTCGGCGACCTGTCACGCGGCAAGGTGGCCCGCGCCCGCAGCAGCGATGCCTGGATCGCGGTCGATCCCTCGGACGGAGATGTCTACGCCGCTTACGTGCGGCGCGACGCCTCGAACTTCGCGCAGATTTACGTCTCGCGCTCGACCAACCAAGGCGCCAACTGGACGACGCAGCGCGTCACGGAAGGCACCAACCACTCGGCCTATCCGGAGATCGCGGTGGCCGCCAACGGAGCCATCGGCGTCCTCTATGTGGACTTCGACAACTCCGGGCCGGCGACGATCTTCCGCCACCGCTTCGCGCGCTCCTTCGACAACGGTGCCACCTGGACCCGCCAGACGCTGCAGGCGATGGATCCCGGACCGATCGCCAACGCCGCGAGCGGCTTCCTATGGGGTGACTACGAGGGTCTGACCGCGCAGGGCAATCTCTTCTACGGTGTCTTCACAGGCCAGTCGATCAACCGTTCGGTGTTGCAACTCGATCCGATCTTTTTCACCGAGACCGCCATCGCGCCGCAGCCGACACCGAAGGAGCTCTGCCTGCAGGAGTGCGAAGCCGACCGGGACGACTGCATGGCCGGGGTGAGCCAGCCCGGCAATCCAACGCCCGCCCAATGTGTCCAGATGTTCAACGCCTGTAAGAACCAGTGCAATTCGCCCCCGCCCGCGCAGCAGCCCCGGTTGACAGTGAAGAAGGTCCTGAGCCCTGCCAACGATCCCGGCCGCTTCAATCTGCGGGTGGACGGCACCGTGAAGGCGAGCGCCGTCGGTAATGGCGGCTCGACCGGCTCTCTGGTCGTGAGCGCCGGCACGCACACCGTGAGCGAGACCGCCGCGGCCGGCACCAACCTCGCCAACTACACGACGACGATCGGCGGCGCCTGCGCGTCGAACGGCAGCGTCACCGTCGCCGCTGGTCAGAGCAAGACCTGCACGATCACCAATGTCCGCAAGGCTTCCCCGCAAAACACCTGCGCCGCCGATTGCAAGAAAGACCGGGACGATTGCATGGATACCGTCGGAGAGCCAGGTATGCCGCTGGGGAAGGAGTGTGCGCAGCAGTACCAAGCCTGCCTCAAGGCTTGCCCACCGTAAGGGCACCAGAGCCCTCGCGGACCGCCTTGTCGAGGCGATCTCAAGATCACGGTAACCCGTGGGGGCCGAGCGATCCCGGCTCCCGTTATCTGTTCTTCGCGATCGCCTCCTGGCAAGTCATCCGTCCTCCATCCGCTTCAGCACCACCACCGCCCGCCCGCCGACAGTGACCTCGCCGCCGGCCGTCGAGACTTCCTTCTTCCTCGCGTCCGGGACCGCCTCGGTGGTGTCGAGCGCCTTCACCCAGCGCTCGCCCCACTCGGGGCGCGGGGGGAGGCGGAAGGCGAGCGGCTCGTGGTGGGCATTGAAGAGGACGTAGAAGGTATCGTCCACCACCCGCTCGCCGCGCTGGTCCAGGCTGGGGATGGCTTGGCCGTTGAGGAAGACCCCCAGCGACCTGGCGAAGCCCTTCTGCCAGTCCTCGTCGGTCATCAGCTCGCCGTCGGGCCGGAACCAGCCGATGTCGCGCACGCCGGCGCCGTGGATGCGGGCGCCCAGGAACCAGCGGCGGCGGCGGAAGACGGGGTGCTCGCGCCGGAAGGCGATCAGGCGCGAGGTGAACTCGAGGAGGTCCGCGTCGGCCTGCTCCCAGTCGAACCAGGAGGTCTCGTTGTCCTGGCAGTAGGCGTTGTTGTTGCCCCGTTGGGTACGACCCATCTCGTCGCCGCCCAGGAGCATGGGAATGCCCTGCGAGAGGAAGAGGGTCGTCAGGAAGTTCCGCTGCTGGCGGGCGCGCAGGGCGTTCACCTCGGGGTCGTCCGTGGGCCCCTCGACGCCGCAGTTCCAGGAGCGGTTGTCGTCGTGGCCGTCCTGGTTGCCCTCGCCGTTGGCCTCGTTGTGCTTCTCGTTGCAGGAGACGAGGTCGCGCAGGGTGAAGCCGTCATGGGCGGTGACGAAGTTGATGCTGGCCGAGGGCTTCCGGCCGGTGGTGGCATAGAGGTCGGAGCTGCCGGTGAAGCGGTTGGCGAAGTCGCCCAGGGTCTGCTCCTCGCCCCGCCAGTAGTCGCGGACGGTGTCGCGATACTTGCCGTTCCACTCGGACCACAGCGGCGGGAAATTCCCCACCTGGTAGCCCCCCTCGCCTACGTCCCAGGGCTCGGCGATGAGCTTGACCTGGCGGATGACCGGATCCTGCTGGACGATATCGAAGAAGGCGGCGAGGCGGTCCACCGCGTGGAGCTCGCGCGCCAGGGTGGCGGCGAGGTCGAAGCGGAAGCCGTCCACGTGCATGTCGAGGACCCAGTAGCGCAGCGAGTCCATGATGAGCTGCAGCACGTGCGGGTGCCGCATGTTCAGGGTGTTGCCCGTGCCGGTGTAGTCCATGTAGCGCCGGCGGTCGTCCGGCACCAAGCGGTAGTAGGCGGCGTTGTCGATCCCCTTGAGCGAGAGCACCGGCCCCAGGTGGTTGCCCTCGGCCGTGTGGTTGTAGACCACATCGAGGATGACCTCGATGCCCTCCTGGTGCAGGGTCTTGACCATCTGCCTGAACTCCTGCACCTGCTGGCCCACGATCCCGCCCGCCGCGTACTCGTTGTGCGGCGCGAGGTAGCCGATCGAGTTGTAGCCCCAGTAGTTGCGCAGCCCGCGCTTGATCAGGAAATCGTCGTGGACGAACTGGTGGACGGGCATCAGCTCGACCGCCGTGATCCCCAGCCGTTTGAGGTGGGCGACGGCCGCGGGATGGGCGAGCCCGGCGTAAGTGCCCCGCAGCTCCGCGGGGACGTCCGGGTGCCGCTTGGTGAAGCCCTTGACGTGGACCTCGTAGATGACCGTCTCGTGCGCGGGGACGCGCGGCGGCCGGTCGTTGCCCCAGTCGAACCAGGGGCTGGTGACCACGCACCTGGGCATGAACAGGGCGCTGTCGAGGTCGTTGCGCGAGTCGGGAGCGCCGGAGCGATAGGGAAAGACGGCCTCGTTCCACTCCACCTCGCCCTCGACGGCCCTGGCGTAGGGGTCGAGGAGGAGCTTGTTGGGGTTGCAGCGGTGCCCCTCGGCGGGCTTCCACGGTCCGTGGACGCGGAAGCCGTAGCGCTGGCCCGGCCCGACGTTGGGCAGGTAGCCGTGCCAGCAGAAGGCGGTGACCTCGGGCAGCTCGATCCGCGTCTCCTGCCCGTTCTGGAAGAGGCAGAGCTCGATGCGCTCCGCCACCTCGGAGAAGATCGAGAAGTTCGTCCCCGCGCCGTCGTAGGTGGCGCCCAGGGGATGTGGATTTCCGGGATGAACCTTCATGAGTCCTTCCCTCGCTCCCGCGGGGTGACCGCACAGCGGCGAGTCCGGCGGCGGAGAGGATTACAAACCGCGTGCTGGGCCGGTGAGGGGAACGCAGCCCTCACTTCGTTCCTTTCGTGCCTCGATTCACAAACGATCATGAAAGGAATCCAGACATGCGGAAGATCAAGATGATGGCCCTGGCGATGGGACTGGGGTTCACGGCGATGTACGCGAGCAACGGGTCCGCCGCGACCCAGTGCGAGATCGACTGTAGGAGGCAGTACAACCAGTGTCAGGTGATCTGCAGCAAGAATCCCTGCCTCGTCTCCTGCGAGTACAACCTCCAGATCTGCCTCGACAACTGCGGCAGCGAGATGTAGGACCGCGCTCCCCGCAGGGCGGTTCATGGGGCCGCTCCGCGGGATCAGCGCCCCTCGGCGCCGCCCGCCTACCACCCCATCCGCTCACGCAACGTGGTGACGTGCGCCACGTGGTGCGGGCCGTGCCAGGCGTAAAGGCCGAGGAGCTGGTTGAGGTTGATGACGCCATGGTCGGGATGCCGGAGCGTCTTCTCGAAGGAGGCGGCCGGGAGGAGGCGCAGCAGCGCGACCCAGCGCTGGTGCAGATTCTCCAGCAGGGCGAGCGAGACCTCGATCGGCACCGAGCGCGAGTCCGGCAGCTCGGCCCACCGGGCTTCCTCGTACGTCCTGATGAGGGGCTCCTCCTCCGTCAGCGCCAGCTTGAAGCGGGTGTAGGCATTGAGATGGCTGTCGGGCACGTGGTGCACCACCTGCCGGACCGTCCAGCCGCCCGGCCGATAGGGGGTGTCGAGCTGCTCGGGCGTCAAGCCCTCGACGGCGGCGCGCAGCCGGGCGGGCGTCTCCTCGATGAGGCCGATCATCTCCCGACGCTCCTCGTCCGTCAGCCGCGCCTCCATCTGCGCCTTGCCGATGGGATACCGCAAATCCGTCATCTTCGTCTCTCCTATGAGTCGCAATCCTTCCGAATTCAGAGAGCATACCAGCGCTCCGCGCAGAGCCGAAAAACGTGACAGGGGAAAGGGCGTCCGATATCCTTCCAGGTATCATGCATCTATAAGCCATCCACTTGCCATCTGGAGAAGGAGAACCGCTATGTCGTACAACCACCACCGTTGCGCCGCGCTCGTCCTTGTCCTCGGTCTGCTCGCCGCCGTCCCGGCGGCCTGGGCGGAAGACCACGGGGTCTTCCCGCCGGACGCCGTCAAATGGCAGAACGGCCCAGGATCGCTCGCCCCGGGCGCCAAGTTCGCGGTCCTCGAAGGAGATCCCTCCAAGGAAGGGCTCTTCACCATGCGCCTGTGGCTGCCGAACGGGTTCCAGATCAAGCCGCACTGGCACCCGGCCGTGGAGCACATCACGGTCGTCTCCGGCACCTTCCACGTGGGCCTGGGGGATGCCTTCGACACCGCGAAGGGGACGACCCTCCCCACCGGCACCTTCGCGTATCTGGGACCGAAGATGCACCACTTCGCCTGGGCCGAGGGGGATACCGTGCTCCAGCTCCACGGCGTCGGCCCCTGGCAGATCAATTACCTGAACCCTGCCGACGACCCGCGCAAGAAGCCGGAGTAGCTCGAAGCCGCGCCGTCCCGGCTTCGTGGCGTCGGCGACCGTGAGGTCGATCCAGGCGATGCTGCCCGGTTCGGGTTTGGGTTGGCCCATCACTCCCCTTCAGGCCCGTCGGCGAGCGGCCAGCGCCGGGGCTTCGGGCGAGAGGGCTCGCAGGTACTGCCGGTCGAAGCGGCGAGCTGGCTCTCGAGTTCCGAGTAGGGCCTTGGTTCCCATGCGTCCGAGGAGACCCCCTTGTACGCGTTGGCGCACAGCTCCCAGTCCTGGCGGTTGGTCAGGTCCCAGAAGGCGATGGCGGGCTGGGGATCGAAGCCCGGCGCGGCGATCGCGTCCGGATGGAAGAACCAGTCGCAGACGATGCGGGTGCGGCCGATGCCGAGCGACAGCATGCGGTGAACCAGCACGTAGTCGGGGTGGAACGACAGGAAGGCGCTCGGGAAGACCGTGTAGTAGTAGACGCGCCCGCGCTCCTCACGGGAGAGCCCGGCGAAGGGGAGCGCGCAGCGCTCGCCGTCGATCGTCATGCTCCCCTCGGGGTTGCTCATCCACATCGGCCCGCCCAGCACCGGCCCTTCGTCGAGGTCGTTCTCGGTGTTGCGGTAGGGCGTCAGCTTGTTGAGATGCGGATGGACGGTCGGGCAGTGATAACACTCGCTGTAGTTGTGGAAGAAGAGTTTCCAATTGGCCTCGACGTCGTAGACGGTCTGGCGGACCGAGCTGGCCGGGGACACTCACTTGCTTCTCTGGCGAGGGGCTTTGCGAACCCCTGTCAGAAAACCTCCCCCTGTGGCGAAATCCCTCCATGAAGAGGTGACGTCCCCCGGAACCGGGAGCGGCCCGGGGTCCTGGGAAGCGATCATCGATCACCCCGAGGAGGAACCCATGCGACACGAGATCAGAGGGCGTGTGGTCGACCAGTTCTCCGGCGATGGTATCAGCGGCGTGCGGGTAGAAGCCTGGGACAAGGACTTCGATCTGGACGACTACCTCGGTTCAGCCAGTACGCGAAGCGATGGGTCGTTTTCGATCAGCTTCGACGACAGCGCCTTCGGCGACATCTTTGTCGACAAGTGGCCGGACCTGTACTTCAAGGTCTACTGCTACACGGAGCTGCTCGCCTCAACCGAGGACTCGGTGCTGTGGAACGTGCGCCAGTCGCAGACCGGGGTCGAGATCAAGGCAAGCTATCCGAAACCAGCGGTATGCGACGAGCGGCACATCTATCTGAAGATCGAGCGGATCGACAACTACAGCCCGGTCAAGCCGCAGGACAAGGTCGTGCCGCCGGTTCAATACGGCCGCGACTGCATGCGCAACCATGGCCACGAGAACGGCCTGATCCCGCAGGCCGAGATCGACGCGCGTTCGCTGCCAGCGGTTGTGTATCGCGAGTATCTGGATTCCGGCTACCTGGTTCCGAAGCCGGACAAGCTGATCGCCGCCGACGTCAACGAACCGTCCTACATGCACCGCGTGCCCGGCACGGTCATCTATACGCGTCCCTGCCAGCGACTGAAGATCCATGTATGGAACACGGACGACGTATCGCACTCGCTGCACGTGCACGGCCTGCGCTACGGTATCGACTCCGACGGCTCGTGGCCGTTTGGTACCGAGGCGGCGCACCACGGCGGCCGTTCCGATGCGATCTGTCCCGGGCAGACCTGGATCTACACGTTCGACGTGCCCGACAACGCGTTGGGCGCGTGGCCATTCCACGATCACACGCACCACATGGACTCGAAGATCGACCAGGGACTGTTTGGCGGCATCGTCGTGCTCGGCCCTTGCGACCGGCCTCCGCGCCGCTTCAACTTCCCGTGGCGTCTGCTGCGCGAGGTCTATCTTGACGTCGAGCGCCTCGAGCGGCAACCCGTCTTCATCGAAGAGCGGGTGCCGGAGAAGCTCGAGCTCGACGAGGAAACCACCGTTCCACTCGCGCCCCACATCCACGCGCGGCGGCTGAAGGACGCCACGCGCCAACAACTGCTCCAGCATCTCGACTTCTTGGAGGAATTCGCGCTGAAGCAGCTCGCCCTGCCCCGCCGCGTCGTCAATACCGATCACGTGCCGGTGTTCTTCCACGTGATGTCCAACCCGGACGCCAAGCCGGTGTTCGACACCGACGACATCGAGGAGCTCGGCGGCGAGGCCGAAATCGTCTTCGACACCGCCGGCGATTTCGAGTACTTCTGCCGCCACCATCCGGAGATGACCGGCGTCGTCCACGTAGTGCCCGGTGGACCGGCGCCTGTCTCGGTGACCATCGTCGGCGGTCCGCCGATGGCCTTCAGCCCGGCTGAGATTACGGTCGGCGTCGGCGGCACCGTCAAGTGGGTGAACAACAGCGACTTCCACCACACTGTCACGTCCAAGCAGGGCGCCGCGATGGCGACCCATTGCATCAACGGTCGCGGTTTCACTGGCAATACGCCGACCATCGTCGGCCGCAGCGGCCAGCGTATCCGCTGGTACGTGTTCAACCTCGATACCAGCCCGACCTGGCACAACTTCCATCCGCACGCCATGCGGTGGAAGTTCGGCGGCGAGTACCTGGACATCCGCAGCATGGGGCCGGCCGAGTCCTTCGTGGTCGAATCGGAGATTCCTCCAGTGCTTCTACTGACCAAGGAGGAGGAGAAAGCGCAGGACCCTGTCCACCGGCCGCCGGACGCTACGTTGCGCCGCCTCAAAGGCGACTTCATGTTCCATTGCCATGTGCACCACCACATGATGAACGGCATGATTGGGCTGGTGCGGGCGCGGCAGAGCTTCTGGCTCACCGACGAGATGGCGCACGAGATCAGCCATCGCACGGGCCTGCCGCTTGACGATGGCAGCAACGCCTGCCCCGACGTCGATCCACATCCCTGCCACGGGCACGGCACCGGGCGCTGGGAAGAAGTGGCTGGCGCACCGGAGAAGGCTTTCATGCACTCGGTGCTGCTGCCGAACACCCAGCGCGTCCTCTACTGGGGCTACACAGGCGCGGATCAGTCGCGCGTGTGGGACTATGCGACGCTGGCCGGCAGCTACATGCTGCCCGCCAACCAGCCGGCGGACGACCCGGTGCTGGGCGTGGGCGACTCCGACATGTGGTCGGCCGAGCACACGATCCTTGACACGGCCGCCGGCACCGTGCTCATCCACGGTGGCTTCTCGCCGAACAAATCATTCAACTTCGATCCCGCCTCGCTCACCTGGACGCGCGTGGCCGACACCGCGCAAGACCGCTTCTACTCGACCACGCTCACGCTCGGCGACGGCCGGGCGGCGACCCTGTACGGGTCGGCGTCGAAGTCGATCGAGATCTATACCCATGGCGCCGGCTGGGCGGCACCGATCGCCATGCCCGCGAGCATGAACCATCACCAGTACTACCCGTGGACCTACCTGCTGCCCGATGGCCGGCTGTTCATCGCCGGGCCGCACGATCCGACGCACCGATTCGACCTCGCCGCACCGGCCGCGGCCGAATCGTTCGCGACGATCCACGGCAACCGCAGCACCGGTGGTGAGAAAGGCACGTCGGTGCTGCTCATGATGCGGCCGCCCGATTACAAACCTATCGTCTATATCATGGGAGGCAATCCGGCCGCGGCGCAGAAGACGGCCGAGATGATCGATCTCGCAGCCGCCACGCCGGCGTGGACGGCACTGCCGGACATGAATCTCGCGCGCGCCCAGCAGCTCACCGCCACGCTGCTGCCCGACGGCCGCGTATTCATCGCGGGCGGCATCAGCGGGGGTGCCGACGGTGGACTGTGCGAGATCTTCGATCCGCGCAATCCCGGGGCCGGCTGGGTCGTCGGCCCGCCGATGAAATACGTACGTACCTACCACTCGTCGTTCATCCTGCTCGCCGACGGCAGCATCCTCGGCGGCGGAGATCCGCAAGTCATGGGTGCGCCGACGCCGCACGAACGCTTCTTCCCGGACTACTTCGACATGCTGCGGCCGGTGATCAGCGCCGCACCGGCGACGATCAACTACGGTGACAACTTTACGATCGACACACCGAACGCCGCCGACATCACCGAGGTCGTATTGCTGCGCCCCGGCGCGGTCACGCACGGTTTCAACATGTCGCAACGAGGCATCGAGCTGGTGATCGCCGGTCTTGGCGCCGGGACCTTGGACGTCGAGACGCCACCTGCGGCCAACTTGGCGCCGCCGGGTTGGTACCTGCTCTTCATCCTCAGCTCGAGCCGTGTTCCGTCGATCGGGCGCTGGTTGAGGGTGACGCCGTGAGGTCGCGGCGGACGTAATAGCGGTCTAACAAGCGGTTGCAGCGGACGGCGCTGATGCGCGCCGCTGAACCGCGTCTCATACCGCCAAATGAGGATCCCATGGCCATTGACATCCGAGGCTCGGCCAGCAGGGCGACGGCTTCACTGAAGCCGCGCCGATCGCTCCGGGAGTGGCAGGACGATTCTGCGCCCACCACTCGGCCGCCTTACGAACTTGACTTGCTGCTCGAGCGGAAATCTTGATCCGAAGCGCCATTGCTTAAGTTGCCTGAAGAATGAGGAATTGCTTGCCAACGGAGCTGCCCTACCGCCGCCCGAATCCCGGCGTAGACGCCGAAGGCGCCCGCCGTCGGATGGGCCACCGCCATCTCGGCAGCGCGCGTCCGAGGAGCAGCGAGAGGCCGGCCACGATCAGATAGGGACAGGATGATGGCCGGCCCGGCCACATTGACCGCCAGGCCGCTGGCGAGAAACAGGCCCGTCCCGATCGCGCCGCCGAGCGCCATCGCCATCTGCTGGGCCGTCGAGAGCTGGCGCGCGAGCACCTGCTCGTTGTGCACCGCGGGTGGCTGATCGGTCGGGATCATGTCGTTGACAGGGCCGGGCGGATGGCGGGCTGGGGATCGAAGCCCGGGTGGGATGGAGGATCGGGCCGCTGACGAAGAGGCTGGCACCAAAGCAGCTGCCGGGCTCGGGCGGTTCCGGCC
>DASWME010000238.1:0-39501 GCA_036399915.1 Thermoanaerobaculia bacterium
GCCCGGGAGATCGTCGGCGTCATGCCGCGCGGCTTCGCCTTTCCCAACGCCAAGGCGGACCTCTACCTGCCGCGGCAGCTCGACCCCGCCCGGACTTCCGAGGAGGGCCGCTACCTGACGACTTTTGCGCGTCTGCGGCCCGGGGTTTCCATCGCGGCGGCGCAGGCGGACATGAAGCGCATCGCCGCGATGACCGCGCGCGAGCAGCCGGAGATGAACACCGGCTGGGGAGCGACGGCCCAGCCGATCATGGAGTACGTCGTCGGCAAGGTCCGGCGGATCCTCTGGGTGCTGTTCGCCGCGGTGGGGCTTCTGCTCCTGATCGCCTGCGTCAACGTGGCGAACCTGCTCTTCCTGCGCGCCGCCGGGCGCCGCCGCGAGATCAACGTGCGGCTGGCGCTCGGGGCGGGCCGCTGGCGGATCGTCCATCAATTGATCGTGGAAAGCGTGCTGTTGTCCTTGCTGGGCGGCCTCGCCGGCCTGGCGCTGGCGCAGTGGGGCCTGTCCGCCACGCTCGGCCTGCTGCCCGCCGACTTTCCCCTGCCGCGTCTGGAGGAGATCCGGCTCGACCCCTCGGTGTTCGCCTTTGCGACCGCGATCTCGTTGGCGACGGGATTGCTGTTCGGCCTGGCTCCCGCCTGGCAGAGCTCCGGAGGCGACGTCGCGGAGCAGCTCCGGGAAGGGAGCCGGTCGGTGGCGGGCGGTGGCCGGCGGCTGCGCCGGCTGCTGGTGGTCTCCGAGATCGCGGTGGCGCTTCTCCTGGTGATCGGCGCCGGGTTGATGGTGCGCAGCTTCCTGCAGTTGAACGCCGTGGATCCCGGCTTCCGCGCCGAGCGCGTCCTGACCTGGAAGATGCTGCTGCCGCGCATGGAGAACGAGGAGGAGCGCGTCGCCTACATGGATCAGGTCTTGAACGAGGTCCGGTCGCTCTCCGGCGTCGTCTCCGCCAGCTCGATCCTCTGGCTGCCGTTGAGCGGAGAGGACTCGGGAAGCCTGTTCTATCGGGCCGACGTGCCCGAGCCCCCGCCGAGCGAGCGCACCGGCGGCGACATCAGCGTGGTTTCGACGGGTTACTTCGCGACTATGGGCATTCCCCGGCTGGCCGGCCGCGATTTCGACGCTCACGACCGCCCGGGAGCGCCGCAGGTGGCGATCCTCAATCAGTCGGCGGTGCGCATGCTCTACCCGCACGAAAACCCGATCGGAAAGCGCTTGAAGATCTCGTGGGACGGCGATCCGGAGGCCGAGGTCGTCGGCGTCGTGGCGGACAGCCGGCACGACGGCCTGAACGTACCTCCGGAGCCCACGTTGTTCCTCCCCACCAGCCAGCGGCCCCCGTCCAGCACCGCCGTGGTGTTGCGCGCGGACGGCGATCCGCAGGCGATGGTGCCGGCGGTGCGGGCGGCGCTGCGGCGCGTCAACCCGAATCAGGCGATCTCCCAGGTGCAGACGATGGAGGACGTGATGGCCGGCTCGATCGCGCGTCAGCGCCTGCAGGCCGTCCTGCTCGGCGCTTTCGCCTGCCTGGCCCTCCTGCTCGCCTGCATCGGCATCTACGGCCTCATCTCCTACTCGGTGGCGCAGCGGACCCACGAGATCGGGATCCGCCTGGCCCTGGGCGCCGCGCCCCGGGCGGTCCGCAACCTGCTCTTTCGCGAAGGGCTCGGCCTCGCCGGTCTCGGCGTCGTGCTGGGCCTCTTCGGGTCGGTCCTCCTCAGCCGCTCTCTGGAGAGCCTGCTGTTCGAGGTGAAGGCCAGGGACCCTATGGTCTACAGCGGCGTCGTCGCGCTCCTGTTGGCGTCCGCGGCTCTCGCCTGCTACATCCCGGCCCGCCGCGCCGAGCAGGTGGATCCGCAGGTGGTTCTCCGCGATGCGTGAAGGCGCTGGGGACCGCTGCCGCTCAGGCTTTGCGCAGCAGCGTCCCCAGGTCCACGCCGGCCCACAGCCGCTCGCGGATCGCCCTGGTTTCGGCCAGGGCCCGGGCCCCGGACGCGGTGATGGAGAAGACCCGGCGCGAGGGTGAGTCCCCGCCGGCGGTGCGCGCCGAGGTGACCAGCCCCTTGGCCTCGAGGCGGTCCAGGGTGATGTACACGGAGCCGATGGTCACGTCCCGGCCGGTCACCTTCTCCAGCTCGCGGCGCACCTGCATCCCGTACGCCTCCGAGCCGGTCCGCAGCACGGCGAGCATCACCTGCTCCTCGAAGCTGCCGACGGGGGCGGAATCGGTGGCCTTGGATGGCTTCATATCGGGCTGCCCGAAGACGAGCGGCGCTACTGCTCCCGCAGCACCAGGGCCGGATCGGTCCGGCTCGCCCGCCGGGCCGGGATGAAGGCGGCCAGCGCTCCCACCGCCAGCAACGCGAGGACCGCACCCGCCAACGCCTGGGGATCGGCGGCCCCCACGCCGTAGAGCAGGGACGAGAGCAGGCGCGTCAGCAGGAGCGCCGCCAGGATGCCGATGGCGCTGCCGAGACCGACCAGCAGAATGCCCCGGCCCATCACCTGCGACACCACGCGCCCCGAGGTCAGGCCCAGGGCGATACGGATGCCGTAGTCCCGCGTCCGGCGCGACACGAAGTGGGAGATCATACCGTAGACGCCCACCGCGCCGAGCAGCAGGGCGAGACCGGCGAGCAGCGAGAGCAGGCCGGCCACCTGCCGCGGAGCGCCGACCGCTTCGTCGACGACCGACTGCATGGCGACCGTCCGCTCGAGAGCGAGATGCCGCCCTTCCCGCTGCAGGATGCCGCGAGCGGCCTGGAGCAGTCGAGGCACCTCCTCGGGCCTCGTCGCCGCAAGGACGAACGAGGCCTGCTGCCAGAACATCGGCACCTGGTCGAACAGCATGTACCGTGCGGGGACGGGCCCGTCGGTAAGATTGGCCTCCGCCACGTTGCCGACCACGCCGATGATGCGCTCGCCGCGGTCGAAGCCGGTGTTCAGGACCCGGCCGAGCGGATCCTCGCCCGGGAAGTACTTCGCGGCCAGCGCCTCGTTGATGACGACCACGGGTTCCGTCGTGGAGCGGTCGGTCGGCAGGAACCCGCGTCCCCGGCGTACCGGCACGCCGAGGGCCTGGAAGTAGTCGTGAGTCACGATTCGCAAGTAGGTGGTGCTGTCCTCGAGCTCCGGCTTCCCCTCGATGGCGATGCCCCAGCTGTCGCCGCTGCCCCGGAGTGGGAGCTTCGTCGTTGCGGCTGCCGCTCGAACGTTGGGCAGCGCCTGCAGCGCCGGCAGGAGGTCGAGCACCGCCTTGCGCCGCTCGTCCCTGGAGAGCTGCGAGGGCATCGTGGCGTCGAGGACCGCCACCGGTTCCGCCCGGACGCCAGGATCGATGGCACGGAGCTTGGCGACGCTCCTGATGAGCAGTCCTGCCCCGGCCGCGAGCAGCACGGCCAGCGCGATCTGGGCGACCACCAGCCCGCCTTCGAGCCGCCCGCCGCGGCCCGCAATACCCGCGGTCCGTGCGGTGGCCATCGAGCCCCGCAGGTCGCCGCGCCAGAGCGCCAGGCCCGGGATCACGGCGATCGCCGCCGCGGCGAGCAGCGCCACGAGGGTCGCCGCCCAGAACAGGGTCCAATCGAGCCGTGCGCTCTCGGCGAGCTCGCCCAAGGGCAGCGACTGGACCAGCACCCGGAAGCCCGCCGCGGCGAGCAGGGCGCCTGCGGCCCCCGCGAGCGTCCCGATCAGCAGCGACTCGATGACGATCTGCTGGTTCAGCCGCTTGCGTCCGGCTCCCAGGGCGGCGCGCACGGCAAGCTCCGTGCTGCGGCCGCTCACCTGGCTGAGCATCAGCGCGGCGACGTTGACGCAGGCCATGAACAGGATCAGCACCATCGCGGCAAGGGTCGCGAGGAGGCTCGGGCGCACGTTCCCCACCAGAGACTCGCGCAGGGGGGTGATCGCCGGGGACCTGGTCTTGTCCCACTCGCGGGAATACTCGAAACGCTGTCCGAGCGCCGCCGCGATCGCGCCGAGCGGTCCCTCCATGTGGTCGAGCCGCGCCGTCGCGTCGATCCGCCCGATCAGGGCATAGTTCCCGGCTCCGTTCTCCGGGCTCAGAGGCGCCGCGGTCCAGACCCGGACCGCCGGGCTGGGAAACCAGAAGCCGCGCGGCATGACGCCCACCACGGTCCGGGGGATGCCGCCCAGGTTGAGGCGACGGCCGATGATCGAGGCATCGCCGCCGAGCTCCCGCCACAACCCATGGCTCAGCACCGCGACGGGCTCGGCATTGGGGAGATCGTCGCCACGCTGGAACGTCCGCCCGAGCAACGCCCCCGTGCCGAGCACGTCGAAGAGCTCCGCGGACGCGGCGACGCCGCGGACCAGGCGCAGCGGCTCGCCCGCCGTCTCGAGAGTAGCATCGAGCGGCATGTAGGCGGCCACGCGCCGGAACCCTGGAAACCGAGGACGGAGGTGCAGGAACTCCGTTTCCGACCAGTTGCCCGGGCTCCACAGCACGCCGACCTCGGACTCCCGGGGGATGGGAAGCGGAGTCAGCAACAGCGCGCGGACGACGCTGAAAATGGCGGCCGTTCCGCCGGCGCCGAGCGCCAGGGTCAGGACGGCGAGCAACACATACGTCGGGCGCCTCGCGAGCCGGCGCGCGGAGTACCGCAAATCGATGATCCAGCTTTCCACGACGAGTCCTCCAGGTTGCATTCGACTGGCGCGCGGCTCGAAGCCTGTCCACCCCCGCCACCAGCTCCGGCGGACGAGCGCAGGCAGCGAGCCGAAGAGCTGCCGCCAGAGCCAGAGTCTGGCGACGAGCCGTCCCCGAGCCGCCGCACGGTGCGCGTGCTCCGTCGCGAGGTCCGCGAGCACCTCGTCGCGCTCGGCATACGGGAGCAGCGCCCGAAACAGCGCCGCGGAAAGCCCCGTCAGCGGCGTGGAGCGGGTCAGGTCCTCGGGATGCAGCGGACGCGGCATGGCTGGCCATGAATTCTACAATGTAGAATGCGGCCCCGCAAGACGGCTGCGGGCATGGCCGGGGAGGTGAGGGCTCCGGAGGCGAGGACAGCGCCAAAGTAGAACTATTGGGCACCCATTTTGCACCTTTCCAGAAGAGAGTGGCGCCTGATTGGGTCCACTGCAAGCTGTCCCCACGGTCTGTGAGGGACATTACACGGCGATTTCGAGAGTCCGAGCCTGCAAAACGGGAATGTCTCGCGTGCTTGGGAGGCCGTCATGAGCGAGCCGCAGACCGTCAACGCCCTGCTCGTCTATCCCCGCTTTCCGCCTTCGTACTGGGGGTTCCAGTATGCCCTGGAGCTGATGGGCAAACGGTCGGCGATGCCGCCGTTGGGGCTGCTCACGGTGGCGGCGATGTTCCCTCACCACTACCGGCTGCGGCTGGTGGATCTGAACGTCGCCGAGCTCACCGACGAGGACCTCGACTGGGCCGACCTGGTGCTCACTTCCACGATGGTGGTGCAGCGGCGCTCGCTGCAGGAGGTGATCGCCCGGTGCAACCGCCGCGGCAAGCCGATCGGGGTGGGCGGCCCGCACCCGACCTCGTTCTTTTCCGAGATCCCCGACGCCGACTACTACCTCCTCGACGAGGTCGAGGAGACGTTCCCGCGTTTCCTCGCCGACTGGGAGGCCGGCCGGGCGCAGCGGGTCTACCGGCCGGCGGCCAAGCCGGCGATCACCCTGGCGCCGGTACCGCGCTTCGATCTCCTCGATCTCGGCGCCTATTCCTCGATGGCGCTCCAGTTCTCGCGCGGCTGCCCCTTCGATTGCGAGTTCTGCGACATCACCAAGCTCTTCGGGCGGGTGCCGCGGACGAAGTCGAACGAGCAGATGCTCGCCGAGCTCGACCGCCTCTACGAGATCGGCTGGCGCGGGCCGGTCTTCCTCGTCGACGACAACTTCATCGGCAACAAGCGCGAGGCGTTGCGCCTGCTGCCCGCGGTCGCGGCCTGGCAGCGCGCGCGGCGCTATCCCTTCGGTCTCTTCACCGAGGCGAGCGTCAACCTGGCGAAGCTCGAGCCGCTGATGGACGCCATGGTGGACGCGGGGTTCGGCATGGTCTTCCTGGGCATCGAGAGCCCCAATCCCGAGGCCCTGAAGCGGACCAAGAAGACGCAGAACACCGACAAGGGGGACGAGCACTACCTCCTCCACGCGGTGCGCACCATCCAGCGCAAGGGGCTGGAGGTGAGCGGCGGCTTCATCCTCGGCCTCGACGGCGACGGTCCGGAGGTCTTCGACGCCCAGGTCGAGTTCATCCAGGAGGCGGGCATCCCGCGCGCCATGGTGGGCCTGCTCACCGCGCTGCGCGGCACCGACCTCTACTCCCGGCTCGAGGCCGAGGGCCGCCTGCTGGCCGAGTCGAGCGGCAACAACGTCGAGATCGCTCTCAACTTCCGGCCGCAGCTCGACCCGGGGGTGCTGATCGACGGCTACCGGCGGGTTCTCGCGGCCCTCTACGATCCCGGCCTGCGCAGCTACTTCGCGCGCTGCTGGACGCTGATGTCGAATCTCGGCCCCGGGGTGAGCGGCCGGCAGTGGCGGTTCGAGCCGGACAAGCTGCTGGCCCTGTTGCGCTCGCTGTGGCGCCAGCTCTTCTCGCGCCAGGGGCCGGCGTATGCCAGGTTTCTCGCCCGCACGCTCCTCCGCCGACCGCGGCAGCTCCCGCAGGCGATCACGCTGGCGATCATGGGCCTGCATTTCCAGAAGTTCACGCTCCAGACGCTGGCCGCGCACGATTTCCGCGAGGCGGCCCGCGCGGGCTACGACCGGGTCGAGAGGGAGGCGCAAGCCGCGGCGGCGTCCGGTGCCGGTCTGCAGGAGTCTCTCCGCCGCCAGGCCGACGCGACGCTGCGGCGCCTGCGGCGCCTCTACCGGCGGCTGCGGCCGGAGTTTCGCCAAGGCCTGCTGCCCGAGTGGAACGCCCTGGAGGAGGCGATCCGTGCATGCGTGCGCGAGGTCCCGGCGCTGCAGCTCCTGCAGCGGTGCGAGCTGCGCCTGCGCGAGTGTTTCGCCGGCTCGTCGTGGCGGAGCGCCCTCGCGGCGCAGGGCTATGCCCTGGCCAGACGGTGGCAGGACGGCGCGGCGGCGCGCACGCTGACCGTGGCGCCGCTTTGCGAGCAGGGAAAGCTGCGGCGCTCGCTGGAGCACTACCTCCGCGAGCTTGGAGTGCAGGTGATGGCGGCCGGCGAGCAGATGGCGCAGCTCGCGCAGGAGGGGCTCCACCGCGGGCTCGACGAGGGGGGCGCCCCCGACCGGCTGTTGGGCTATCTGCGCGCGCTCGGACGGCGGGTGGACACCGTCGTCATCCCTCTCGGCACGGAGCTCGCGGCACCCGAGGAACGGGTGCAGGTGCTGGCCGCCCGCTCGACGGGGGACGCCGCCCGGATGCCGCACGTGGTCTGCGTCCGCTGCGAGCCGAGCCCGCGGCAGCTCCGCGAAAGCCTCATCGAGCTGGGCGTCGCCCTCACCGGCGACGCCGGCCGCGCCGAGGTCGCCTTCGACCGCGCCTTCGCCCTGGTCTAGGGGACGCACCGCAGGACACCCTGTCGTGCCGCGCGCGAGCCGTGCGGTGTAGAGTTTTCCACCAGAAAGGAGGTGCGGCGATGGAGACGACCACAACCTCAACCGAGTCCATGATGAAGGCCGAGCCGCAGAAGGAGCACCGGTGGCTGGAGAAGCTGGTCGGCGAGTGGACCATGGAAGCCGAGGCGACGATGGCGCCGGGCGAGCCGCCCGCGAAATCCACGGGCACCGAGAGCGTGCGGTCCTTGGGCGGCCTCTGGACCGTGGCGGAGGGCGAGGGCGAGATGCCGGGCGGCGGCACCGGGACCTCGCTCATGACGCTCGGCTATGATCCGCAGAGACAGCGTTACGTGGGCACCTGGGTCGGGTCGATGATGACCCACCTCTGGCTGTACGACGGCTCGCTCGACGCCAGCGAAAGGGTGCTGACGCTCGAGAGCGAGGGACCCAGCATGAGCGGTGACGGGTCGCTGGCCAAGTACAGGGACGTCATCGAATTCAAGAGCGACGACCACCGGGTGCTGACCTCGCACGTGCAGGGCGAGGACGGCAACTGGCAGCAGTTCGTGACGGCCCACTACCGGCGGAGGAAGTAATGGCTCAGTTGAAGCGTCGCGTCTCCCCGCCCGGGTATCAATGCCCGGGGCTTCTGGGTGAGCACGTCAGCGGAGAGGCCGCGGACCTTGTCCTCGATCCGCTCCGGGATGCCCCGCAGGCGCTCGACCACCACGGGAAAGAGTCCCTCGGGCAGGTCGAAGGTGAAGTGGCGGTCGGTCCAGCGCAGTTTCATGGCCGATTGTAGTTCGGGACCGGCTTCGGGCCTCGGCAGCTTGCCGCTTGGCGGTCTGCGGGCCACCGTTGATATACAAAGTCGGCCGCTTGATATGAAGCGGTGGACGCTGGGGGTCTCGAGTCGGCCGCTTCATATGCAGAGTCCAGCGCTGTATATGAAGCGCCCGGCGCTGGAGCTCAAGCAGCAGCCCTGAGAGGCCAAGCGGAGGCCGCTTCATATACAAAGACCGAAAAATGATATGCAGTAGCCTTCTTGAGACCCTGGCGGGCGGCCTCTGCATATACAACCGACGACAAATGATATGAAGCGGCCGACTTGAGACCCTGGCGGACGGCTCTTGTATATACAAAGCCCGCCAGTGTATATGAACGGGTCTCCTCGGGACCCTTCGTTTTCTGGCGCTTCAGCGCCAGCGCTCGCCTTCCGTGCCCGTGCGGGACCCCGAGGCACAAGCTGATCGTCTGGAAGGACCCGGCCCGCAGCGACGAGCTCTATGACCTGGTGGCCGACCCGGCGGAGGCGCACAACCTCGTCGCCGAGCCCGCAGCGCAGGAGGTGCTGCGCGACCTGCGCTCCCGCCTCCTCGTCTGGAAGCGCAACGCCGACCCCGCCCTCTCCTGGCCAGCCAAGCCCTGATCTCGCCGACCGCCCGGGATTGAAGTCCCGGGTGACTCTACCAGGGCTCATAAGGACAAACTGGGGTTACTGATACCAGTCGTGGCAGGGTCCCTCGGAGACCCCCAGACAGAGGCCGTCCTCCGTCTCGCCGCCATAGTGACAGACCAGGCGAAAGGTGCCGTCCCCACAATCCTCGACGAACGCGCTCTCCAACGGACAGCCTCCCGGTGAGTAGGGTGGGCACTCCTCGTCGGCCTGTGCATAAGCCGGGGGCACCATCGCGTCGGAGCTCAGCAGTACGCAGAGGCCAGCAGCGAGCAGACCCAGGAGGACCAGTTTCCGCATAAGTCTCGGCTTCAGAGTGTCAGGCATGATTCTCTCCTCTTTGGACCGTGGTCAGACATGGGCGCTACCAGGTTGTACCGCCAATACTACAATACTACCTGTCGGAGGAATAAGCTTGCCAGGAATGCGGCAGCGGTCCCTGGTTGAGGAAGGAGCAGGGAGGCCTGCCGCGAAGCGGCAGAGGCATGTAGCCTGGGGCGCCAGCCCCAGGAAAGAGGAGGTCCAACGAACCCAGGAGCCCCGATGGGGCGACGGCAATTGGTATGATCAAGATGCTGCCGTCGCCCCGCCGGGGCTCAGGAAGGACAGGCCGGGCTCGGTTCCTGGGGCTGGCGCCCCAGGCTCCATGCCTCGGCTGCTTCGCAGCCGCTCTGCTGGGGGTGACGCACGCCCAACAACGCCCGCCAGATCTTCGAGGAGGTGAGGGATGAACAAGAGCCAGAAGCCAAGCCGCGAGAAGGTCGTACCGATTCAAGAGAGGGACCTGGCGTTCGCCAAGGGCGCGGACGAGGCCTCGTCGGGTGGCGCCTACACCCTGAAGCAGCACGTGGACAATCCCGGCCAGACCCCGATGAAGGACGGCTCTTAGGCGCTGGACCGGGGCGGCGAGACAGCGAGGTGGACTCTGAGCAAACATCGCCGCATCAAGGCATCTTGACATCCAAGGCTTTTATCCTCCAGAGTAGCATTCATGCGGACCACCGTGGTGATTGAGGACGATGTGCTCGAAGCAGCGCGGAGCCTAGCCGAGGCCGAAGGGAAGAGCCTTGGCGAGGTGCTGTCGGAGCTCGCGCGACGCGGTCTCGCTCCGCGGCCTCAGGGGGCAAATGACGAAGGGTTCCCGGTGTTCTCGATATCTCCAGAGGCGAAGCCCATTACGTTGGAGATGGTCCAGAAGGCTCTCGACGAGAGCTGATGGTCTCTCTGCTCGACACCCCGTGATCAGGCCGGCCGGTAGAGCGCCCAGGCAAGGCGGTCGATTTCGCTCTGGATTTCGTCGATGCGCGCCTGTCTGCGGCGGACGCTCTCTTCCTGCTCACTCAGAAAGCTGGCAAGCTCTAACAGGCCTTTCTCGCTTCGTGGGATCTCTACTTGGACGTCCACGAGAGGCCCCGGTAGATCGTTGAGGATCCGAGCTAAAAGCGCCGCGACCTCTTCTTTCCGCTCTACGCCGCTTCCCACGCGCGCCATGGTCTCGCGCCGCAGCCGCACCTCCGCGCCGACCGCCTTCGCTCCCTTGAGGTCGCTCTCCAAGGTCCTTTCCTCGAACTCGATAAGTGAAGTCGGCATCTTGAGCAGGGCGAGGCGTTCGACGCTCGGGTGCTCACGTAGAAACCACTCGACGAGAGCGCGAATCGGCATCTCGACCCGCGCACCGATCCGAAACCCCTGATCCTCCAGCATTGCGAGTTCGCGCCACAACAGGTGGCGTTCCTTTTCCAGACGCACGAATGGTTCCTGCTCCGCCGGAGAGATCCGTTTTACGGGGATCGCTTTAATGTCGTCAGGGTAGACGTGTTGTTTCATCGATCGTTTAGTAGTCGCTAGCCACTTCTGGATTGGTTCGCTCAAGCATAGCGCGCATAGATACCATTCAGAGAACTTATCGGATAACTGCGGAAGGTAACGTCCGGCGAGATCAAGCTCGCCTCGTGCTTTAGCCAAGGAACGATTCTCGACACGCTCGAGCAGTTTCCACCTTACTGCTATGGTAACGCTGTGGTTTGTCAGGTAAAACGGAGGCTGCGCATCCACCGCGATACCCGTAAAGGTGCCAAACATGAGCTTGGGAACTGTGAAGAGCTCAGAGAAGGTCGGGCGGCTGACTCGGTCTGGGCAGCGGGTGTGCTCGCCGTACTCCAGCCATTGGATGCGACCGAATCCGCCCCTCTTTACTTCGCGAGGATCGAGATAGGGCCTGGTGTGAATGTCATCCGGGCTCTCCGCGACGAGATCGTTCCTGTCGAACTCTCGATGCCGGATTCGCTTCCCCTCGGCCCCCAGATCCTCGACCAGTTCCTCCCCGAAACGAGCGGGATCGTAACTGGGAGGAACAAGAAGGATCTGGCCTTCGTGCAGTCTTTCATTCGAATGCAGCACCATACCCTTGGATACGTAGCAGATTTCCTCGAATCGGACAGTGTTCTCAAGGGCGAGCTCCACCTGCTCCTTAAGGTGGAAAATCCGCTCGGGATCAGCTTCAGCCTGCACGATCTCATCGAACGGCTCGGCGATGATCTCATCCCGTCCACGTCTCTTCTCCGCGAGTGCTCGCCGGACGCGATGGTCCGGTGGCGGCGCTCCCTGCGAGAAGGAGAAAATCACGTTGTTCTGCCACTTGGCGTCCTCGAACAGCTTGAGACCTCGCGTCACGAGAATGTCGTGAAGGGTCGTCTTCCGGGCCAGATGCTCGCGCAGCTTCTCCGCATAGGGAGCGGTCGCCAACGACTCGATCGTCACCAGGCAGCAGCGGGCTTCCGGATTGTCGGCGAGCAACCGATGGTACTGCTCTACGAAGGGAACGTAGAGGTCCCATTTCTGGTGGCGAGTCGTGAACCACTCCTGCGCCTCCAGCCGGCGGCGGTAGGCGGACCAGGCGGGCGCATCCTCGTCAGCACGCACGTAAGGGGGATTACCGACCAGAGTGTCGAACCCCTGGGAGTACGGGCCTGTTCGCGCCTTCATCAACTCCGCCTCCGCGCGATCTCTACCGAGGAGGAAAAATGAGGCCTCGGGAACGGCGGCGAGCGCGGGATCGACGATCAGGGAGTCCGCGCAGTAGATCCGGAACCGATCGACTACGAGCGTGATTCCCTCGTCCTTTGCCTGCTTCACCAGATCGAGCACCTGGATCAGCAAATTGGTCTCGGCCAGATAACAGGCGAAGGGATTGATCTCGAGGCCGTAGAGCGAGCGCTGTACCTCCTCGAGAACCGGGCGGAGCATCGCCTTGGGGATGCGGCCCTCGCGATTGCGGAACGTGTCGAGCAGGCGGCGGCACGCCTCGACAAGGAAGCTGCCGGAGCCGCAGGCCAGGTCAGCGAGGCGGCGGCCACGGATCTCCTCGCCACGCCAACCGGCGAGATCCAGCATGCGGGTGACCAGTACTTTCGGGGTGTAGTAGCGGCCCTGCTCGTGTTTGCCCTCCTCCAGATAGCGGCCGTAGACGGCGCCGATGATGTCCGTATCGATAGCTTCGAGGTTGAACGCATTGAGGACGAGCAGAGCGCGCAGCAGCATCTTGTCGTCCATCCGGTACCAGTCGAAC
This sequence comes from Thermoanaerobaculia bacterium, assembly GCA_036399915.1. GTDB lineage: Bacteria > Acidobacteriota > Thermoanaerobaculia > Multivoradales > UBA5704 > DATARR01. The sequence continues at coordinate 12,525 of DASWME010000238.1, forward strand.
AACTCCGAGGCGCCATAGAAGTGCACGTACACGTTTTGCGCGCACTCGTAGGCCATGCGCGTCAGGTACTCGTAGGAGCGGCCCGAGGCGTAGTCGAGGTACTGGGGCACACGCTCCTTCCAGAGGACCAAGCCGCCGTCCGACAGCTTGCGGCGGAAGAGGCCCTTGTCCTCACAGATACGCACGAGCAGCAGACGGATGATGTAGACGTAAGCGGTCTGACGCGCGAATTCGCGCCGGAGCTCGTCCTCCGCCAAGCCGACTAGCGCGCTGGACGAGACTCGCTGCGCCCAGGTTCGGTAGGCCTCTGCCGCGCGGATGGCTGAGCGATACTCCTCGTCTAGCTGCAGGACGGCGACGTAGTCCTCGAGCGCCCGCTGGCAGACCTTGCGGAGCGCCTCTTTCATGCCTTGGAGGATTTTACGCTTTCCGTTCGCCGCACCGTTTCTTGGACCGTTCTTGCGCGCGCGGCTGGCACCCTGCGGCGCCAGGACGAGCTGCGCTTCGGGCCCGGCCGGCGTTTCGCCCGCGACCTTGACATGGGGGTCGAGGGAGGAGACCCAGACCTTCAACTGCTCCTCAAGCTCTTCCAGGCGCGGACGTTGACACCACTCGTCGAGCGGAACCAGGAGAACGCGCTCGAACTCCTCCTTGCTGAGGTCGAAGCTAGTGTGGCGAAACTCGACATCCCGGCGCAGACGCGCTGCTGTCTCGCCGGGACCGACCTTCGCCCGCGCCTCTTCGTAGGCGGAGTGGCGACATAGCCCTTCGTCGAGCTGGTGGAGCACATCCTCTGCAAACTGCTCGATTAGATCCCGCAGGACCTCGACCAGGCTTTCGGAGGCTCTGCGCACGTCGGCGGCCTGTTCACGCCAAGTTTCCTCGTAATAGCCCAGCAGCTCCTGTTCCACGTCCTCAGTGCTGCCGCGTATGGAGATGGCTCGTTGAACCCGCTCGATCCACGCAGGTCCAAGGGGGGGAGCGGTAAGCGAACGCTCGCTGAGCTCGCGCGCATGGGTGAAGGCGAAGCGCGAGAATCGCTTCCAAAGCGCCCGGAGCGCTGCTCGCTGGCCGAGTTCCTCGCCTTTGAGCGCTGCCTGCGCCAGCGCGTGGAGATTGATCTGGACCAGCCGGGTCGGGCCTTCAGCGCCGAACTGCCAGGCCTCCAGTCGCCAGCCATTGCAGAGCAAGCCCACGCGACTGTGGACTGCGCTGGCGAGGACATAACGGCGGAGCTGCTCGATCGGAGACTCTTGATCGTCCCCCTTGCGCTGTGGGCGCTCGAAATCGCGTACGGAAGTCGCTTTGTCTTCGACCAAGAACACCGGCAGAGGCCCGAGAAACTCTTCGACCCGGACCGTGAAGTCCGGACGATCAGACCCGTCGGTCAGCGGCTGGTTATAGGTGAAGTCGCCGTCGCGGTAGCCGAGCGCTTCGAGGATCTGGCGGCTGAGGGCATCGACCACCGGTTGTTCGTCAGCCGCCGCTGAGCTGTGCGCGGCACGCCGGTCGAGATAGTCCCCGAGGGCTTCTCGCCGGCCGCCGGAGGGGATTTCCCAGGTCGCGAGCAGAACCCTAAGGCGTTCGACGAAGGCTGAGAACGCTTCCTGATCGATATGACGCTCGCGAGCGAGCTCGATGATCTGGGGGAGCGGTTTCTGCATGACTCAAGATAGTGGATGCGGACAGAGTCTACCTCAGCTTCCGTTCCCCAGGATAGGTGCCGTGCTCCTAGAAAGGGGGTCGGGCGCGCGGGTCGCGGCGCGGATTGCAGGTTACGTAGAGCAGAACGTTGGTGTCAACGGATTGTACGGTCGTGGAGTTGGTAGCGTCCGAGGCGATCCCCAGCCCGGAAGCTCTCGATCTTGGCCGAGACCTCCTCCTGCTGAGGCAGGAGATGCTCGGGCTCCGCGCCCAACGTGGGGCCTCCCCGCGCCTCTAGCTCCCGAGCTGCGCCGCCAGCTCCCGGAACCGTGGGTCCCGCTTCCGCGCCATGATCTCGGCGGCCGTGACGCCGTCGGGACCGGGGATATCCGCTCTCGCGCCGCGGGTGGCGAGCATGGCGAAGGGCTCGAAGTCGGTGCCCTTCTTCAGCATGCAGTGGAAGGCGGTCATGCCTTTGGCGTTCCTGGCGTTGACGTTCGCCCCGTGCCTCGCCAGCGCGTCGGCCGCGCGGAAGTGGCTCCACTCGACGGCGGCGAGGAAGGGCGACGCGGCCGGCGAGGAGGGGTCTTCGACGGGGGCGCCGTAGCGGATCAGAAGGTCGATCGCGTCGTCGTCGTCGTTGTAGGCGGCCGCAAACAGCGAGTGGTTCGGGTCGGCCCCGAGCTTCAGGAGGTGTTCGGCGAGGGCGAGATTGCGGCCGAAGGCGACGCAGAACCAGACCGGCGTCGCCTTCCAGGCGCCCTCGGTGAAGGCGTGGTCCTGGAGGTCGATGCCGCGCGCCAGGAGGACATCGGCGGTCCTGATGCTGTCGGCGGGATCCCGGCCCTTCAGCTCCGTGGCGCAGAGGATGTGCAGCCAGTTGCGCTGGCGCTCATCGCGGTGGGCGATCAGGCCCGGCTTTTCGGCGAGGCCCGCGTCGACTGCCTTCCAGTCGAACGCCCTGACCCGGGGGAGGAGCGAAGTCTTCGAGGCCATGGTCCTGTCCGTGGACGGATTATAGGGGGCCTGCGCGGCAGAAAAGCAAGGGCATCAAGGACACCAGGGACATCGAGGACGAAAGGCTTGGTTGGTCCTTCGCGTCCTCTGTGTCCTTGCTGTCCTTGAGATCCTGGGAATCCGTGAGCCGCAGGCTCCTGGCAGAGTCCCACCAGGAGCTGGACAGCGATCACGGCTCAGGACGCGGCCGCTGCTCGCTCTGCCTGACCGCCTTGCGCTGTGCGGCTTCGATCTGAGGCAACAGGATGTCGCGTACATAGAACCACTCCGGCTGCAGGCGGAGCGCCGCGCGCGCCTCTTCGCCGGCGGCGGCCGGGTCCGGCGGGGATTTTTGCAGGTGCGCATTGGCGAGGGACATCAACGCTTCCGGCTTGCCCCAGTCCGGCAGCGGTGAGCCCGCATCGCTCACGGCCGGGCTGACCGCCTCCATCCGGCGGTAGATCTCGATGGCACGGTCCAGGTTTCCTCCCTTCTCGGGTGGAAGGACCAGCGACGGAACCGCCGAGATCCACAGCACGCGGGGATTGTCCGGCTCGAGCTCCTTGGCCCGTGCGATCAACCGGAAAAACTTGTCGAAGTGCTCCTTGGCCGTGGGGTAATCATCGCGCATGAAGAAAGTTCCCAACCAACCATACACCCCCGCTGCCGCGGCATAGGCGTCGGCGAAGTCCTCCTTGAGGCGGACCGACTCGTCGAAATCCATGCCGGCCTTCGCGAGGTGAAACTTGAGGTCCTCCGTGCTCATCCCGCGGCTGGCCCCGTTGATGGCGATGCGCCAGCTCGCGAACCCCGCCCAATAGTGTGCCAGATACCCTAGCGCGGGATCGCCGGTCAGCGGCGCCACCTCTTCGCGCAAGCGGGCCAGCTCATCGAGGTCCGCGCGGTAGTCGGCGGACATCAGCTTGGGTTTGGCGGCCACCAGACGGCGCTCCACGTCGACGGAAGCCAGTCTGGGTTGCCGCTGATCCTGGTTGGGGGCCGGCGCCGGGTGAAGACAGGCTTCCAGCAGCGTCAGCAGACCCAGGGTCATGAGGAGAAGGAAAATGGAGCCCTTTCGCATCGTTCGTCCCTCCTTGACCTGGACTTTCGCGCCCCACGGGGCACGCCGCAAGGACGGATCGGCGAACTGGCCGGAGCCGCCGCCGAACGAGCCATTGGAAGGGTTGAACGGCGAGGGGAGCCCTCAATGGACGAGGCGCCGCAGCAGCTCGGAGGCCGCACGGCTGGCCACGATCTCCGTTCCGTCGCGCAGCTTGATCAGGAAGCGCCGCGCGTCGAAAGGGCGCAAGAGCTCGACCGCCTCGAGATTGACGATGTGTGAGCGATGGACCTGCAGGAAGACCTCGGGGTCCAGGCGGGACGCCAGCTCGCCGAGGCTCGTGTGGAGCAGATGACTCCCGGTCTCGCAGTGCACCTCCACATAATCGCCGCTCGCCTGGATGTGCCGGACGGTGCGGACGTCGATCGGCACGATGCCGTCGCGCGTGCGGGCGAACAGCAGTCGCAAGGGGGATCCGAAAGCGGCGCGAGCGCGCTCGGTCGTCGGCACCGGGCTCGTGACGAGGTGGCGGCGCACGCGTTCGAGCATGGTATGGAAGCGCTGGCGACCGAAGGGCTTGAGCAGGTAGTCGAGCGCGCCGACCTCGAAGGCGGCCAGCGCGAAGCGGTCGTAGGCAGTGGTGAACACGATCTCCGGCCGGTGGTGGATGCGCTCGACCACCTGCAGGCCGGACAGCTCCGGGAGAGAGACGTCCAGAAACACCAGGTCCGGCTTGAGCCGGTCGATCAGCCGCACCGCCTCGGCGCCGTCGCTTGCTTCACCGATCAGGGTGAGCCATTCGACCTCGGCGGAATACTCGCGAAGGCTCTGCCGCGCATGGGGCTCGTCCTCGACCAGCACCGCTCGCACCACCGTCGCGCCAGGGCTCATGGCTCCTCCAGCGTGTGTCGAGCCGGGAGCTCGAGGACGGCGCGGACGCCGCCCGCGGCAGCTTGCAAGCTCAGGCTCGCCTGCCCCTCGTAGAGTGCGGCCAGGCGCTCCTGGAGAAGCCGCAGGCCGAGCCGGTGGCTCTCGGCAGGCGGCTGCGCGGAGGCTCCCGGCCCGTCGTCTTCCACCTGGATCCGCAGCCGGCCATCCACCTGATGCGCGCTGATCGACAAGCGCCCGCCCTCGGCGCGAGGGGCGATGGCATGCCGGATCGCGTTCTCGACGAGGGTCTGGAGAGCGAAGCTCGGGACGATGCAGTCCAGCGTGGTCGCCGCCGCTTCGAAGCTCACGCGCAGCCGGTCACCGAGCCGCAGACGTTCGAGGTCCAGATAGCTCTGGACGAACGACCACTCATCGCGCAGTGTCACCTCATCCAGGCCCTCGCGCTGGATGCGGAGGCTGTAGCGCAGGAGATCGCCCAGCCGCTCCAGCGCCGCCTCTGCGACCGCGGGCTCGCGCCGCACCAGGCCGATCAGCGCGTGGAAGGTGTTGAGGATGAAATGGGGGTTGAGCTGGCTCCTCAGCGCCTCGAGTTCCGCCCGAGCCCGCAGGGTCTCCGCGCGGGCCGCGCGCGCCGCCTGCTCACGGCTCGCCGCGGCGTTGTGCCACGCATAGGAGAGGCCCGCGAGAGTGCAATAGATGAGCAGGTCGTTCAGGACTCTCCACGGCAGAATGCGAAGCTGGAGCCCTATCTCGAAGGAGCCGTTGAACAGGAGCGCGTCGAGACCGACCAGCGCGAACCACCCGGCCGTCGAGGCGAGGATGAAAGCGAGCAGCAGCCCCAGATGCGCCGCAAAGAAGCGGGCCCTGCTCACCTCGGGCCACGGCAGCCGCCGCGGGAGCCGCAGGACCAGCGCGCCGAGCAACGCCTGGGGCAGGACCGTCGCGAGGACGTTCCGCACCGCGAAGTGCAGCGGGACGTCATTGGCGGTGAAAGCCGCCACGTAGATGGTCAAGAAAGGCAACCACGCGGCGGCGTACGCCCACCGTCTGCCCTGCCCTCGAGTCAAGGATCCGGACATGACGCACTCATGATACTTGCCGCCCGAGTTGCCGACGAGAGGTCGGGCTGGGGCAGGCGCTCTGGTGCTCCGTTGATCTCAGAGAGCAAGAAAGAATACCTGATTCATGACCTGCTCGCTCTCGCGGCGAGCGTGGAGCGACCGCAGGGCTCGGACCCAACCGCCAATGCTCACGCGGTCCTGAGGCGAGAACGCAATGCCGGCGTGCTCGACGCCCTCTGCCGCGAGCCGCAAGAAATCCTGATCGTGCGTACAGAGAACCCTCCCCATCTCAGTCGCACGCCGCAGGTGGTCCGGATCGTCGCCACCCAGCAAATCCAGATCGCGAGCAGAAAGGGTATCGATGCCCGAAAGCCTGAGCTGTCGGGCGACCTCAGTGGGCACGTTCTCGTCGAGGTAGAAACGAAGCTCGCTCAAAGAGAGGTGCAGCGGCCCTGGACATTCAACTGCTGACGCAAGGTCTCGGCTTGATCGGCATTGGAGCGGATCTCGGCGTCAATGGCTGTCTTGTTCTGGTAATAGAAAGCCAGGGCGGCATGAACCCGAGCCAGATCGAGCTCGAACTGGACGGAAAGCTGCTCAGGCGTCAAGCCAGCCAGAGTGTGATAGGCGGCCAGATCAGAGACGCGCAGAGTGGTTCCCGCGACCAGGGGCTGACCGCCTCGGATTTCGGGATCGCTGACGACGGACTCGATGGGGAGCACCTGGGCTGCCATAGGCTTTCCTCTGACACAGGATAGCACGTCAGGGTGATGATCCCCGCCGCACCGTTCCCTCGATCAGCCCGTACGGCTCGGCGGTGGCCACGAAGACCTCGTTGCGGTTCTCCAGGCCGAAGGGGATGAGGTCCACGGGGAGGTGGTGCAGGTTGGGCATGGCGATGTGGATCTCTTCGATGTCGAGCGTCTCCAGCACCGCTTCGCCCATGGCGTAGAGGGTGTGCTGGACCGAGCGGCTGTCGTGCGCGGCAAAGGTCTCGAGGAGGACGCGGCGCACCTCGCGCCAGAGGCGGCCGAAGGCGACGTAGGGCCGCGAGTAGCGCCAGGTGGCCCGGACGGCCGTGGCGAGCAGGCGATCCGAGGTCTCCTTGAGAGTCGTGTAGCGGTCTCGCGGGAAGCCCTCGAAGGCGGACTTCGCCGTCTTCATCACCACCAGATCCTCGAGGCCAGCCAGTACCCTGGCGCCCTCGCGGTCGCGGGTCACTACGGCTGTGCGACGCTCGGCGCCCGCCCGCCGGAAGGCGTGGGGATGGGGCGAGCCTCCGGCCTCGATCGGCTCCCATAGATGCTCTGTGAGGTTCACCTCGACTATCAAGGTCCGGGAACTGGCCTGCAAAAAGTGATCGCTCAGCGCGAGGCCGAAGTCCTCGATGTCGTCGAACGGATGCTCGGCGGCCAGGGCGTAGACGGTGTTCTTCATCGTGTCCGTGGGGAAGACGTCCTCGTTGTCGCCGTCCGTGTAGGCCGCCGCGAAATCTCCCTCGAAGCGGATCGCCACCGTGACGTCCTTCAATTCGTGGCGCTCCAGCCCGCGGCGCACCGTCACCAGCCGCACCGCCTGCTTTCCATAACCGTTTTCGGCCAGGGTGACGGGCATGCTCAGCTCCCCCGATAGGTCGAGTATCCGTACGGGCTCAGCAGGAGCGGCACATGGTAGTGCTGGTTCGCGTCCCGCACGTGGAAGACGATCGCGGCCTCGGGATAGAAGCCGTCGATCCCCTGCGTCCGGAAATAGGTTTCGATTCCGAAGGTGAGACGGTAGATCCCGGTGGCCAGCGCGGAGCCCGCGGGCAGAAGCTGCCGGGCACGGCCGTCCCCGTCCGTCAGGGCGCGGCCGATCTCCCGCCAGCCGTCTGCCGCTTGGATCTCCAGGAGGACGGGCACGCCGCTCGCCGGCCGGCCGCGCGAGGTGTCGAGGACGTGCGTGGTGATCCCGCTCATGATGACAAGAGTTTCTCCAGCCTCAGGTTGGTGATCTTTCTCTGCTCCTCGGCAGCCACGCGCAGCTCGGTTTCGGGATCGTTGCCGAGCCGTTCGCGAAGGAGCGTGAGCATCTCCGCGGCGTCCTTGCCGGTGGCGCAGACGATGAAGATGTGGCCGAATTTCTGCTGGTAGAGGAGGTTCCCCTCCGAGAGCCGCTGCAGGACCTCCGGCGGCACGCCGCGGGCGCCGGCCTGCTCCTGCTCGGACCACCTGCGGGTCTGCTTCCCTCCCGTCTTCGCAGCCTCCCCGATGCGCGGGTGCGCGGCGAAGGCTTCGAGCCAGTCCTCGCGGCCCAGGCTCCACCAGGTGCGGTCCGAGGTCTCCTTCATCTCCGAGGCGTCGCGGAAGGGCCGGCTCTCCGCCATGCGGCGCGCCCATGCACGGGAGCCGCAGCAGGCGAGGAGGGTCGCTTCGGCGTCCTCGGCCGCCACGGCGTTCAGCCGGTCGAGGGGCGTCACGGTCCCGAAGAGCCGCAGCCGCGCCACGCCGCCATCGGGGAAGATGTTGAGCCGCGCGTGCGTGAACGGTCCCGTGGCCGCCAGCTCGTCGAAGAGGTGCCGGGTGTGGGGGCGCAGAGCGGTCTGGGGCAGGACCTCCCGCCAGCCGTCGGGGTCCCCATCGGGCGCGTCGCAGGCCTCGATCGAGCAGCTTCCGGGCGCGTTGCCCTTGAAGTGAGAGGTGTCCACCTCGGCGCGGTGGATCGCGGCGCGCATCCCCAGCTTCACGATCGCCCAGTCGTGGCCGGGCCCCCGCCGGCGTTTCGTCTCCCAGCCGTCGTGCATGCCCAGCGAGGGACCGGGGAGGATCAGGTTGTGGCGGTTGCCGAAGAACATGTCGCTGCAGGAGAGCACGGCGCCGCCGTTCTCGATCCCGGCGAGGTCGATCTCGCCCCGCCGCCGCAGGAGCCGCTCCCAGTCCGGGACCACCTCGCCGTGGATCCGCAGACGGGCCACGCCGCCGTCGGGATAGATGTTGAAGCGGAGGTGCGTGACCCGGCCGGCGTCCTTTTCGATCGGGAAGCGGTTCTTCGAATGCCCTTCGAGCGCTGAGCGCGGCAGGATCTCGATCCACGCGGCGTCCATCAGCTCCTCGGGCGTAGGATGCCCCGCGGCCGCGCAGGCTTCGAGCGAGCAGGACTCGGGATAGTTGCCGCGGAAGTGGCTCGTATCGACGACCACTCCCCGGATCACCCCCGGCAGCCCGAGGCGGACGATGCACCAGTCGTGGCCGGGCTCGCGCCGCCGGCGGGTCTCCCAGCCGTCCATCCACTTGCCGGCGTCCGTGTATCTGCCTTCGATCCAGACCGCCTCGCCGGCCTTGAGGAGGTTCTCCTTGGGCGCGAAGAACTCGTCGTTGGCGGCGAGCACGGTCCCGCCCAGCCGCTCGGCGGCGAGGTCCACCAGGTCGGTGAAGTCGGTCATCCCTCTCCCTTGATCAGGAGCTCCCCCGAAGGCGGCTCGGGAAACTGGCCGCTATCGTAGACCAGCTCTCCGCGCAACAGGGTCCGCCGGACCACGCCATGGAGCGTCCGCCCGGCATAGGGGGTGACCTTGTGCCGGTGCTGCAGCTCCATGGGGTCCACCTCGAAGCTCGCCTCGGGGTCCCAGACCACCAGGTCGGCATCGTACCCCGGCGCGATCCTGCCCTTGTGGTCCCCAAGGCCGGCCAGCCGGGCCGGAGCCGCGCACATCCACTCGGCCAGGTCGGCCACCGTGAAGCCGCGCTCCCGCGCTCCGGTCCACACCGCGGGCAGGGCGAGCTGGAGCGAGGCGATGCCGCCCCAGGCGGCGCGGAAGTCGCCTGCTTCAGGCTTCTTCATCTCGGGCGGGCACGGAGAGTGGTCCGTGACGATCAGACCGAGGACCCCCTCGCGCAGGGCCGCCCAGAGCCGCTCCCGGTTCTGCCGCGAGCGGATGGGAGGCGCGCATTTGAAGGCCACGGCGCCGGCGGGGATCTCCTCGGCCGCGAACGTCAGATAGTGCGGGCAGGTCTCGGCGGTCACGGGCAGCCCCTCCGCGCGCGCCCGCCGCAGCACCGGCAGGACCTCCGCCGAGGAGACGTGGACGATGTGGACCCGGCAGCCTGTCTCGCAGCAGAGCCGGACCAGGAGCTCGACCGCCTCGACCTCCGCGGCGTCGGGCCGGGAGCGCAGATAGCGGCCATACTCGCGGAGCTCTTCGGGGCCGGCGCCGTCCCAGACTCCAGCCGCCGCGTCGATCGGCCCCGGCAGCTCGGCGTGGGCGAGGAGCACGGCCCCGTGACGGGCCAGCACCGGCAGGGCCTCGCGCAGCTCGGCCTCCCCGACGTGCTGGAACTCGTCGACTCCTGAGGGGACCAGGAACGCCTTGAATCCCAGGGGGCCGTCTTCCAGGAGACCGGCCAGCTCGCCCGCGTTGCCGGGCACCACTCCGCCCCAGAACCCGACGTCCACGTACGTCCTGCCGCGCGCTGCCCGGACCTTGGCCCGCAGCGCCTCCCGCGTGGTCGTGGCCGGGACGCTGTTGAGCGGCATATCGATCAGGGTGGTGATCCCGCCGGCCGCCGCCGCCCGGGTCGCCGTCGCGAACCCCTCCCATTCGGTGCGCCCCGGCTCGTTGACGTGGACGTGGGTGTCTACGACCCCTGGCATGACGACCAGGTCGCCACAGTCGAACGCCGGCCCGGAGGCGTCCTCGAACGGCCCCACGCTCTCGATCCTGTCTCTGCGGACATGGACCGTGGCCGGGTGGACGCCCTCAGGGGTCACCACCCGCTCGCTACGGAGGATGAAGTCGGGGCGGTCCATCGATAAATGAGGGTATGATCCTTCCACTACCCCATGTCAACCCTGACCAAGATGCTTTGGACCGGGTTCTCCGGATTCTCTCAGAGCTTGTCGAGGATTCCTATGCAGGGTAGAATAGGAAGCATGAAGACGACGATCGATATTCCCGAAAAAGAGCTTCGCGATGCAATGAGGTATACGGGTGCCCGCAGCAAACGGGAGGCGGTGGTTGCCGCGCTCGTCGATTTCAATCGCCGTCAACGGTTGCAGCGTCTGACGCAGCAGTTCGGCACGTTTGACGAGTTCCTGACGCATGAGGAGTTGCGGCGCATGCGCGAGGAGTCGTGATCATGGCAGGTCGCGTCCTCGTGGACACTTCAGCTTGGATTGACGCATTGCGTCGGGATGGCGATCCGGATGTCCGCGCCTCGGTGCGCGCTGCGACTGCGGAGGGCCGGGCGGTGCTCTGTGACCTGGTCCTCCTCGAGCTGTGGAACGGGGCGCACGGCACCAGCGAACAACGCCTTCTCCGAGAGCTTGAGCGGGATCTCGAAAAGGTCCCCACCACTCCCGTTGTCTGGGAGGCTGCCGCTGAACTCGCGCGGACGTGCCGAAGGATGGGAGTCTCAGTGCCCGCCACGGACATCCTCATTGCCGCCTGCGCGGAGCATCACCATCTGGATATCCTTCATCGCGACGCCCATTTCAATCACATTGCGCGAGTCCGCCACCAGGGCGGCCGATAAACAATCCGGTGCAATTCCAAAAAGCTGGTCCTTCGGCCACGCCCGATCCTCCCCTGCTCCTGCGCGGGGGCACGATCCTCACCCTGGACGCCGGCGCGACCGTGCTGCGCGGCGCCGACCTCCTGGTGCGGGACGGCCGGATCGCGTCTCTCGGTATGCCCGAGCCGCCGCCGGGCACGCGCGTGCTCGACGTGGCGGACTGCCTCGTCCTGCCGGGCCTGATCCAGGGGCATCTCCATCTGGGGCAGACCTTCTTCCGCGGTCTGGCCGAGGGGAGGCGGCTGCTCGCCTGGCTGCGGGAGCGGATCTGGCCGCTCGAAGCCGCCCACGACGACGAGAGCGCCTACTGGTGCGGCCTGCTGGGCGCTGCCGAGTGCCTTCTCGGCGGCACCACCACGATCCAGGACATTGGCATCGGCCCCGGAGCGCACGGCCTGCTCCAGGCGATCGAAGACTCGGGGCTGCGCGCCTTCGCGGGCCAGTGCCTGATGGACAGCGGCGACGGGCTGCCGGCGGCGCTGCGCCAGGCGACGGACGCGGCGCTCGCCGAGACCGAGGCCCTGGGGGACCGCTTCGACGGCGCGGCGGAGGGACGGCTGCGCTACGCGCTCAATCCCCGCTTCATCCTCACCTGCTCCGATCCGCTCTGGGACGGGATCCGCGATCTCTCGCTGCGCCGCGGCTGGCCGGTCCACACCCACGCCCTGGAGCAGCGGGACGAGACGCTCGCCGTCCGCGAGCTCAAAGGCGGACGCGACGAGGTCGAGTACTTCGCGGACTTGGGGCTCCTGGCGACCGACCTTCGCCTCGCCCACGGAGTCTGGATCACGAAGGAGCACCTCGCCCGGGCACGCGACGGCCGCTTGAGCGTGGTCCATTGCCCGAGCTCGAACTTGAAGCTCGGCTCCGGCCTGGCCGACCTCCTCGCCCTCCGCCGCGCCGGCGTGCCGGTGGGGATCGGGTGCGACGGCGCCGCGTGCAGCAACCACCTCGACAACTTCGAGGAGGTCCGCTTGGCCGCCCTCCTCCAGAAGGTCAAGCACGGCCCGGACGCCTTCTCCGGCCTCGATGCCCTGCGCCTCGCCACCAGCGAGGGGGCCCGCGCCCTCGGACTCCAGGACGAGACCGGCACCATCGAGCCCGGCAAGCTCGCCGACCTCGTGATCCTCGCGACCGATCGACCCGAGCTGTGGGCGGCCCCCCAGGCCGACCCGCACGACCTCGTCGTCTTCGGGGCCTCGCGGGCGGCTGTCCGCCATGTGGTGGTGAACGGCCGGCTGCTCGTCGAGGACGGGCGGCTGACGCGGCTCGACCTCGAGGAGATCTACCGGGAATCGGCCCGCTGCCTGGCGGCGCTGATCCGGCGGTCGGGGGTGGCGTTCTGACAGGCACCAACGTCCTCGAAGTCCTTCGTCAGATGGCCGATCGCGTCCCGGAGCGGCCGGCGCTGGTGATGGAGGAGGGCGCCGTCACCTTCGGCGAGCTGTGGGAGCGCATCGACCGCGCCGCGGCGGGCCTGCGGCGGCTGGGGCTCGTCCCCGGCGACCGGGCGGTCGTCATGATCCCGATGTCGATCGACCTCTACGTGGCGATGCTGGCCCTGCTGGCGATGGGCGCGGTCGCCGTGTTCGTCGATCCCTGGATCGGGAGGCGGCAGATCGCCTCCTTCGCCGCCTTCGCGGAGCCCCGTGCCTGGCTGGGCGTGCCCCGCAGCCATCTGCTGCGGCTCCTGGATGCGCGCCTGCGGGCGATCCCCTTCACCGTCACCACCGGTCGGCGGCTCGGGCCGCTGCCGGCGCGCTGCACCTTGGCCGGGCTGGAGGAGGCTGCGGGAGACGGGCAGGTCCGTCCCGTCGAAGGCGACGCCCCGGGGCTCATCACCTTCACCAGCGGCTCCTCCGGCGAGCCCAAGGGTGCCAACCGCACCCACCGCTTCCTGCTCGCCCAGCGCGAGGCCCTTGCCGCCGAGTTTCCGGCCGCGGAGGGGGACGTGGACATGCCCATGTTCCCCGTCTTCGCCCTCAACAACCTGGCGGCCGGCGTGCCCTCCGTGGTGCCGGCCATGGACTTCCGCCGGGTCGAAAAGGTGAATGGCACCCGCATCCTCGGCCAGATGCGGCGGCACGGCGTCACCACCTGCACGGCCTCGCCGCCGTTCTTCGACCGCCTCGCCGCCGAGGTGTCGCGACGCCCCGGCGAGCAACCGTCCCTGCGGCGCATCCTCACCGGCGGCGCGCCCGTCTCCGACGCCCAGCTCCGGACCTGGCGCCGGGCCTTCCCGGAGACCGAGATCCTGGTCGTCTACGGCTCGACCGAGGCCGAGCCCGTGGCCCACCTCAAGGCCGAGGAGCGCCTGGAAGCTGTCAATCCGGACCGCCCCCGCACACCGGGGTTCTGCGCCGGCCCTCCCACCGATCGGGTGCGGGCCAAGGTCGTGCGCATCCATCCCGGCCCCATCGAGCTGGGGGAGGAAGGATGGCGGAACTGGGAGCTGCCGGCCGGCGAGATCGGCGAGCTGGTGGTCACCGGCGAGCACGTCTGCCGGGACTACTACCGCAATCCCAGAGCAGTCCAGGAGAACAAGATCGCGGACGGCGGCGGCGCTGTCTGGCACCGCATGGGGGACACGGGCTCCTTCGACCGCGAAGGGCGCTTCTGGATTGCCGGCCGGGTCCATTCGACGATCCGCCGCGCCGGCGAGCTGGTCCACCCGCAGCTCGTGGAGCAGGCCGCCCGGGGGGAGGACCCCCGCGTCCGCCGCGTCGCCGCCGTGGGCCTGCCGGACCCGGCGCTGGGGGAGCGGGTCGTGGTGGTGGCCGAGACGGACGAGGAGGGGATCGAGACCGAGATCGCCGAGCGCCTCGCCGCGGCCCGCCTCACCGTGGACGAGGTCCTCCTCACCGGCCGGCCGCTGCCCGTCGATCCCCGCCACAACAGCAAGATCGACTACGGACGTCTCCGCGAACGGCTGCGGAAGCGTTGATAATCCCTCCGATGTCCACGGCCCCGGTCCTGACCCGCCAGTCGCCATTTCCGCGCCGGCTCTCCGCGTACTTGGCGGAGCGCTTTCCGCTGCTGGGGTATGGCGTGCTGATCGCCGCCTACTACTCCTCCAACCAGTTCCTCGCGCGGACGCTCACCCGGCCGGGGCAGCCGATGCACTACGACGCGACGACCCTGCTCGGGGCCGTGACGCTGCTCTGCTTCTTCTTCCACCTGCGGGTCTTCGACGAGCACAAGGACTACGCCGAGGACCTCGTCCACTACCCCCAGCGGGTGCTCCAGAGCGGCGTCGTCACCCTGCGGGACCTCAGGGTGCTCGGGGGGATCGCCATCGCCGTGGAGATCGTCCTCTCCGCCCTGCGCGGTCCGGCCGCCTTCGTGGCCTGGCTGGCCGCGTTCCTGTTCTCGCTCCTGATGCTGAAGGAGTTTTTCGTCCGCGACTGGCTCAAGCGGCGCTTCCTGGTCTACGCCACGAGCCACCTGCTGGTGATGCCCCTGCTGGCGCTCATGGTCTTCAGCTTCGCCACCGGGCGCTGGCCCTGGGAGGCGCCGCTCTGGTTCGGGGTCTATGCCTGGGTGGGCTTCTTCGTCACCTTCAACTGGGAGGTCTCGCGCAAGATCCGCGCCCCGGAGGACGAGATCGCGGGGGTGGACACCTACACGCGGATCTTTGGCACCTATGGGGCGGCGTACGTGGTGCTGCTGATCCGGGTGATCGACACCGCCCTGGTGGCCCTGGTGGGCTGGCACCTGGGGCTCTCGCCCTGGTTCTACGCCGCACTGGTGCTGCTCTTCCTGGTCTGTCTGGTGGGCTTCTTCCAGTACCGCTTCCACACCAACCGCAGGACGGCGAAGCGGATGGAGACCTACGCGGGGATGTACGTGATCGCGTTCGACCTGATCCTGGCCGTCGAGATCGCGCGCAAGTGGGGGATCGGGTGGTGACGCAGCCCGAGCCCCCACGGCACGTGGGGCTCAACGGGTGCGTTTCAGTTGTTCTCGCCGCAGGGCGGCGGCGGAGCGCAGTCGAGGGCCACGCAACGTCCGCCGCAGCACTGCTTGTAGCAGCAGACGTAGCCGCACGGATCCGGATTGGTGCAATAGGTGACGCAATTGTCGGCCGCCGCCGGGGGCGGAGAGAAGAGACCGGCCGCGGAGCCGCCCAGGGCCAACAGGACCATCAGCATGAGTTTGCGCATGTTCAGACCTCCAGGTCGAAGGGTTGGAAATGTTTCAAAGCATAGCGAAGAATCGAGACGAGCGTGAGGCAGGAGAGGGGGAGAGAACCCCCTGGGTCTGGTTTCCGTTCCCCTCTCCCGGTGAGGGGGAGAGGGAGGGGTCGGGAGAGGGGGCAGGGGTGAGGGCCCGGGCGGGGGAGCGCCTCCTGGGTGGCAAAGCTGCCAACCTCGCCCGTCTCGAATCGCTGAGCCTCCCTGTCCCCTCCTGGTACGCGGTCACCACGGAGACGTTTCACCAGGCCCTCGCCACCGCCGGCCTCTGCGAGCGCGTCGCGGATCGCTTGGCCGGCGCCGCATCGGAGGACGACCTCCGCGCCGCCTCCGCGGAGATCCGCTCCTGGGTCGCCGCTGTCGCCCTGCCGTCCGGCCTCGAGGAGGAGATCGCCGCCGCCCACGCAGTCCGCATCGGCGAGGACGCCTACGTGGCCGTCCGTTCCTCGGCGGCGGGGGAGGACGCGGCAGGGGAGTCCTTCGCCGGGCTCCACGACAGTTTTCTCTTCATCCGAGGGCGGGAGCAGCTCCTGGAAGCCATCCGGCGGGTCTGGGCCTCGGCCTGGAACGAGCGGGCCCTGGCCTACCGGCGGGCCAAAGGCATCCCCTTCGAGTCGATCGCTGTCGCCGTGGTCGTGCAGCGGATGATCGAGGCGCGCACGAGCGGCGTCCTGTTCACCGCCAACCCGAACACGGGGAGCGTCCACGAGGTCGTCGTCAGCTCTCTCTGGGGAGCCGGCGAGGGGCTGGTGAGCGCCGGCCTCGACGCGGACACGTTCGTGGTGGACAAGGAGACCCTGGAGATCGCGGAGACGATCGCGGTCAAGTCCGAGCAGCTCGTGCTGGATGAGGCGGCCGGCGGTGGGCTCGTCCGCGTCCCCGTGCCGGAGGAGCTGCGCGAGCGGAGCAGCCTCTCGGCCGACGAGGTCCGCGCCCTCGCCCGGCTGGGGCTCGCCGTCGAGCGCTTTTACCGCCGGCCGCAGGACCTCGAGTTCGCCGTGGACGCGGAGGGCCGGCCCTTCCTGCTCCAGGCCCGGCCGGTCACTACCGTCGAGGAGCTGGGCCCCGCCGCCGGCAACCGGCTGATCTGGGACAACTCCAACATCATCGAGAGCTACTCGGGCGTGACCTCGCCCATGACCTTCAGCTTCATCCGCCGGGCGTACTCGATCGTCTATCACTGCTTCGCCGAGGTCATGGGGATCGATCCGCGCACCGTGCGGGCCAACCGCGAGGTCTTCGAGAACATGCTCGGGCTGTTCCGCGGGCAGGTCTATTACAACCTCCTCAACTGGTACCGCCTCGTTCGCCTCTTTCCCGGGTTCAACTACAACAAGAGCTTCATGGAGTCGATGATGGGCGTGCGCGAAGCCGCCCAGGTGGAGGAGTCGGAACCTGAGACGTCGGGGCTCCAACGCTACATGGTCGAGCTGCCGGCCCTGCTGCGCCTGGTGGGGAGGTCGGCCCGGAACTTCCTCCACATCCGCCGGATCGTGGGGGAATTCCAGAGCCATTTCCGCGCGCACTACGAGCGCTGGTCCGCCATGGACTTCCGCGCCATGGCGCCGCACGAGCTGGCGGCCCTCTACCGGGAGATGGAGGAGAAGCTCCTCTGGGAATGGAAGGCGCCGATCATCAACGACTTCTTCGTGATGGTCTTCTACGGCACGCTCAAGAAGCTCTGCACCTCCTGGTGCGGCGACGAGTCCGGCTCGCTCCAGAACGACCTGATCTGCGGCGAGGGCGGAATCGAGAGCACCGAGCCCGCCAAGATGCTCCTCCGCCTCGCCGCCGAGGCGCGGCAGCGTCCGGAGCTGCGGCAGCTCCTCCTCGAGCGGCCGCCGGAGGACCTCGCCCGGGAGATCCCCGCGGACCCGCGCTTCGCGGATTTCGCCGCCGCGATCGCCCGCTATCTCGATCTCTACGGCTTCCGCTGCCCCAACGAGCTGAAGCTGGAGGAGCTTTCGCTGCGGGACCGTCCCGCCTTTCTCTACCAGATCCTGCGGAATTACCTGGCGATGGAGGACCCGGCGGGTGTGGACGCGGCGGCCCTGGAGGAGCGTGAGCGGCGCATCCGGCGCGAGGCCGAGGAGCGCGCCTTCGCCGCGATCCGGCGCCGGCGAGGTCTCCTCCCGCGATCCTGGATCTTCCGGTGGGTCCTGGAGAGCGCCCGCCTGGGGGTGAAAAACCGGGAGAACCTCCGCTTCGCCCGCACGCGTATCTACGGCCTGCTGCGCGAGCTGCTGCGGGCCGTGGGGGAGGACTTCGCCGAGGCGGGCGTCCTCGACCGCGCGGACGACGTCTTCTATCTCACGCTGGACGAGGTCTGGGACTACGTCAAGGGCCGGGCGGTGACGACGAACCTGCGGGGCTTGGCCGCGCTCCGCCGCGAGGAGTTCGATGCGTACCGCCGCATGGAGCCTCCCGCGGACCGCTTCGAGACCTTCGGCCTGCCATATCACCGCAACCAGTTCCATGGCCGTCCGCAGGCCGCCGTTGCAAGCGAGCTGGGCGTCCTGCGCGGCACCGGCTGCTGCCCGGGGATCGTGACCGGCCCCGTCAAGGTCCTCCGCGCCCCGACGGAGGACGCCCGCTTGGACGGCGAGATCCTCGTCGCGGAGCGGACCGATCCCGGCTGGGTGCCGCTCTACCCGTCGATCTCGGGCCTGCTGATCGAGCGCGGGAGCATCCTCTCCCACTCCGCCATCGTGGCGAGGGAGATGGGGATCCCCACCATCGTGGGGATCGTGGGGCTGGTGAGGACTCTGAAGACCGGGCAGGTGGTTACAATGGATGGGGGGGCGGGGACGGTGAGGGTGGTGGGGGAGGGGTGAGCCTATTGACCTTCTTCCCTCCGCCATCGGCCCAGAGATGGCCATGATTGTCACAGATTCACCCGTTACGGCAACTCTCTAGAGAGGTGGGTCCGCGCAAGGGATCGTCCGAGAGAGCAAGCTCCCATGAGCGTCCCCGAGCTTCGTACAGGCGCCCGGCGACCGAGAGCACGGAGGTCCTGAATGATGCTTGACAACCAGCAGCCCTGCGAAGAGAACAGATCCATCTCCAACTTCTTCGATCTCGAAGATTTGCTGTACCGGATCGTCGTGGAAGCCAACACGTCGGTGACGGGAGACGCCTGCTCGATCTTCCTCTGGGATGACGAGGCAGGTTGCTTCGTGCTGCGGGAAAGTACGGTGATGACCCCATTCATCGGCAAGTACTCGCTCGACCACACCCGCAACGCGGAGAAAGAGCGGAGCGGGATCACCACGGGCGTCGCGATCACAGGGAAGGCGTACCTGAGCCCCGATGTCCGGCAGGACAGTAAATGGTCCTGGTCAGGCCTTTCGGAGCAGGATCTGCCGAGCAGCAAGACCCCCGAGCACTGCGAGATCCCGGCCCGGGATCTCCTTTCCATCATCGCGGTGCCGATCAAAAGCGAGGAAGGCGAGGTCGCCGGCGTGCTCAGGGTCCTCCGAAGGCGAGGCAAGGAGCCGTTCTCCCCCGCCGACCGTCAGCAGGTCGAAGATCTGGTGGGCTCCTACTCCAGGCTCATCTTCGGTACCCTCTCCCTGGGTAAGCTGATCGAGATCGGTTGCATCCTCAACCTCAAGGAGCTTTGCCAGAAAGCGGTGGAGCTCCTGACCAAGATGGTCGCCGGCAAGGGCTGCTCCATCTTCCTGCTGAACGAAGAGAACTCGACCAGAGAGGTCAAGATCTATTGCTGCGAGGCCACGACCGGGCTCGAGCAGGCCCTGGGGGAGGGCTCCTACAAGTGTCTGGACGACCCGGCGCGCGTCTACTACGAGGTTCCCGGGGAGGCGAATCGTCACCTGACTGCTTTCGTGGCTCACAAGAAGCGCAACGTGGTAATCGAGGACCTCCACTCCTGCGACTTCGAGCGAGAGTTTGGCATTCAACGGACTGGAGGCTCCGGGAAGAACTCCGAGGCCTTTTCCCGAAGTGGGGCGAGGATCGCGACTGGACCGCTCATGGCCACCCCCCTCTTCTTCCGCGAGAAGTTCGATCCGGACACCCCCGCTATGGGAGTGATCCGAGTGACCCGGCCGCACGGCGACGCTCCCTTCGGCCTAGGTGAGCAGCGCCGGTTCTTCTCCTTCGCCGAAAAGCTCTCGAAGACCATCCTCCAGGCGCGCTACATCTCCCTCCTGAAGGACCTCTCCACGGCCGAGGGCAGGGATGAGAAATTCCAGAAGGTCGTCTCGGAGGTACCAAAGCTCATCGGTGGGAAAGGTTGCTCGGTTTTCGTTGGCACCGATCGATTGGAGATGAAGGCTACCTTTGGTGCCTTGGAGGAAAAGTTCGCCATGGGCAGGGTCTTGCCCTACGATCTCAGCAATCGCGATGTCTGCGGTTTCACCGGGGCGGCGTCCCTCGAGAAGCGACCCGTTCTCTGGAACGACGCTGTCGAGAGAAAGGGACTCGAGAAGGAGGGCATTCGGAGCTCGGGCAGGCAGGAGTGTGAGGTGGCGGAGACCCCTCCCGCCCGCTTTCTCGTCGTGCCGATCCTGGCAGGCGAGAGGTCTGTGGGGGTGATCCGTATCGCGAAGACGAGAACTGAGAGCCCGTTCTCCTCGAATGATCTCAGCATGCTGGAGTCGATCGCCGGCCATCTCGGGAGGCTCATCCAGGCTAACAACATCAACGTGCTCCGCTCGTTCGTGGACCCGACGGTTTACGACATCATCCTACGGAATCCTTCCTACTTGGCGCCGAAGAAACGCTGGATCACGATCTGCTTCTGGGACATTCGGGGCTTTTCACGGATGTGCGAAACCCTCGCCACCTGCCCCCAGATGATCGCCGGGTTCATTCAGGAATACTGCGACATAGCGGCTGACATCATTTTCAAGCATCAAGGGATACTCGACAAGTTCATCGGCGATGGCGTCATGGCGCTGTTCGGCTTTCTCGGAGATGTGCAGGACGACGACAGCGCGGCCATCGCTGCGGTCGAGACGGCCAAGGACCTGCGCGCCGAGTTCAACGGCGTGGTCGAGAAATGGGCGAAGATGTGGAGGCGCCACATCGCCGCGAACATCGAGATCGGGCTCGGCTGCGGCATCCACACCGGCGAGGTGACTGTCGGCATGGTGGCGACGAAGTACCGCGACCAGTTCACGGCGCTCGGACCCCCCGTCAATCTAGCCTCGCGCATCGAGGCCAGGGCCAAGGCGGGGCAGATCCTCCTGTCTCAGACTACGGCGGAGCGGGTCCGGTCCGACAAGATGCCTCTCTATCCCGCGGGGGAGATCGACGACATGAAGAATATCCCGGGCACTTTCCAGTTTTTCGCCCTCGATCCGGTCCCCGCGATCGACGAGCCGGCCAAAGGAGCGCCTGAAGGGGTCGTGCGACGGATGAGGCGCAAGAGACAAGCTTGACCCCGTCCCTCTCCAACCTCGACCGTTCCGCTGCAAGCCTGGGACGTCGCGTCGCAGGGCTGAGCAGAGCCGCGCAAGCTTGGCGGGGGGCGCTCAAGCTCGTTCCGCAGCCATCCGCGGTCTGCAAAACCACTCTGGTAGATCGGCGATCGAATCCAGCACCACGTCCGCCGCCTCCTGCGCCCGCTCCTCGTCCTGGGGACGGTACTTGCCCGTCCGCACGGCGATGCCGATCATCCCGGCGGCCTTGGCCCCGGCCACGTCGGATTCGAGGTCGTCCCCGACCACGGCGATGCGCTCCGGCGGAAGATCCAGCTCCCTCGCGGCGGCTTCGAAGAAGGCGGGGCTTGGCTTGCCGACCAGGGTCGCGGTCTTGCCGCTGCCGTACTCCAGGGCGGCCACGAAGGGGCCGGCGTCCAGGCTGAGGCCCCCCTCGGTGTGCCAGTAGCGGTTGCGCTGGATGGCCAGCAGCTCGGCGCCTTCCATCAGGTTGCGGAAGGCCTGGTTGAGGAGGGAAAAGGTCCAGGCCTCTCCGAGATCCCCGACCACCACGACCTCGGGGGCGCGGTCCACGATCTCGATGCCCACGAACTCCTCGAAGGTGGCCTCGGCCAGGAGGAGCTGCGCTCGGCGCACTCCCCGGTCCCGCAGCCAGCGCGCCGCCGCGGCGGGCGCCGAGAGGATCTCTTCGGGCCGGGTCGGGATGCCCATGTCCCGCAGCCACTGAGCCAGAGCGATGCGAGGGCGGCGGGTGGTGTTCGTCGTGAAGCGGAAAGGGATGCCCCGGCGGCGGAGCGCCTCCAAAGCCTCAGCCGCGCCGGGAATTGCCTGGCCCTCCTCGTAGACGGTGCCGTCGAGATCGAAGAGGAAGCCCTGGACCCGTCGCTCTGGGCGCCATGGGATCTCGGTCATGGTGCTGCTTTTGCCTAAACCTCAACGTACTCGGCGATGGTCTTGGGCTCGGGGATCTCTTCGCCTGCCTCGCGCATCCCTTCAATGTGGAAATCGATCGCCTCGCGAATCAGGTCCAGAACCTCTTCCTTGGACTCGGCGGCAGCTACGCACCCAGGAAGATCTGGAACGTAGGCGCTGAAGTTATTTTCCGCCTTCTCTACGACGACTGCGTATCGCATGGTGTCTCCCCTGCTACTTGAGCCCTGCCTGCTTGAGGATACTATTCAGGGTTCCAGGCCGCAGATCAAGGCTGGGCTTTCCTGAGACGGTGACCGTCCCAGGCTTCGTAGGATGCCTGAACTGACGGTGACTTCCCTTCGTCCGTAGAGGAGCCAACCATCCTTTCTCAGCAGATCGAGGACGGCGCCTACTTTCACGATCTCCACCCCGGGCCCCACGGCGGAACCAATCCCAGAGCCTGCAGTCCCAGCACCGCCCCCGCCGCCACGAAGCTCAGGAGGAAGCGCCAGGCGGTCCACTCGCGGCTGCGGGGCAGCTCGGGATCCCGCAGCTCCAGGGAGGTGTTGATCAGAGAGACCACGGCGGTAATTCCTAGAATCGCCAGGAACGACTCCAGGGGGGCACGCCGCAGGGCGATCCAGGGACCCGCGACGGCCAGAGCCGTGCCGAGCAGGGCCAGGCCGAGCGCGCCGACAACCCAGCTCCGGCGGTGCTCCAAGCGGAAGACGCCGGTGTCGAGGCTGAAGGCGAGCACGGCGGCGCTGGCGGCGAGGTAGGGGGCGAAGAAGGTCTCGTCGCGCCGCAGGCTGTTGGCCAGCAGGAGCATGGTGAACGGGGGGAGCAGGGCGCGCACCAGGGTCCGCACCTTGATCCCCGCGGCGTGCCCCGGCGGCGCGAAGCGCAGCCAGGCTGCGAGGTACCCGGCGAAGCCCACGAAGACCGGCAGGGCCCAGATCCACGACCCCAGCGACCAGGTGCCATAGGCGAAGAGGATGAAGGCGATGGCGCCGCCGACGTTGAAGGAGTGGAACCGCCAGACGGCGAGGCCCACTGCGAGGCAGATGGCGAGCAGCGAGAGGTTCTGGAAGATCACCTCGGAGAGCGGCTTGGTGGTGATCTTCCCCAGGATCACCACCACGGCCAAGGGGACGAACAGGTTGTCCGCCCCTTCGAGGGAGATCGCCTCGAAGCCGGTCACCAGGGCCGCCACGAGGAGCGCGGCGAGCACGCAGACCGGGCGCGGGAGGTCCGTCAGCAGCAGGGTCGGCAGATGGATGGCGAGGAAGGCGATCACCAGGAAGACGAGCGAGCCCTCGAGGCTCTTCATCTCGTCCTCCACCTCATAGCGGATCACCCCGTAGCGGCTGCCGATCAGGGCGGCGAAGGCATCGCCCACGGCCAGCACCAGCACCGCCGAGAGGTAGAGCCACGGCCGGCCCTGGGTCATCAGGAAGGCGAGGAAGACCGACAGCGGGTAGTACTCCGCCCCCCGGCTGCGGCGGGCCACGCCATGCAGGCTCTTCAAGAACCCGAAGCGGCTCCCGGCCACGAAGAGCAGGGTGAGCGGCAGGGCCAGGGCCAGCACCACCCAGGGCGATTCCACGAGAAAGGGGAAGAAGAGGCAGGCGATGCCGCCCCCCAGGTGCACGAGCTTGCGCGTGTGCTCCGGCTTCGGAGTCCCGAACCGGCGCCACAGCTCGGCTGCGACGAGCAGGGAGAGGAAGATCCCGGCGAGGATGGCCGCCCCGCGCAGGTCGCCCGGGGAGATCAGACGACCTCCTCCAGGACGAAGGCGCTGTAGAAGAAAGCGAGGTCGCGCGCGAAGAGGGCCTCCGCTTCCTCGTCGAGCGGCCGGACGCGGCCGGGATGGGCCTCGCCGAGCCGGCGGGGCACGAGCATGTTCCAGTAGGCGAAGCGGGCTCCCGGGCGGGCCGCCTCCAGCAGGCGGCTGTAGACGGCGGCGCTGGTGTTGGCGTCGAGGTATTCGAAGATATCGGACAGATTGAAGCCGTCGAAGCCGTCGCCCCGGTGGGTTTGGGCCGCCTCATCGATGGAGCCTTCGAAGAGGATCAGCCGGTCGAGGTTGCGGCGGAGGCAGGGGTAGACCTCCGGCCGCAGGTAGAGCGGGAGGGCCCGCCGGAAGCTCCCGGTGAGGATGTACTCCACATAGGGGTTGGCGTGGACGGGCAGGACGGTGAGGGCGTACTCCGTCCGCTTCAGGATGCGCTCGGAGACCGAGCCCTCGACGTAACGGAAGAACTCCGGATCACGCCCCAGCCGGCCCATGACGAAGCGGCTGAAGAAGACCCGGAAGAGGAGGCGCCAGCGGAGGTTGTCCCAGGTGCGGCGATAGAACTCCCGCCGCCCGGTTTCGTCCTTCTCCTCAAGCAGGGCGAGCACCGTCCGGCGGCGGTGGACGAGGGGCAGGACGCGCTCGCGGAAGAGCTGGAAGTAGCTCTCGAACTTGCCGTGGTGGACGACGCCGTCCGCCACCTGGTCCAGGCGCTCCCGCCAGAACTCGCGCGTCCGTTCCGGAAGGTCGTGCTCCAGCCGCTCGTAGGCGGAGCGCCGGTCCGCCTCGCTGCGCCGCATCCCTAGGAAGGCCAGCACCTCCTCGTGACCCAGCCGCCGGATGGCCGCGCGCTTCAGCTCGACCAGGGCGATCTGGGCGGGGGAGAGGTCCGCCGCCACCACCTCGGCGCCGCTGGCAAGCAGGGCGAAGGCGTTGTCCCCCGCCGAGGCGATGGAGAGCATGCGCCTGCCCGGGGCCGGCGCCAGGGCCGCGCGCAGCACCTCCGCGTCCTCCCAAACGTTGGCGTAGCGGACGAGGTCGAAGCGGGCGCGGTCTTCGATGCGGTCGGGCATGGGGTGGACTGGAGGGGAGTCTACTGCGTTTCGTTGTAGATCGGAGCGCCCCCTCCTGGCCTCCCCCTGTCCAACCCTCCCCCTCCCAGGGGGAGGAACCTTCGTTGGGTGTCTGTGGAAATCCGGCGCCGGTTCCTAAAACTTGGAGTATCAGATTAACTCGGGAGCCCGCAGCACCGCCCCCAGCAGGGCTTGGAGTTTCTCGGCGGCGATCCGGCCGGCGGCCAGGACTTCCTCGTGGGTGACGGGCGCCTCGGTCAGTCCCGCCGCGGCGTTGCTGACCATGGAGAGGCAGAGACAGCGCATCCCCATGTGGCGGGCGGCGATGACCTCGAGGACCGTGGACATGCCCGTGATGTCTGCACCCAGGATCTGGAGCATGCGGACCTCGGCCGGCGTCTCGTAGCTGGGGCCCGCCACCCCGGCGTAGACGCCCTCGGTCAGGGGGATGCCCAGCTCTCCGGCGATCCGCACGGCCAGAGCGCGCAGGCGCGCGTCGTAGGCGTTGCTCATGTCGGGGAAGCGCGGCCCCCATTCCGGTGGGAGCTGGCCACGCAGCGGGTTCAGCCCCAGGAGGTTGATGTGGTCGCGGATCAACACCAGGTCCCCGGGCCGGTGGTGGGGCTGCAGCCCGCCGGTGGCGTTGGTCATCACCAGCACCTTGGCGCCGAGCAGGGCCGCCAGACGGATGGGGAAGACGGTGTCGTGCGCGCTGTACCCCTGATAGGAGTGGAGGCGTCCTCTGTAATAGAGGACCGGGCGGTCCGGCCGCGGATGGAACATCTCGACCGTGTAGGGATGGCCGTCGATCGGGTGCGTGGGGAAGGGGAGCAGGAACTCGAGCTGCACCGGTCCGTGGGTCCGCTCTCCGAGGTCCACGGCGAGGCCCGAGCCGGAGACCAGGACCACCTCCGGCCGCGGCCAGCCGAGCAGGTCGAACCGCTCGACGGCGGACTTGTGGCTCTCGATCAGCGCCTCGAGGGCTTCCGTGGTCTCGTCCAGAGGGCGGTGGACCAGGCCTTCCAGGTCGTCGATCTCCTCCATGGGCGCGTATCCTAGCGCGTCCAGACCCCTCTGGTAGGATCGGTGCCCAGCGGTCCGCGTGGCCGCCCAACCCTGACGATCGGAGGATCCAACCATGAAGAAGACCCTCGCGAAGCTCACCCTGGCCTGCGCCCTCCTGGCTTTGCCGGCCCTCCTGCCCGCCCCGGCGGCGGCCGACAAGTGCGCTTCCTGCCCGGAGCAGATCAAGGCCTGCAAATCGTTCTGCGGCAGCAACAACGTGATCTTCAACTGCCAGAACAGCAACCCCTGCGCGGGCACCTGCTCCTGCGGCTAGGACCTCCTTCAACCCTTCCCCCGGATACGCTATCGTTACGGCCGGCGCCCCGCCGGCCGTATTCGTGAACGGGGAGAGTGGAGGAAGCCCGCGCCCGATGTCCGAGCTCGACGAACAGATCCAGAACCGGCGCGAGAAGCGCCAGCGCTTGGCCGAGGCGGGGATCGACCCCTATCCGCACCGCTTCGAGTGGGACCTCGAGCCCTGCGGGGTCTGCATCGCCTATGGCGAGAAGGCGGCCGAGGAGCTGGAGGCGGCCGGCATCCGGCTGCGCGTGCCCGGCCGGGTGCGCGCCATCCGCCAGCACGGCAAGAGCACGTTCATCGACGTCCACGACGGCAAGGCCAGGCTCCAGCTCCTCATTCGGAGGGATGACCTCCCCGAGGCCGGCCGGCTGGTGCTCGACAACCTGGACCTGGGGGACATCGTCGGCGCCGCCGGCGCCCTGATCCGCACGCGCACGGGCGAGCTGTCCCTCAAGGTCGACGAGCTGACCCTCCTCGCCAAGGCCCTGCGGCCGTTGCCCGAGAAGTGGCACGGCCTGGCCGACGTCGAGGCCCGTTATCGCCAGCGCTACCTCGACCTCGCCACCAACGAGGAGTCGCGGGTGGTGTTCGAGGTGCGGGCGGCGCTGGTGAAGGGGATCCGCGAGTTCCTGGACGTCCACGGCTTCCTCGAGGTCGAGACCCCGATGATGCAGGTGATCCCGGGCGGGGCCACGGCGCGGCCGTTCAAGACCCACCACAACGCTCTGGACATGGAGCTCTACCTGCGCATCGCGCCGGAGCTGTTCCTGAAGCGCCTGCTGGTGGGGGGAATCCCCCGCGTCTACGAGATCAACCGCAACTTCCGCAACGAGGGCATCAGCACCCGGCACAACCCCGAGTTCACGATGCTGGAGTTCTATCAGGCGTACGCCACGTACGAGGACCTGATGAATCTCACCGAGGAGATGCTCTCCGAGGCGGCCCGGGTGGTGACGGGCGGCACCCAGGTGGCCTACCAGGGGCACACCCTGGACTTCGGCAAGGGGTGGAAGCGCATCTCCATGACCGAGGC
>DASWME010000239.1:0-13310 GCA_036399915.1 Thermoanaerobaculia bacterium
GCTCCCTGGCCACCCGCTGACCCGCGACGACGCGGTCTCGCTGGTAGTAGCCACGGCGGAAGGGATCCCCTGATGCGGCTCGCCCCCTCCATCCTGGCCGCCGACCTGGCCGACCTGGCGGGCGCCTTGGCGATCTGCGAGCAGGGCGGCGCCGACCTGGTGCACTTCGACGTGATGGACGGGCACTTCGTGCCCAACCTCTCCTTCGGCATCCCGGTGCTCAAGGCGCTCGCCGCCCGCACCCGCCTGCCCCTCGACGTCCACCTCATGGTCGCCAACCCCGACCGGCTGCTGGACGACTACCTGCAGGCCGGGGCGTCGCGGGTGGCGGTGCACTGGGAGGCGACCCCCCACCTCGACCGCCAGCTCGACCGCATCCGGCGGGGCGGGGCCCGGGCCGGCGTGGCGGTGAACCCCGCGACCCCGGTCGAGCTGCTCGTCGACGTCCTGCCGCGCCTCGATTACGTGCTGGTGATGTCGGTCAACCCGGGCTTCTCCGGGCAGGCCTTCCTGCCCCAGGCGCTCGACAAGGCGCGCCGGTTGCGGCGGATGATCGAAATAAGTGGCGCGAAAGTGGAGATTGAGATGGATGGCGGCATCGACCGCGATACCATGGGCCGGGTGGTGTCCGCCGGGGTGGAGGTGTGCGTGGTGGGCGCCGCGGTTTTCGCGGCCGGCGACCCGCTGGCAATGATGTCCGAGCTGCGCGAGCGCGCTCGGCTGGAGACGGTATGAAACGAACCCTTCTGCTGCTGGCGGCGGTCGCGCTGGCTCTCGCCGGCTGCCGCGGCAGCGCTCCCCAGGATCCCGTCCTGCGGCTCTCGGCCGAGGAGTCGCTTGCCCAGGGCAAGGACCTGCTGGCGCGCGAGAAGTACGCGGCCGCCCGCCCCTACTTCACCCATGCCTTCGAGGTGGAGCCGAACTCGGCCATCGGCCGCGAGGCGCTGCTGCTCGCCGCCGACACCTACTACCTCCAGGGCGGCTCCACCAACTACGTGCAGGCCGAGGCCAAGTACCGGGACTTCCTCAACCGCTTCCCCACCAGCGAGCAGGCGGCCTACGTGCAGTTCCAGATCGCCAACAGCCTCGCCAAGCGGATGGAGAAGCCCGACCGCGACCAGAGCGTGACCCGCAAGGCGCTGGAGGCGTACCAGGAGCTGATCCGGCTCTACCCGACCAGCGAGTACGCCTCCCAGGCCCAGGAGCAGATGAACGCGGTGCTCGCCAACCTCGCCGAGCACGAGTTCCAGATCGGCCGCTTCTATCTGCGCTACGGCGCTCCCGTGGCGGCGGCGGAGCGGTTCGAGTTCCTGCTCGCGAGCTATCCCCAGTACCAGGAGAGGGACAAGGTGATGTACCACCTCGGGGTCGCCTACGAGCGGGCCAACCGGCCGGAGGACGCCCGCAAGGCGTTCGAGCGCCTGCAGACCGAGTTTCCGCAGAGTCCGTTCCTCCAGGAGATTCCAACCATTCAGAAGGCGGGAAAATGAAGCGATTCACCCTTCTCCTCGTCCCGTTCCTCCTTCTCGCCGCCGGCTGCGCCGGGACCGCCCTGCGCCCCGACGACGCCCAGCAACAGGAGATCCAGGCGCTCAAGGCCCGCATCGTCGAGCTGCAGCGCGAGGCGGCGATGAACCAGGTGGAGCTGGCCCAGCTCCGCCAGCGGATCGCCGAGCTCGAGGCCCGCAACGGCGGCGCCCCGCGTCCTGCGGGGGCGGTCTCGGCTCCGAGGACCTCCTCGCCGAATCCGCCGGCCCCGGCGCAGAGCCCGGCCGCCGAGGCGCCGAAGAGCGCGCCGGCGCCCTCCCGGCCGGCCCCGGCGCCGGAGACCACCCGCCGCGAGCCGTCCGTGGTCGCGGAGCCGATCGAGGAGGTGGACATCGAGCTGCCGGACGCGGACAACGCGCCGCAGCCGCCGCCCCGGCGCACCGCGCCGCCCGCCACGGTGAAGCCGGCGCCCGCGCCGGCCCAGGCCCCTCCGAAGACCTCGGCGGTCCA
Organism: Thermoanaerobaculia bacterium; assembly: GCA_036399915.1. Lineage (GTDB taxonomy): Bacteria > Acidobacteriota > Thermoanaerobaculia > Multivoradales > UBA5704 > DATARR01. The sequence goes on from DASWME010000239.1 coordinate 1,999, forward strand.
GGCCCCGAAGACCGAGCCGGCCCCGGCCCCCCGGACCTCGGCGCCGCCTGTGACGCCTTCGCAGCCGCCCGCGCGCCAGAACCCCCCGGCCAGTCCCCCGGCCCCGGACGCCGCGAGCCCGGGCGCGGAGCCCTCGCCCGAGACGCTCTCGCCGGCCAATCAGGTGCTCTACGACCGTGGCTACACGCTCTACTACCAGGGGCATTTCGTGGACGCCGAGGCCAGCTTCCAGCGCTTCCTCCAGGCGAACCCCACGAGCGAGCTGGCCGACAACGCCCAGTACTGGATCGGCGAGTGCCGCTATGCCCGCAACGACCTCAAGGGCGCCCTCGCCGCCTTTCGCGAAGTGGTCGAGCGCTTCCCCAAGGGGAACAAGGTGGCGGACGCGATGCTCAAGGCGGGGCAGTCCCTCGAAGGATTGGGGGACATCGAAGGAGCGCGCGTGACCTACCGCGAGGTGGCCCGCCGTTTCCCCGGCACCACCGCCGCGGCCGCCGCCGACGAGCGCCGGGCGAAGCTGCCGTAGAAGGCCGGGCCGGAGTGCCCGCGAGCCCTCACCACCCCGGCTCTCCTCTCCCAGAGGGAGAAAGGCTCAATCCTCAAGCCGGGTTCCCCCTCTCTCCCTTTGGGAGAGAGGGGCCAGGGGAGTGAGGGCCCCAACCTCAAGCTCCATCTGAACCCCCGGCCGGTAAAGCTTGACAGAAGCAGGCAGTCGTTCTATTTTAATCCATAGAAACTCGACTATAGTTGTCTTCTGCCGGCGTGCAGGAGGTCCTCATGAGAGTGCGGCGTACCCGTTGCGTGCTCGCGATCCTTTTGGTCGGTTCCACCCTGGCCTGGGCCGCCGACCGTCCGCCGCAGAACCTCCATCTCGTGGGAGACCACTGGACGGCGTGGAACCCGCCCACGCCGCCGCCCGGTGAGCAGGTCCACGTCGTCGCCAAGGGCGACACCCTCTGGGACTTGGCCGCCCGCTACTACGGCAACCCCTACCTCTGGCCGCAGATCTGGGAGAAGAACCAATACGTCCTGGACGCGCACTGGATCTATCCCGGCGATCCGCTGGTCCTGGGCTTGAACGTGGCCCCGGTCGAGACCCTGTCGCAGGGGGGCGCCCCGGGCGGAACTCCCGGCGAGACCGCGGCACCCCCTGCGGGGGTGCTGACGGCGGGCGCGGCCACGGGGGCCCCCGTGCCGCTGGGCGCCGAGAGCGACATCTACTGCCAGGGGTACGTCGGCGACCTCGACGAGCCGTTCCCGTTCGCGATCATCGGCTCGGAGTTCGACGCGCTGGGGCTGGCCGGACAGACCCAGCGCCCGGTGTTGGGGCGCGGCGTCCATACGACCTCCTGGGGTCCTCCGGGCACCGTCAAGATCGGCCTCTCGACGGGGGACATCCTCTACGTGGACGGTGGTCGGGCCCGCGGTCTGGTCCCCGGCTCCATGTTCACGGCCGTCGTCCCCCAGCAGCCCATCATCCACCCGGTCCGTGGCGACGTGGTGGGCCGGTACTACCGCTACCTCGGCCGCGTCCGCATCCTGTCGGTGCAGGAGAACACGGCCATCGCCGAGATCGTCCAGGCCTGCGATCCCATCGCGGTGGGAGCCTTCCTCCAGCCCTTCGAGCCGGAGCCGGTCCCCCTCGGGCGCAGCACCGCCATGCGGCCGGTCAACTTCCCCGTCCCGGCGGAAAAGCTGCAGGACGCCCCGGCCATCGTCTACGCCCGGGACGACATCCTCTCCCTCGGTGCCGACCACGTCGTCCACGTCGACCTGGGCGAGCAGGACGCGACTCCGGGCGACCTGTACACGATCTACCGCGAGAACCGGCCCGGCCTGCCGCCCATCGTCATCGGCGAGCTGGCGGTGCTCTCGGTCCACAAGCGGTTCTCCGTCGCGAAGATCCTGGAGTCCCGGTACCCGATCCATCTGGGCGACCGTCTCGATCCAAAATAGGAAGCGAAAAGCATCGCCCAGGCGCTTGGCCCCTCCAGGCGCCTGTGCTAAGCTGACGCCTCCCGTCCTTTCTCGAGAGGGATACGCTCTTGGCAGACCAGAATCTGAATGGACGCCTGTTCCAGATCGTCGACGAGCTCGTACGCCGGGGCGTGACGCTGGAGCAGGCCAGGAGGGAGTTCGAGCGGCAGTTCATCGTCGCTTCCCTGAAGTGCAACCGGGGGAACTTCTGCCGATCCGCCCGGTCGCTCGGTGTTCACCGCAACACCCTGCGCAACAAGGTCTCCGACCTCGGCATCGGAGCAGAGGACTACGACCTGGTCGGCGGCCGCCGGCAGCTCCGCCGCAAGGGAGGACGGCCCTCCAACGGCGCCGCCCCCCCCCGGAACCCCCTCCCCTGACCGCCCTGGCACGACCCGGCTCCGGGCCGCCCTCGAGAGAGGACGGCCCGGGCTGGCACCGATTTCGCACAGGGAATCTCCCAGAGAGAGTCTCCGGCGTCACCCCGGCAAGGGCCGGGGTGTGCGCGTTTTCTATCGAGCAGCATGCGGCCGTAGCCCTCGTCCGTCCCCGCGGACCGGGCCCGCAGCGAGCAAGGGAGAAAGAAAAACCGGCCGATGAAGCGATCCCGATACCGAGCGCCCCTGACGGTCCTCGCGACGGTCCTGTTCCTGGCGCTCTCGTTCGACTCCACCCCGTCCGATCCCGCCGTTCCGGACCCCCATGAGCTCCCTCCGAAGGACGATGCGGCCGATCTCCAGGACCTCGCCCGTTGGATGGTCGCGGGCGGCCGCTCCGACGCCGGCCGCTTCCGCACGATCCGGCTGGAGGACTTCGAGGCCGCCACCACGCCGGGGTCGCCTGAGCGGGAGCTTTCCCTGTTTCAGCCTGGCCCCGACCCGCAGGCGCGGCGCCGTTTCCTCGACGGCCTGCCCTACGGCTCGGCCATCCACCTCGCCGCCGAGCGCAACCGCGTGGACGGGCTGCTCGTAGCCGCCATCGTGGCGGTCGAGTCCCGCTTCCAGCCCGGCGCCGTCTCCCCCCGAGGGGCGAGCGGGCTCATGCAGGTCCGCCCCGCCGTGGCGCAAGCCTACGGCGCGCGCGACCTCTTCGACCCCTACGTCAACGTGGACGTGGGGAGCCGCTACCTCGTCGGCCTGATGAAGGATTATGACGGCGACCTGGAGCTGGCCCTGGCCGCCTACAACGCCGGTCCGGCGGCCGTGGCCCGCTACGGCGGCGTGCCCCCCTACCGCGAGACACGGCAGTACGTCCGCAAGGTGCTGGCCCGCTACGAGGAGTACGGCCGGCGGGCCGGAAAGGCGGCGGGCTCGCGCCGCTCGCTCGCTGGTTCGTAAAGCCTGAGAGGGGTGCCCGGCGCGCCATGGGGGCATGGCCGGGCGCCAGAGCGGCACTGGCTAAGGGTTCCGCGTCCCGGTCTTCTCGGGAATCTGCTCGTGCTCGGCGTCCTCCTCGCCGCCCTTCAGCCCCTTCTTGAAGTTGCGGATCCCCTCCCCGAGGCCCTTGCCGATGTGCGGGATCCGGCTGGCGCCGAACAGGACGATGATGATGAGGAAGATGATGGCGAGCTCTGGGACACCGAGGGAAGGCATAAGGGTTCATCTCCCGGGGCGGTCGTCGCCCCTCCAGGCCCCGTCCGGGGCTGCGGTCAGTCTAGCAGATCAGTAGTGCCGTGGCGGCTCCAGGGCGGGACTCCAGGCTTCGGCGAGGCGCGCCGCCAAGCCTTCGCCCTCGGGAACGCCGGCGAAGTGGTCCACGAAGCGGGCCAGCGTCGGCCCGATGAGCGGCAGGTGCCGGGTGGCCCCCCGGCGGGCGAACGAGGCGTAGGTGCCCACCGCCTTGAGCGTGCGCTGGGCCGCGGCCCGGTGGTAGCGCTCGCGGTCGCCGGGGAAGACGGCGGCGGCCAGGAGCGCCTCCTCCGCCGCGGGCGGCGGGAACAGCGTGTCGTTGAGCAGCGAGGCCACGTCGTAGAGGGGCGGTCCCAGGCGCAGGTCCTGGTGGTCCAGCACCGCCAGCTTCCCCGCCTCCGGCAGCGGCATCAGGTTGCGCACCATGAAGTCGCGATGGCACGGCACCGGCGGCTCGGCCCCGAGGTGATCGCAGAGCGCGTCGAGCGCCGCCCGGAGGTCCGCCGCCAGGGCCGGATCGCGCACCAGCCCCTGCGGCTCCAGGAAGAGGTCCCAGGTCTGGGCCAGCTCGCGCGCCAGCAGCTCGCGGCCGAGCGCCGGATTGAGCTCCGCGAGGCCGTCCGCGGGGAGATGCGAGATGCGCTCCGCCAGGTCGAGGGCGTGCTCGAACCAGGCGCCCAGCTCGCTCCAGGGCTTATCCCTCCCCCACTCGCCGAGCGTCCGCGGACCTAAGTCCTCGACCAGCATCCAGCCCGCCTCGCAATCGCCGGCGAGCACCCGCGGCACCCGCACTCCCGCGCCCTCCAGGATCGCGGTGGTGCGCAGGAACCGCAGGCAGGTGTCCCGTGCCTCGGCCGGATAGGTGGCGAGGATGGCGCTGCCGCCGTCCGCGAGGACGGCGCGGAAGTAGCGGCGGGGCGAGACGTCCCCCGGCAGGGGCTCGATCTCGCGCGGCGCGAAGCCCGCGGACGCCAGCCAGGCGTCCAGCTCGGCCGTCTCGGCCGTGGCCCCGATCGGCTCGGTCATCGCTGCGTCGATCTCTCCAGAGAGCCTGCTGAAGGTCAGACAGGAAGCGCATAGCCTACCACGCCAGACTGCGGCAGGACGCCCGGGGGAATGGCGACTCTGCGCCGCGTGTTGCAGGCGGCGGAGCGGTTTGACACCCCGTTGGACGCAAGGGATAATCCGGCGTCGGCTCTCGTGACGGAGCCGGGAGGGTTTCCAAGCTGGACGACAAACTCCATCAGATGTTGCGCGACCTGCGGCGCGCCCTCTCCGAAGCGATCTCGGAGTCGACGGAGGTCAACCGCACGCTGCGCAAGATCCGTGAAGAGGGCTACTCCCTCTACCTTCTGGTGGACTGCAAGCGCGAGGCGAACGAGCTGGAGCCGGTGACCTTCGGCACCGGCGCGCCGCGGCTCTCCTCCGGAGAGCCCGTCTTCCAGATCGACGTCCGCGACCTGTCGTTCCTGCGGTCGATCGGCATCGACCCCACGCGGCGCCTGCGCCGCCGCCGGGTCAATAGCTGAACCTTCTCCGCGGGCCGCCGCTCCAGACCTGGAGCGCCATGATTCCCACGACGACCGAGATCCAGCCGAAGACCGAAACGCCGGCCGGCGAGCGCGTCGACCTGCTGGGGCTCTCGCGCGAGCGTCTGGCCGCGGCGCTGGCCCCGGTCGTGGACCGGCGGTTCCGGGTCGAGCAGGTCTACAGGGCCCTCTACGAGCGGGCGGTGCGCGACTTCTCCGGGATGACCGACCTCTCGAAGGACCTGCGCGCCCGGCTCGCCGAGCGCTTCCGCGTGGGCCTGCCCGAGATCGCCTCGCGCCACCTCTCGGCAGACGGCACCTGCAAGTACCTGTTCCGGCTGCGCGACGGCGCCACCATCGAAGCGGTGGACATCCCCGACCGCGGCCGCCGCACCTTCTGCATCTCGAGCCAGGCCGGCTGCGCCCTCGCCTGCACTTTCTGCGTCACCGGCTACTGGGGCGCAGGGCGCAACCTCACGGCGGGCGAGATCGTCGGCCAGGTCCTCGCCATCCGCGCCGACCGCAGCCTCGCCATGGAGGGGCTCAACGTCGTCTTCATGGGCATGGGCGAGCCGCTCCTGAACCTCGAGAACGTCAAGGCCGCGCTCGACATCCTGATGGAGTGGATCTCGCCCCACCGCATCACCGTCTCGACCGTGGGCATCCTCCCCGGCCTCGAAGAGATGGCCCGCTGGGAGCGCCGGCCCAACCTGGCGGTCTCGCTCCACGCGCCCGACGACGAGCTGCGCAGCCGCATCATGCCGGTCAACCGCACGTATCCGCTGGCCGAGCTGATGGCGGCCCTGCGCCGCTACCCGCTGGAGAAGGGGCGCAGGCTCACCTTCGAGTACATCCTGATCCGCGACGTCAACGACGGCTTGCAGCACGCCGACCGGCTCTCGCGCCTCCTCTCCGGCCTGCGCGCCAAGGTCAACCTGATCCCGATCAACCCCGACCCGGTGCTGGGGGAGGGCATGGTGCCGCCGAGCGACGAGCGGATCGAAGCCTTCAAGGAGCGCCTGCGCCAGCGCGGCTGGATCGCCACCGTCCGCCGCCGCCGCGGCGACGACGTCAGCGCTGCCTGCGGCCAGCTCCGCGCGTTCGGCCGTGACCCGCGGGGGTTCCGGGGAAGGCCCTCACCCCCCGGCCCCCTCTCCCGCTGAGTTGGAGAGGGAACGCGATCCGGCCAGGAGCGAGGCCGTACGTGCTAAGCTGACGCGGTTCGAGAGAAATTCGCCATGGTACGGATGACGATCGAGGTGCCCGAAGGCGCGCTGGCTTCCTTGCGGAAAGATCCGCAAGGCTTCGCGCGGGAGATGCGGCTCGCCGCAGCCGTCAAGTGGTTCGAGATGAAGCTCGTCTCCCAGGGCCGTGCTGCGGAGATCGCCGGCGTTTCTCGAAGCGAGTTCATCGACGCCCTTGGGAGGTTCGGAGTCTCTCCCTTCCAATACGGACCCGATGAGATCGTCGCCGAAGCCGGAGCCGACTGAAACCTGGATTCTCAATGCTTCGCCCATCATCTCGATGGCGAAGGCCGGTTACCTGTCGCTCTTCGACAGGCTCGCTACGATTCTGGTTCCAGAAGCTGTGGCTGGGGAGATCTTGAACGGTCCTCCCTCCGATCCGGCGCGAAAGGCATTGGAGAGCGGCTGGGGAAAACTCGTTTCCTCTTCCACGATTCCTGAAGCGATCCTCGAGTGGGGCCTGGGAGCCGGCGAATCCACCGTTCTGGCGCTCTCTCTGGAGAGGCCGCACTGCTGCGCTGTACTAGACGACGGAGCTGCTCGGCGATGTGCCCGGGCTCTGGGCGTTTCTTTTTTAGGGACGCTGGGCGTGATTCTTCGCGCGCAGAGGGCGGAGTTGATTTCCTCGGCGGTTCCCGTGCTCAAAGCTCTTCAGGCTGCTGGACTCCGCCTTGATGCGGATACCGTCCGCGTTGCTCTGAAACGAGTTTCCGGCGAGCACTGGCCTGAGTAAACACAGAGGTCGGCTTCACCTACCTGGCTGCCGCCAGATGAACCCCATGTTCCGCCCCGCCGCCTTGCCCTCGCGGCGATAGCTCCAGAGCCTCTCCCCGTCGCAGCGGGTGCAGCGGGGGAGGACGATCACGTCCCGGACCCCGGCCGCTTCGAGCTGGCGCCGGGCGGCGCCGGGCAGGTCGAGGTGGGGCCGCCCCGCCGGGCCGGGGACGGCCACCTCGGGACCGCTCGCGGCCACCACGCGCATCGCCACGTCCTCGCCCACCTCGTAGCAGCAGGCGCCGATCGCCGGTCCCACCCAGGCGGTCCACTCCCCGGGCTGGCCTTTCATCCTCTCCAGCGCGGCGGGGATGACCCCGTCCGCGATCCCCCGCCAGCCCGCGTGGACCGCGGCAAGCCCCTGCGGTCCGGCCAGCAGGACGGGCACGCAGTCGGCCGTCACCACCGAGAGGGCGAGCCCGGGCTCCTCCGTGAACAGGGCGTCCCCCTCGCCGCAGAACCCCGGCCGGGCCGGCAGCGCCACAGCCGAGTGGACCTGCTTCGCCCAGGCCACCGGAGGCGCCGAGGGCTCGATCGCCCGCAGCACCGCCTCGCGGTCGTTCGCGGGTCCGCGCCCGGTGAACCGCACCTCCACGTCCCCACGGCGGGCCTTCCAGGTCCAGGTGCCTCCTGCGAGGACGGGTCCTTGCAGGAGGTGGGACTGAGCCAGGAGGTCCGGGGGGCTTGCCATGCCGGCGGATTCTATCCAACGCACCTGCCGGCGGCGGATTGACGTAGAATGCCTCTGCCTGCGCAGTCAAAAACTCAATGAGCTGGGGCTTGCTCCTCGTGATCCCGTAGTCCCCACAACGGCTGGCCGCTCCATTTGTGGGGCTTTCCACGAACTGCGGCCGCGAAAGGAGGAAGATGTATGGCTCGATACATCGGTCCGTTGGCTTGGGCGTGGATCATCATTGTCGGCGGGTTGATGCTCTTTCCTGGCGGTATTGAGTGCATCAAATGTGGTCCCACCCTCACGAAGGTGCTGGGTGTGATTTCAATCCTCATCGGCATCGCAGGTTTTGTCTTGGGCCGGCCGACCGCGGTAGCACCTCCTGTCGCTCGTTGAGAGGAGATCCCACGGCCGGATCTATGCGGGGACCGGGACGCCCTCCCGGTCCCCGATCGACAGGCGTAGATCTCAATCCGTGGACGAGATGAAGCTGACGAGCGAGCAGTGGGCCAAGGTCGGGATCACGGTCCAGTTCCTGGCGCTGGTGCGGATCCTCGCCGAGTACTTTCGCCTCAAGCACGTCCCTGGAAACCGGCTCACGCTGGCGCTCGTCGAGCCGTTCATCGTGGGAGCCCTGCTGGCCGCGATCCTCTGCTGGCTGGCCGTGGCCCTCTTCTTCTTCGGCCGCTATCGGAGCGCCCTCCTGGTCTCCGCGGCCACGGTGGTCGTGCTCCTGATCTACAGGGTCTACGCGATCGGCTGGTGAACGCCGGAGTCCGGCCGGCAGGACGGAGATTTGCAAGGGAGTTCCGGCATGCCTTGGGCGCTCCTGCTCGCCAGCCCGGACGGCAGCGAGATCTTCGGGGTGAAGCTGGTCGGGGTCACGGGGGAGACCGGACGGAAGCTCCTCCTCACCCTGGTGTTCCTGGCCCTTTTCCTGCTGCTCAGCCGGATCCTGCGGGCGCTCGCCGGGTTCGTGTTCCGCCGCCGGAGCAACGTCAAGGCGCGGTTCTGGACCCAGCAGGCGATCGCGATCCTCTCGACCCTGCTGCTGGTCCTGGGCCTGCTCTCCATCTGGTTCGAGAACCCGGCCCGGCTGGCCACCATCGCGGGCCTGCTGTCGGCCGGCCTGGCCGTGGCGCTTCAACGGGTGATCACGGCGTTCGCCGCCTATCTGGTGATCCTGCGGGGCAAGGTCTTCCACCTGGGCGACCGGATCGCCATGTCCGGCGTGCGCGGCGACGTGATCGACCTCGGGTTCATCCGCACCACGATCATGGAGATGGGCCAGCCGCCGGGCGAGCAGGAGGACGATCCGTCCGTCTGGGTCGAATCGCGGCAGTACACCGGGCGCGTCGTCACGGTGACCAACGACAAGATCTTCGACCAGCCGGTCTACAACTACAGCCGCGAGTTCCCCTACCTCTGGGAGGAGATGCACGTGCCGATCCAGTACACCGCTGACCGCCAGCGGGCCGAGCGGATCCTCCTGGAGACGGCCGAGCGGAACACCATCCAAATCCGCGAGGTCAGCGAGGAGGACCTCGAGGAGCTGCGGCGGCGCTACCCCGTCGACGCGGCGGACCTCAAGCCCAGGGTCTACCTCCGCCTGACGGACAACTGGATCGATCTCGCGCTGCGCTTCGTGGTGCGGACGCGCGGGGTCCGCGAGCTCAAGGACAAGATGAGCCGGGAGATCCTCGACGCCTTCGAGGCTGCCGGCATCCAGGTGGCCTCGGCGACCTACGAGATCGTCGGGCTGCCGCCGCTGCGGATCGAAGGGGGAGGAGCGCCCGCCGGGGGGCCGTCTCCCCAGAAGTGATTGACCGCTGGGGGCCCGGCAACGGGATGCGCTTCACCGGCGGATGGCGAAGCCAGCCGTCCGAGTGCAAGCGCCGAGTTGGGCGCTATATAGTCACTCTGTCATCCGCTCCAGAGGTACCGAAAAGGGGTAGCTATGCCGGTTGGCGCCTATGCCGCACCATTCCTGCCACTAGTCGAGCGCCCAGCTGACAGAGCACGTGAGAGACGCGGTGCTCGATGGGCGCGTCATAGTCACCTTGATGCTGGTACCGAACCGGACGTTTAAGGGAATGTATCCAGTGTAGTAGTTCAGCGCATTGTCCTGCAGAATAATCGCATCGATGAGATTGAGGTTCTGGGCCGAGCCACCGTTCACGTAGATCTGGACAGACGAGGTCGCCAGTTCCGTGTTGTCGTCGGACAGGCAGGAAACGCCCTTCACATTTCCCGAGCCGCTGGTGAGCGGGACGATGTCGGCAGATAGAGTCGAGCCACTCAACCAGCTCAGGCCGGCGGAGTTGAGCTTGGGACGCGTCTGTCCATCGTCCACTGCCTGAGCGCCAGGAACCACGAGGACTGACAGTAGGAGTGCGAATCCAATCGGACATGTAGCTTTCATAGAGCCTCCTTGTGAGAAGAGGGATCTGCGGTTTATCCACATCACGCTAGGCATATTATCTCTTACCTCAGCTCAGCCAGTACCGCGTAGATACTGGCGGTCCGAGTATCGCCCAGCCCGGCGTTTGATCTTCTCCCGCCTGTCGCCTGTGCCTTATCGCTCCTCCTCTGTGCCCTCAGGGCGCGAGGAAGGACGAATATACCGCTCTCCTGTAAACACTTAGATCATGATAGGCCACCCCTGGTTCGGCGTCAAGGAACATCGAAACGTGAATAAGGCTGCGCAAGGCGGTGCTTCTTTCCGGGGACTTCGACGGTAAGGCTGCAGGTCCGGAAATCAACAGGCCGACCCTAGGTTCTGGAGTCCTGAGGTTTAGCTCTGCACCACGGGAGGGCCTTTGGGTGCATGGTCTTCAAGTCCCTGGCAATAAGGCGTCAGAGCGAGTCGATCCGGCTCTGGACTCCTCGTCCGCCTCGGTTCAGCACGTGGGTGTAGATCATCGTGGTGCGAAGGCTCTGGTGGCCGGTTCGCTCCGGACTGGCGGGCGGGCGAAAAGATGACGGGGCTCTTCGGTCTCCCGGAACGAAGCTAATGACGGATGCCCCGCCGGTAGGTCTACTATTTAGGCATAGTAGCTGTCTAGACCATCCTGGGAGTCCTTGACAGCCTCCACACCCCTACGGTATACTGGGGCCGCCTGCTGGAAACCATCTATCGCGAACCCGACGAGCCGCCATGCCTGCGAGAACCCCTTCCGTGCACCAGCGCCGCTGGCTGGAACCGCTGCTGGAGGTCTCGCTGGAGCCGACGGCGCAGCGCGGGGCCTCGCCGCAGGCCGCGACGGCCGCGGAAGAGGTCCGGCGGGCGGAGCTGAGGGTCCTGGGCAGAGCGCGGGAGAGCGCCGCGGCGCGCTCCTGCCGGCCGCGGCGGATGCGGCCGGGCCGCTCCCCGATGCCTGAGGCCCGGTTCTCGCCGCTTGACGTCCAGCGGCGACCGCTGGACCCTAAGCGGCCATCGCTTGACCCTAAGCGGTCGTCGCTTGACCCTAAGCGGCCGTCGCTTGAC
>DASWME010000240.1:0-2623 GCA_036399915.1 Thermoanaerobaculia bacterium
GCCGCCTTCCATCGGCTGGCCCGCACCGAAGGCATCCTGCCGGCCCTCGAGAGCGCGCACGCGATCGCCGAGACCGTCCGGCGGGCCCCGCGGCTGTCGCGCAAGCGGGTCGTCCTCGTGAACCTCTCGGGACGCGGAGACAAGGACGTCGAGTCGGTGCTCGCCTGGGACCGCGAGCACGCGGGAGAGGGGAACGTGGAGTCCTTCGCCGAGGCGGCCGCCCGGCATCGAGGAGAGACGCGATGAGCGCGATCGACGAGGTCTTCTTCAAGTGCTCCCACGAGGGGAGGGCGGCGTTCATCCCCTTCCTCATGGCGGGCGATCCAAGCCTGGAAGCCACCGCCCGACACCTCGAGGTGTTGGCCGCCGGCGGGGCCGACCTCATCGAGCTGGGTGTGCCGTTCAGCGACCCGATCGCCGACGGCCCGGTGAACCAGCGGGCTGCGGTGCGGGCGCTCGCGGCCGGCACCAAGATGTCGGGCATCCTGCAGCTCGTGGCCCGGCACCGGGACCGGCTCGGCATTCCGATCGTCCTGTTCACCTACTTCAACCCGGTCCACGCCCGCGGGGTCGAGCGCTTCGCCGAGCAGGCGGCCGCCTCTGGAGTGGACGGCGTGCTGGTCGTCGACCTGCCGCCCGAGGAGGGGGAGCGCGAGCTTGTCCCGGCCCTGCGTGAGCAGGGAGTGGACACCATCTTCCTGCTGTCGCCCACCAGCACCCGCGAGCGGGTGAGCAAGGTAGCCGCGTCGTCCACCGGGTTCGTCTACTACGTCTCGCGCACGGGCGTGACCGGAGAGCGCGCCGCGCTGCCGTCCGACCTGGTGCGCGACGTCAAGCGTCTGCGCAAGCGGCTCGACCAGCCCCTGGCCGTGGGTTTCGGCATCTCCACGCCGCAGCAGGTCTCGGCGGTGGCGGAGATCGCCGACGGCGTGGTGGTGGGCAGCGCCCTGGTGCGCCTCATCGAGGAGAAGGAGAGCGATCCCGAGCTGCCTTCGCTGCTGGAAGACCAGGTGCGCGAGCTCAGCGCCCTCTTGCGGCGGGGCGAGAAAAGGCGGGCCGGATGAGCGAGCGCCGCCGGGAGGAGCGCGAGATCGCGGCCCAGGTCCACGGCCGCTATCTCCTCGAAGCTCCGGCGGAGGCGGCGGGCTATCCGCTGCTGGTGGGTTTCCACGGCTACGGCGAGAACGCCGAACGGCACCTGGACGAGCTGCGCCGGCTGCCTGGGGCCTCCCGCTGGGCGCTGTGCGCCGTGCAGGCCCTGCATCCCTTCTACAACCGGTCCGGGGAGGTCATCGCGAGCTGGATGACCCGCCTCCAGCGCGAGCGGGCGATCCTGGACAATACCCGCTACGTCGCCAGCGTGGTCGCGGAGGTCCGGTGCGAGCTCCCCGTCTCCGAGCGGCTCGTCTATCTCGGCTTCTCCCAGGGCGCCGCCATGGCCTATCGCGTCGCGGCGGGCTCCGGTCACCCCTGCCAGGGGGTGATCGTGCTGGGAGGGGACCTGCCGCCCGAGCTGGAGGGCCGCGATCTCTCCCGCTTCCCGCCCGTCCTGCTGGGCCGCGGCACCAGCGAGGAGTGGTACGACGCCGCCAAGATGGAGCACGACGTCGAGCTCCTGCGCCGCAAGGGCGTGGACGTCCGCCCCTGCGTCTTCCCGGGCGGCCATGAGTGGACGAACGAGTTCCGCGCCGCCGCCGGACGGTTCCTGGAAGAGGTGTTCCAGCCGGTGTCGTAGGCCTGGATGGGAATTTCTTACAGGCGCGGGGAAAAGAAAAGGGCGCCCGCGGAGCGGAACGCCCTTCTGGAAAACCTCGATCGTGCTGGAGACTACTGGCCGGACGGCGGGGTGCTCATGTCGGTGCCCATGGGCTCGGACGTGGTCATGTCGGTGCCCATGTCGGTCGACATGCCCATGTCGGTCGTGGTGCCCATCGTCGTCTCGGTCGTGGTCTCCATCGTGGTGTCAGTCGTGGTGGCGGGGGTCTCCTCGACCTCCGTCTCCTCCTTCTTGCACCCGGCGAACGGGATCAGCAGGAGGACCAGCAGGCACAGGAGCGCAAGGTGAACGGACAGCTTCTTCATTTGTTTTCTCCCTTGTTAAATGGAACTGATGTAAGACGACAGGGCGACTCTACGCGTTGTCGCCCACTTTGATCAAGTTGATGACCCTCTTCACGCCCTCGGTGTCACGAGCGTGCTGCTCGGCCTTGGCGCGAGCCTCTTCCTTCGCCACACGTCCCTGGAGCGTCACCACGCCCTCGTTGGTGTCCACGTCGATGTTGAAGGGATTGATGTCGCCGTCGGCCGCGAGCTTCGCCTTGACCGCGGCCGTGATGGCGGCGTCGTCGACCTGGGTTCCAGCTGTTTTGGTCGAGCTGCACGCGCCCAATGCCAGGGCCAGTATCAGCGCGAAGCAGACGACCGGCACACGCAGCAGCCATTTGTTACGGTTCATTTTCATCCTCCTCCTCACTGTTTTTGACCTGTCGTTCGTTCGGAGTCCGTGGCATCAGATCCACGCGCACAGAGTTGCTCTGAAGCAGAATTTGTGCCACAGCCTCCCGCCCAAGTCATGCAGGGAGTCGTTGGACGACGCGGGAGTATACAACCTCCCGTCTGGCTC
>DASWME010000241.1:0-22601 GCA_036399915.1 Thermoanaerobaculia bacterium
CTACCCCTTCCCCGACGCCTCCACGGGCGATCCGCCGCCGGTGACGGACCTGCTCGTCATCGCGCAGGGGCCGGAGGAGGTCTCCCCCTTGAGCCAGGCCGAGGCAGCGCACGAACTCCTCCGCGCCGTGATCAAGTCGCCCCGGTTCGACTACGGCCACGCCCTGGCAGACATGATCCGCCTCGCGGCCCGGTGCCGGGCCCACCGGCTGCGCGCCTCCACTCCGGAAGGCGCAGGGGCTGCGGCGCTCGCAATCCTGACCGCGGCGGTCTAGGAAGGGATCAGGCGGTCCCCTCTGCCAGGGCGTGCCACTTCCGCCGGAGCCCCAATCTCCACGCCCGGGAGAGGAGGCGGAGCAGGGAACGATCGGAGAAGAGCCAGGCGTGTACAGCCCTGGCCCCTCGCCAGGCGGGAAGCCCCAGCCAGGGCTCTTCCACCAGCAGCGTCGTCAGCAGGGGGTGGAGCAGCCGGCGCTCGGCGGGACCGGCCCCGAGGCCGTCCTGGAAGTCCCCGCTCCCGGGCACGCCCTGGCAGGCGAGCATCCACAGAGGGCAGTAGACGGCCCGCCGCGGCCACGACCGGGCTTCCTCCACGAAGCGCTCCCGGACGTCCCGGGGGACCGGTAGCAGGAGCTTCAGGTCGGCCAGCCAGCGCAGGCCGGAACAGAAGGCGTGGCGGGAGAGATGGAGACAGGCCACCAGGAGCTGGTGCTCGGGAGCGAGGACGCGGAAGGTCCTCCCCTCGAACTCGACCGGGCGGCTGCGCTCCCAGAGCCGGCCGGTGAAGCCCGGGGGCGAGGTCACGTCGATGTCCCAGTGCAGCTCCACGGTGGCGCCACGCCGCTGGTAACCGAGGTGGAAGTGGTCCTTCAGAAAATCCTCGCGGCCCCGGTGCGACTCATCGAGGACGAAACCCAACGCGGAGAGGACGGATTCGGCCCGCTCCAAGTCCTCGCGCCGCAGCAGCACGTCGACGTCGCACTGGAACCTGCCGGCGAGCCCCGGCCGCTCCACCCTCAGGGCCGAGCCCTTGAGCAGGATGGAAGGGATCCCCCGCTCGTCAAGACGGCCCAGGGCCTCGCGCAGCTCCTCGTCGCGGCGCAGGTTGTCCACGGCCACGGCGACGACCCTCTGCCGGAGGTCCGCCAGCCAGCGGGACGCCTCAGGCCCCAGCCGCTGCTGGCGGGGGCTCAAGGCTTCCAGGATGTAGGACTCGACGTTCAGGCGGGCGGCGAGGCCGGCGAGCACCGCCGTGTCCACGCCGCCCAGAGACTCCGTGTCACGCGACTCCAGGCACAGGTCGATCAGGAGCTGCCACTCAGGTCGGATGGCGCGGCCTCGCATGTAACTTCTTACAACGTTGAGAAGCAAATCTGCAAGTCCGGCCGACCAGGAGCTTTGCGGCCGAGAGGGTGCAACTGGTGGTAAGCGAGCAAAAGCCGTGCCGCGGAATTCCTCTGAAGGGCTGGCATGTTGTCCGCATAAACGTCTATGACGTTGGATCGTACTGCTCAACCGAACACTTCTTTAGCTGGAGAACATATGCACGAACGCTGGCGCATCCTGGTCATCCTCAGCTTGAGCCTACTCGCGGTGCCTTTGGCCTATGCCACCACGGTCGCGCCGCCAGCGAACCTAGGTCAGTTGGCGCGCATCAGCAGAGCCGTCGTCTTCGCCCAAGCAATCGAGTCCCGGGTCGAGGAGACTTCCCCCATCCCTTATACCGTCACCCGTTTCCTGACCCTGCAGCGGGTCGCAGGCGCCGATCCCGGACTTGTCTTTGAGGTCCGGGTGCCCGGCGGGGCCGGCAAGCGGAGAGCGGCGGCGGTGGGCGGAGCGCCCCACTTCCGCGCGGACGGCAACTATCTCCTGTTCCTGGACCCCGCCCCGGAGCAGCGTTGGCAGCCCAGAATATTGGCCTACGGCCTGCTCGTCGAGGTGCCGGGGAGCGACCTGCTCGAGCCTCTTGCCGAGTCCGGGGACGTCGACCTCTTCAGCCGGAAGAGCTTCGAGCCGCCGACCCGCTACCACCGCGACGCCCTGCTGCGGCACCTGCGGGACGTGGCGCGCGGAGCGTCTTGGGACCGCCGGCAGGTCGTGGCGGGCGAGCCCCTGGAGAACAAGAGCGAGCCCGTGCAGGCCGCGGCGACCGCGCCATCCAGTTGTCGGTTCCTGATCGGCGACGGACTTCCCCTCCGCTGGTTCGGCTTCGAGCAGGGCACAACGACGTCGACGATCGCACCCACGACCCCAGGCCAGGTAGGGATCTCCGACGGAGGAGTCTCGGCCGTGCAGGAGGGTGCTGCCTCCTGGATAAATCACTCCGACTCGGTGATCCGCCTGGCAGTGGGAAGCGTCCGGCCCCGGAACATCGCCTGCTCCGGGGGTTTCGACCGCGACCCGGACGGGGTGATCTTCAACGATCCCTGTGGTGACATCGAGGATTTCTCCTCCTGCGACCAGCCAGGCAACTTCTACTCTTTCGGCGGGGTGTTCTACGACCCCAACACCGCTCTCATCCATGATGGTGCGCAGTGGCACCCGGCCACCTCCACCTGGGTAATCATCAACAACGGCACCGAGTGCGTGGGTGAGCTCAACTTCAAGGAGGTGATCGCCCATGAGCTGGGCCACACCCAGGGGTTCGGTCACCACGAACCGGCGAATCCGGCCGATGCCCTGATGTCAGCCCCGTACAAGGGGGACGGTCTCGGGTCCGCCCTGCGCATCGTCGACAAGGCCTGCGCTTCCTTCGCTTACCACACGTTCCTTGACATTCCTTACAACTACTTCGCGTGGCGGTTCATCGAGGCGGTCGAGAACGCGGGGGTCATGGGCGAGGGCGGCTGCGGTGCCGCCAACTTCTGCCCCACCGTCTTTGTGACCCGCGGCTCGATGGCCCTGTTCCTGCTCAAGGCCAAGGAAGGCAGCGGCTACGTTCCGCCCCCGTGCACGACCCCCACGTTCTCCGACGTGCCCTGCAGCGATCCCCTCGCTCCCTGGGTGGAGGAGCTGGTGCGGCGGAACGTGACAGCCGGCTGCGGCGGCGGCCAGTACTGTCCCAATAACCCGGTGACCCGCAACCAGATGGCCGTCTTCCTGATCAAGACGTTCGAGGGGCCTGCCTTTGTGCCGCCGCCCTGCACGACGCCCCCGTTCAACGACGTTCCTTGCACCAACAATCCCTTCGCTCCCTGGGTGAAGCTGATCACGGACCGGGGGATCACGGCCGGCTGCGGCGGCGGTAACTACTGTCCGGCCCTGGAGGTGAACCGCGCGCAGATGTCGGTGTTCCTGACCCAGAACTTCGGCCTGCCGGTGCCCCCGGCCCCGCTGCCTTGAGGATCTTGCGGATAGGTTAGAATCCGGGGGCTTTCGCGAGCCCCCGGATGCGCCTGAACGTCACCGACCCAGCCCGTCTGCGCGCCTTCCATATCGGCGGCTACTGGCGCGGCGCCAACGACATGGTGCGGCAGATGATGCTCGGCCTGCGCGGCGCTGGCGCCGAGGTCTGCGAGTACAGCACGGACGAGCACCGCGAGACCCTGGACACCGAGGGACGGAGCTACGATCGGGGCACCACCGGGCCGGTCTGGCTGCGCTGGGAGCACCTGCGAGAGCCCATCGAACGGTTCGATCCCCACCTCATCGTCTGCAACGCCGGGGGGCTCTCCTTCCGGCCCGAGATCGCCCGCGAGCTGCGGCGCCGGCGCTGCCTGCTGGGCATCGCCCTCTCCGACCCGGACGTCTTCGCGCCGGCGACCCGCCACATCGCGGCCAACTTCGACCTCTTCCTGACCAACGCGCCCGACTGCGTGCCCCGCTACGAGGCCCTGGGCGCGCGGGCCGGTGTGCTCCCCATCGCCACCAACGAGGAGTTCTTCCACCCCGTGCCGCCGCGCCCTGAGCACGCCTGCGAGGTGCTGGTGCTGGGCCGCGCCCACCCCGACCGGGTGGAGCCTGTGCGCGCCCTGGTGGAGCGCTTCGATACCCACGTCTACGGCGAGGGTTGGGAGGAGCACGGCATCGCGAGCCGCGGCCTGATCTACGGGGACGACGTGCTCGCGGCCCTCAGCTCGGCGAAGATCACCGTGATCTTCTTCCTGACCGGCGGCGGCCACGCCCTGGTCAAGGTGGGCCTCTTCGACTTCGCCGCGGCCGGCGCCCTCGTCTTCACCAACCGCTTCGCCGAGGTGGAGCGCTACCTCGCCTACGGCAGAGAGATCGTGGGCTTCGACTCCACGGAGGGCCTCCTGCGCAAGATCCGCCACTATCTCGACCATCCCGAGGAGGCCGCGGCTGTCCGCCGGGCCGGGCGGGAGCGGGTGCTGGCCGAGCACACATGGCCCAAGGTCTGGCCGCGCATCCTGACCCGGCTGGGAGAGATCGGGGAGGAGCCGGCCGGCGCGCCCTCCCCGGAGCGCTTCTCGCGCAGCGTCTGGCCCCGATTGCTCAGCCGCCTGGGAACCTGGCTGGGAGAGGCCATCCGTTGATCCGGAGCGGTCTCCGCACCGCCGCCGGCGGCGAGGTCCGCCTGCGGGAGATCGTGCCGGCCGATGTAGCCGATCTCTACCGCTGGCGCATGGACCCGGGCACCCGGGCCATGTTCCGGGGCACAGACCCTGTCTCCATCGAGACCCACCGGGCCTTCCTCGCGCGCTACTTCCAGCCGGACAACACCGACCGCTGGTTCGTGATCGAGGCCGGCGGCGAGCCGGTCGGCACCATTGCCCTCTACGATGTCTCGGCCGACGGCCGGGAGGCCGAGTGGGGGCGGTTCGTGGTCGCTCCCGAGCACCGCGGGCGCGGCTGGGGCCGGCGGGGCCTGGAGCTGCTGATCGATCACGCCCGGGCGATCGGCGTGCGCACCCTTCGCTGCGAGGTGCTGGCCGGCAACGCCACCGCCGAGGGGCTCTACCGCCGGCTCGGCTTCGCCGAGACCGGCTCCTACGAGCACGAGGGCCGGCGCTTCCTGCAACTGGCCGCCCGGCTCATGGAAGACACCTGATGGAACCCATCCACCTCTTCGTCCCCACGTTCCGCATCGACGAGTCCCTGGCCGAGGTCCGGGAGTGCCTGGAAAAGGGCTGGACCGGCCTCGGCTTCAAGACCGTGGCCTTCGAGGCGGCCTGGTGCGAGTATGCCGGCCTGCCCCACGCCCACTTCCTCAACTCGGCCAGCGCCGGCCTCCACCTGGCCTTCAAGCTGCTCAAGGAGGCGGACGGCTGGCAGCCCGGCGACGAGGTCGTCACCACCCCCCTGACCTTCGTCTCGACCAACCACGCCATCCTCTACGAGGACCTCCAGCCTGTCTTCGCCGACGTGGACGAGCACCTGTGCCTGGACCCGCGTTCGGTGGCCGAGCGGATCACGCCGCGCACGCGCGCCGTCTGCTTCGTGGGCCTGGGGGGGAACGCCGGCCGGTGGGCCGAGGTGCGGGACCTCTGCCGGGAGCGCGGCCTGCGGCTGGTCCTCGACGCGGCCCACATGGCGGGCACCCGCGTCGGCAGCCGCCACATCGGATGGGACGCGGACGCCACCGTCTTCTCCTTCCAGGCGGTCAAGAACCTGCCCACCGCCGACTCCGGGATGATCTGCTTCGCCGACGCCGGGCTCGACCAGGAGGTCCGCAAGTGGACCTGGCTGGGGATCAACAAGGACACCTACGCCCGCACCCTCGAGGGGGGCACCTACAAGTGGCTCTACGACGTGGAGCACGTGGGCTACAAGTACCACGGCAACTCCATCATGGCCGGCCTCGGCCTCGTGGCCCTGAAGTACCTGGAGGGGGACAACGATCGCCGCCGGCAGCTCGCGGCCTGGTACGACGAGGAGCTGGCGGGCGCCCCCGGGGTCGAGCGCGTGCCCATGGCGCCGGGCATCACTCCCTCGCGCCACCTCTACCAGGTCCTGGTGGACGAGCGTGACGAGGTCATGGTGGGCATGAATCAACGAGGGGTCTTCCCCGGCGTCCACTACCGGGACAACACGCTCTACCGGATGTACGCCTACGCCGAGGGCACCTGCCCGCGGGCCCGGCAGGCCAGCGAGCGGCTGATCTCGCTGCCCATGCACCTCCGTCTCGGCCGCGAGGAGGTCCGGCGCGTGGCCGCGGCCCTGCGAAGCGCGGTGGCGGAGCGCGCCGCCGTCCAGAGCGAGGCTCAGCGTTGAGCGGTCTGCGTCTCCGCGAGCAGCCGCTGGTAGCCGAAGATGGGGAACAGACGTGTGAAGGCGAGGTTCCCGGGCCCCTCCCGGCGGTGCAGGACATACGCCCAGCACTCCGCGGCAAGGATGCCGACCTCCATCTCGAGGGCGATATCCGGGATCGCCTGCAGGATCTGCTGATAGAGGTAGGCGTGAGAGTATTGGCGATGGAGGAAGCTCGCCCCGCGGATCGTCTCCCGGGTCTCGACGATGCCATCGGTAGCGGGCCAGACCGTGAAGATGGCCGTCCTCCGGGTCACCCGGACCAGCTCGCGCAGGAACGGACCGATCTGCGGCACGTGACCCAGGACCTCGAAGGAGAGAACGACGTCGAACACGCCATCGCCAAACTGCAGGCCGTAGCCGTCCCCGAGGAGGAACCGGGCTTCCGGATGCTTCCTCCGGCCGATGGCGAGCATCTCCTCCGACACGTCCACACCTGTATAGCGCTCCTTCGTGACGAGCCGGGGGACCAGGCGTTCATAGATCATGCCCGTGCCGCAGCCGACCTCCAGGACGTCGAGTTCCGGCGAGGGGATGTAGAGGGAACAGAGGCGGGCGAGGATTTCCCGGTGGGCCCTCTCGTGCGCGCTGCCTGCCCAATACGCTTCGATCGTCTGCGCGACGCCCGCCTCGTCCCAGCGTTCCCAGTCCCGCTTGCCTGCCATCGCGGCGACTCTATCAGGCCGCGCCCGTTCCGCCGTTGATCCACCGCCATGCTCTTCGCCCGGGATTTCCTCGCCGACCAGCGGATCTTCCGGCGGGCCACGGCCCCGCGAGCGCCGGAGGTCTCCGTCATCCTCCCCACCTGCAGCCGGTGCGCCGACGGCCTCCTCCAGAGGGCGCTGGAGAGCGTCCTCTCCCAGAGCTTCACGGACTTCGAACTGATCGTGGTGGACGACGGCTCCATCGACGGCACCCGGGATCTCGTCCTCGCCCTTCAGGCGGCCGATCCCCGGGTCGTCTACGTGCGCCACGAGATCAACTGCGGTCTCCCCGCCCTCCGCGTCAACGAGGGGATCGAGCTCGCCCTCGGCCGCTGGATCGCTTTCCAGTTCGACGGCGACAACTGGATGGAGGGGGCTCTGGAGACCCTGGTGGAGAAGACGCGGAGCGCGCCGGAGCCCGCCGTCGTCTGCGGGTCGGCGGTCCTGCACATGTCGTCGGGAGCGATCCGCATCCTTCCGGACGCAGAGGTCCACCTCCTGACCCTGTCGTTCGAGAACCGGGTCGCCAACAACTCCGTCCTCGTTCCCCGCGTCCTTCTCGATCGTCACGGCCTGTACGACTGCCACGTGGGGATGCGGCGCCTGTGCGATTGGGATCTCTGGCTGCGACTGGCCCGGCATGCACCCTTCCTCGCCGTGGACCGGCAGGTATCCCGGGTAGCCGTCGCGAGCGACGCCACGTCCTTCGGGGTCACGGTCCCCTTCGAGCTCCCCCTCTTCCGCTTTCTCCACTCCATCCCGCGGGACAGTCTCCTCAGACCCGGACGCTGGCGTGACTACGAGGTGGATGCCTTGCGGATCGGGGAGGTCGAGGTTCCCAGGGGATTCCGCGAGCGCATGGAACGGGACTACATCCTGCCCTACCACCAGCGGGTCCGCCACGCCTTTCCCCACCTGGCGCCGCCTCCGCCCGCCCCGTCTCGCCTGCCCCGCAGCCTCCTCTTCACCATGGACTCCTTCTACGGGTCTTTTGAGATGTGCATGGGGCACTACGACCTGCCGTCCTACCGGCGGATGGGTGCCAAAATGCACTACCAGCCCCTCGCTCAGATCCGCCCGGGCTGGGAGCAGGATGCCGACCTCCTCCTCCTCGTCCGGACGGTGACCGAGCCCGGCCTGCGCCTGCTCGGGGAGGCCGCCGCGGCGAGGATTCCCGCCGGCTACTACCTGGACGACGATCTCCTCCACCTCCACGAGTACGGTCCGCCCTTCGACGTCCTGGCGCCCGGCACCCCGCGCCGCGAGAACCTCGTCGCCCAATTGGAGCGGGCTGATGCGGTATGGGCCACGAGCCCGGTGATCGCCGAGTCCGTCCAGCCCCACAATCCCCGGATCGTGCCCCACAATGGATCGATCCCCGAGAACTGGCTGCCCGCCGATCTGCCGCCCCGCGGCGCGGGCGGACCGATCCGCATCTCCTACGCCGGAGATCCCTACCGCATCGAGGAGTTCCGGACCCTCTGGGATGCCCTGCGCCGCATCTCCGAGGAGATGGGCGATCGGCTGGCCTTCGAGTTCTGGGGCCTCGATACCCGTTCCCTGGCCCCTCTCGCCTCGCCGGTGGCGCACCGGCCGTACACGCATAGCTACCCTGAATTCATCGACCACCTGCGCCGGGCACAGCTCGACGTCCTGCTCACCCCGCTCTTCACGTACCCTCGCCCCCGCCTCGCCAAGGCGCCGAGCAGGTACTACCACACCGCCGTCGCCGGCAGCCTGGGGATCTTCTCCGACGTGCCCCAGTACGCCATGCTCCCCCACGGTCTGACCTGCCTCAAGGCCGCCAACGATCCAGATTCCTGGTACGCCGCCCTCCTCGAGGCAGTGACCATGCCTCCGGAGCGCTTCGACCGCATGCGCCGGGCCATGGTGGAGCACGTGCGGCTGGAGTACACGGAGACGGCCCAGATCCACCTCCATGAGGCGGCCGTGCGGGCCACGGAGTTCCATGCCGCCACCCGGGAGCGCCGCGGGGAAGACGGCCGGCCCCGGATCCTCTATCTCCTCTCCGGCGAGCCGGAGGCGGCCGCGGACCTCGCCCGGGACTATGGGGTCGAGGCGGTCAAGCCGCGCTTTTTCCGGGAAAACCGGGAAGCCCTCCGGGCTCTGCTGGACCGCTGGAGTCCGGCCCTCGTCCACGCCCCGGAACCTGCACCGGTCCTCCGCGAGGTCTGCGCGGACAGGGGCATCCCCCTGGTCTCCTCCTGCCCGGCGATCCTGCCACAGGAAGACTTCGACCAGCGGCTCCGACGGATCCTGGAGTCCGTTGCGGGAGGGGCGACAGAGGCGGAGATCCTGGAAGCGCGCGCCGCCTACCGGCTGGACCGCAGCGAGCTCCACCCACAGCGGGGAGCGAACGAACTCTTCGCGCTCTACAACCGGGCGCTCGCTGGGGAGGTCTCCGCTCCGGCCGAGCTCAAGACGCCAGCGGTCCAGCCTCCCGCGCCCGCAGCGCTTTCCGCACCCTCGCGGCGCGACCGCTTGCGCGAGCGGGCGCAGAAGCTCGGGGTCTACCGCCCCCTCTCCCGTCTGTACTGGTCGCGGCAGCGCAAGCGCGTGCTCGTGACCTACGACAACTACATCGCGTCGGTCTTCCTCTACTGGGAGCACGCCCTCCCCCGCCTGGAGGTCGCCACCGGCCGCCACTGGCTGTTACAGCCGGCGGATCAGGTGTATCTAGAGGACCTCTACAGCTTCCACGCCGTGATCTCCGCGCGGGGCCTCTCGCAGAAGAGCCTGGAGATCCTGCAGGCGGCGAAGCGGTCCGGCTGCCGCACGGTCTACGACACGGACGACAACCTGCTGCTCGTCGACCAAGCGTTTTCCGACCCCGGGAACCCCTGGCGTCGGATCTTCGGCGAAGCCCGGCCGGAGATCGAGGCCATGCTCGGTACGGCCGATGCCGTCAAGGTCTACGCCGAGCCCACCGTACCCTCCTTCCGCCGCTACAACCCCAACGTGGTGGCGATCCGCCCGTACCAGATCCTGGACCGCGACGCTCCCCTCCCGTCGTTCGAGGACCGCCGGCCCGCCACCGTGGGCTTCCTCGGCAGCTACTTCAAGGACGACGAGTGGAGCCCCGTGGTCGCGGCCATCCTCCGCCTCCTCGACGAGGGACACCCCCTCCAGTTCGAGTTTTTCGGCTTCCTGCCGCGGGCCCTGGAGCGGCGCCCTGAGGTGTTGCACGTCCCCTGGCAGTCGTCCTACCTGGCGTACCGGCAGACCCTCACCGCCCTCGAGTGGGACGTCGGCCTCGCACCGCTGCGCGACCTGGAGTTCAACCGCGGCAAGAACAACGCGAAATACCGTGAGTACGCCAGCGCCTGGATCGCCGGGATCTACTCCGACATGCCGGTCTACAGCGACACCATCGTTCACCGCCGGACCGGCCTGCTGGTGCCCCACGAGGACGAGCAGGCTTGGTACGAGGCCATCCTGGAGCTGGCCGGGGACGCCGGTCTCAGGCAGACGATCCAGAGGAACGCCTTCGCAGACCTGAAAGCCAACTACCGGGTCGAGGACTACGTGGCGAAGGTGGCGGCCCTGCTGGAGGATCCCCTGCCGCGGCATGCCGCCCGCGGGTGAGCACCTCGTTGGCCACGAAGTCGGCGAGCCGCGCCCTGAGCGCCCGGGCTCCTTGCCTCTCCCCGGATGACGCGAGGAGCCGCTGGTAGACCTCCTCCGTCCGCCGGGCCGTGGCCGCCAGGCTGAAGGCGCGGGCCCGCTCGGCGGCGGCCCGTCCCATGGCCTGTGCTGCCCCGGGTTCCGCGAGCAGCCGGCGGAGGGCTTCCGCCAGATCGCGGGGGCTCTGGACGGGCACGAGGAAGCCGGACACCCCGTCCTCGACGATCTCCTCCGGCCCGCCGCAGCGGGTGGCCACCACCGGTAGCCCCGCGGCCATGGCCTCCAGGATCGCCAGCCCGAACCCCTCCGAGTGGGAGGGGTGCGCGAGGGCCGCGGAGATCGAGAAGAGATTGAGCACGTTGGGCTCGAACCCGATCCGCCGGACATGAGGCTGGAGACCCAGCTCCGCGATGCGGGCGTCCACCGCCTTAAGGTACTCCTCGTCCCCCGCCTCGCCGGCCAGCGCGAGGACCAGATCGGGGAACTCGGGGACCAGGAGCGCCGCGGCCTCGACCAGGTCGAGCTGACCTTTGCGCCGCTGGATGCCGCCCACGCTCGCCACCACCCGGGCGGACTCTCCGATCCCATAGCGGGCTCGGAGCGCTCCCCGGTCCTCCACCGGCCGGGCGAGGAAGGCTGCCAGATCGAAGCCGTCGTAGATCACGTGCCGGGGCGCCAGGCGGCAGACCGTCGCGGCCTGGGCCTCGACTCCCCGCGAGACGCAGACGATGGCGTCAGCGAGGAGGTCGACGACCGAGAGGAAGAACCCTACGTCGTCGAACCAAGTCGGGGGAAAGCCGCCGCCGAAGTACCCGCGGCTGTGCCAGACGTGCAGCAGCCCCAGCCGGGCCGCAGCGAGCGCCCCTTCGAGGGTGACGATGAAATGGGTGTGGACGAGATCGATCCGCTCCTCCGCCAGCAGCCGCGCCAAGGCGTCCACCCGGCCGGGCAGCCCCGCGAGCTGGGCGAGGAACTCCCCGGGGCTCCAGTGCGTGGCCGGGATCCACCAGGCGAGCGGCGAGATGCGCACGGGGACCGACAGCGCCTCGATCTCGCCGCGGAGGGGGCCGTCCACCGGCAGCACCACCAGGGGCTCGACCTGCTCGCGGTCGAGAGCCGAGAGGAGGCGCACCAGCACCCTCTCGCCGCCGGTGAGCGCGGAGTGCGAGAGGCAGGCGACCCGCATGACCGCCGCAGTCTATCCCACCGTCCGGGCTATACTTCCCGCTCCGATGAGGCTCGATCTCGGTTGCGGCCGGCAGAAGAGGCCGGGGTTCGTGGGGCTGGACCGCTTCGCCCTGCCCGGCGTGGACGTGGTCGCCGACCTCGACCTCCCCACGCTGCCCTTCCGCGACAACAGCTTCGACGTGATCTACGCCTTTCACTCGCTGGAGCACGTCAAGGACCTCCAGGCCACCATGAAGGAGGTCTGGCGGGTGGGCAAGCCGGGCGCGCAGGTCTGCATCGGCGCGCCTTATTGGGCCCAGGGGCTCAACCTTGCCAACCCCTATCACAAGCAGGTCTTCAACGAGCACACTCCACGCTTCTGGACCTCTGCCCCCACCTCGCCCATCGATCCGGCCGAGTACGCGCGGCCGCCGCAAGGGGCGATGTGGGGGCTCGCCCAGAGCGACAACAGCGATCCCGGCTTCGACCTGCGCTGCCTGCGGATGGAGTTCTTCTACTTCCAGGAGTACTGGGCGCTCCCGCCGGGAGAGCGGCGCGAGCGGCGGCGCAAGGGCTTCGACGTCTGCGAGCACATCCTCTACCACCTGGCCGTCTTCAAACCGCCGATGACCGAAGCGGACCTCGCAAGCCTCCAGATGGATTTCGTCCAGCCCTGGGTGCTGGAAGAGCGCCGCAAGATGGCCGCCGCGGTCCGCCCCGCCGCCTTCTCGCTGCGGTCGCTGCTGCGGCGGGTGGTCGCGGCCGGACGGACATGACCCTCACCGGCCCCCCGTCACCTCCTGCAGCACCGCGAGGAACTCTGGCAGCACCCGCTCCGTGATGAAGCGCTCCCGCACCTCCTTGCCGGCGTTCTCGGCGATGCGGCTGCGCAGGTCCGGGTCGGCATGGAGCCTCTCCAGCGCCGCGGCCCAGGCTTGCTCCGCGTTCTCCACCAGCAGGCCCGTCTCGCCCTCGCGCACGGTGTCCGTATAAGGAGGAACCCGCGAGTAGACCCCCGCCGCGCCCACTGCCGCGGATTCCAGGAACTTGATCGGGATCTTGGAGGCCGAGAAGCGCGAAGAGTCGAGGGGCGCGATCAGCACATCAGGCCGGAGCCCGGCGAGGGCTCGCGCGTAGGCGGCGTAGTTGTGCTGCCACGGGACGAACGTCAGCCGCTCCGCCGGCATCCGACGCAGTTCCTCCGGCACCTCGTGCGCCATGATCAGCAGCCGCGCATCGGCCCGCTGCTCAAGGAAGCGGGCGAGGCCCTGGAAGCCGGAGGGCTCCCAGCGCGGCGAGCCGGCGAAACCCGCCAGGAAGCCTCCCTGCCGGGGCGCGGGCGGAGCGGCGAACAGCGAGAGGTCGACGCTGGCCGGCAGCCGCAGCACCCGCCGCGCAAAAGGCCTCACGTCCTCCTCCAGAAGCGGGTTGAAGACCAGCACCGCGTCCGCCCGCCGCAGCCCGTCGAGGAAGACCTCGAACGGCGGCTTGCCAGGGGTGAAGAGCCTCTCGAAACGGGGGAACTCCCGGCCCGCGGCGAGCCAGTTGTCGTCGATCATCAGGAGGACCGGAATGCCCTTGGCGCCGCAGTGGTCGAGCAGCGCCGGCACCTCGGGAAACCGCGGCCGGCTGAAGACGGCAAGGTCACACCCGGCGAGGTCCTCCGGCCGGCAGCGCTCGTAGAGGATCGTCCGCCACGTCAGGAGTCCCCGGCCGGCCACCTTCCCGAAGAAGCTGTGGAAGAAGAGCTGGTTCTGGTGGGCGTCGTGAAGCCCGGAGAGGAGGGTGACCTTGAGGGGCCGGCGTCCCTCGCCCCTGGACGGCGATGGAGGGGAGGGGCTTGTCCCCTCCCGGGCGGGGGCAAGCCCCGCCCCTACGTCGCCACCGAAGGGAGCGCCTGTGGGCCGGATCTCCCGCGCCTGGTGCCACTCCCGGAGCCCCCTCGCCAGCCGCTCCCGCTCCTTCTCCGGCAGGTCGCGGAGGAAGCTCTCGACGTTCTTCTCCTCCCCACGCGCCATGTATCGAGCAGCGAACTCGGGATCGCCGACCTCTGGCGGCCGGAACGGAAAGTCGCTCCACTCCCAGGCGGCCGGCGCGGGGGCGACCGGCGCATGGATCAGACGCCCGTAGCGGCTCAGCCGGACCGTGAAGTCCCACCAGAAGGTCCGGCGGAGCAGCGGCGACGGGTCGAAGCCGGCGATCGACTCGAACGCCCGCCGGGCGAGCAGGCAGTTGTGCATGGGGACGAGATCGGCCATCTGGAGCCATCCGTGCTGCACCGGGTGGAAGAACTCGGCCGGTGCAGGCGCCGCGAGATCGCCGTAGACCAGGTCGGCCTCGCGAGCGGCGGCGCGCAGGCTCCAGAGCCCCTCCTCGCTCACTCCGCAGCCCGGCCAGAGGAACGCCACCCAGGCGTGCGCGCTGCCCTCGATCCCCAGCGGATAGAGGAGCTGGGGGAGGTCCGTGGCGAGCGGCAGGCGGACCTCCCGGCGATTGGGAAACCGGGGCGTCCAGGCGCGGAGCGCTTCCTCCCACTCCGGCCCGTCCACCAGGAACGTCACGAAGCCGTCCGGCGCCTGCTCGCGGAGCCGCTCCAGGGTGTTGCCGAGCGCCTCCCGGGTCCGTTCCAGGGTCCCCCCGGCCCAGACCAGCAGGTCCACGTCAAGAGGCGTGCGGACGGACCCGAAGGTCCGGACCGAGGCGGTCGCCGCCAGGGACTGCAGCGTGGGCTTCCCCCAGCGGCGAAAGAGTCTCATGGATGCCTGGATGCTAGGAGCCCCGCTCGCCAGGTGTCAACAAAGCGACAATTCTTGTCAGCCATCGACGCCAGATTTTTACCCTTTCCAGGCCCCCTCGCACGCTAAACCCTTTGTTTTCAATAACACCAGACCGGGTATGGGGCTTGCTCTAGGGACGGGGCAGGTTATGCAAACAATTTGTGGCTGGATCTAATCCCCGGGCGGCGGGTCTGGTTGGCGCCCGCCGCCCGCCCTTCTTAACTCCAGCCGCTTGCGTCACCGGTGTGCCGGCGTTCGCAGGCCAGGCCCCGGGGTGGGAGCCAGATGACCTTCTTCAATCCCTGCCCGCAGCCTTCCCTGGCGACATCCGGCTTCCGGAGCGCCCTGCTCTTGCCACTGGGGCTCCTGCTCCTGGCGGACACCGCCTGGGCGCAGACCGGCAGCTCGACCGAGCGCAACCCGACCGTCACCTTCTCCTCGCCCGGCCCCAAGCAGGTGACCCTGCAGGCCTGCAACGCCGTCGGCTGCTCCACGGTGACCAGGACCGTCATGGTGCTCGATCCCAGACCGCAGATCGCCAGCGCCAGCATCCCCGCCATGGTGGGGGTGAACCAGGCCGTTACCCTGCGGGCCACGACCACCGGCCGCCCGCCGCTGAACCACCAATGGGTCTTCTCCAACGGCGCGACCAACCTGGTCGCTGGCGGCAACCCGGCGACGTGGACCGCCCCCGCTCTCCCAGGGACCTACCAGGCGCACCTCGGGGTCACCAACGCCGACGGCAGTGCCGCCACGGTGCCGGTGACCGTCAACGTCGTCGCCGCGACCTTCGCCGACGTGCCGCCCACGCACTGGGCCTGGCGCTTCGTCGAGAACATGTACGCCCGCGGGATCTCCTTCGGCTGCGGCTCCTCGCCGCTCTTGTTCTGCCCCGAAAACAACGTGAGCCGCGCCGAGATGGCGGTCTTCCTGCTCCGCGCCAAGGAGGGCGCCGCCTACGTCCCGCCCGCATGCACCACGCCCCGCTTCGCCGACGTGCCCTGCTCCAGCCCCTTCGCTCCCTGGATCAACGAGCTGGTGGCGCGCGGGGTGACGGCCGGCTGCGGCGGCGGCAATTATTGCCCCACAACCGCAGTGACCCGGGACCAGATGGCCGTCTTCCTCCTGGTGACCAAGGAGGGCGCGGGCTACAGCCCGGATTCCACCTGCCTCTCGGCCCCGTTCAACGACGTCCCGTGCTACAGCCCCTTTGCTCGCTGGATCAGGGAGCTGGTGACGCGCGGAGTGACGGCCGGCTGTGGCGGCGGCTACTACTGCCCGAGCACGCCGGTGACCCGGGCACAGATGTCGATCTTCCTCTCGACCATCTTCAACCTGCCGCCGCCCTGACGGTCACCGCGAGCCCGGGGATGGGGATGGGTGCAGATTTTGCTATAACCCCCTCTCCATGAAACAGATGAGAATCCTTGGGCTCTCCGGTCTCCTCATCCTCTCCAGCCTCGGGATGGGCGCGCCCGCGGCCGCGGCACCTGGCAGCTTCATCACCATGGTGCAGATCACGGGCGGCCTTGCCGATCCGATCGGCGTCACCAACGCGGGGGACGGGACGGGACGGCTGTTCATCGTCGAGCGCTCCGGGACGATCCGGATCTGGACCGGTTCGCAGCTGCTCGCGACCCCCTTCCTCGACATCCAGACGCTGATCCAGTGCGCCCCCTCCTGCGGCGAGCGGGGGCTGCTGGGGCTCGCCTTCCATCCCAGCTATGAGACCAACGGCTTCTTCTACGTCTTCTACACCCGGGCGGGTGACGGCACCCTCGTGGTGGCCCGCTATCAGGTCTCGGCGAATCCCAACGTCGCGAACTCCGGCTCCGCGCTGGTCCTGCTCACCATCCCCCATCCGCGGGGGAACCACAATGGCGGGCAGCTCGCCTTCGGGCCCAACGGCTATCTCTACATCGCCACCGGCGACGGCGGCGACGGCGGCGATCCGGACGAGAACGGGCAGAACACCACGACTCTCCTGGGCAAGATCCTGCGGATCGACGTCAACAGCGACGCCTTCCCCACCGATCCCAACCGCAACTACGCCATCCCGGCCGGCAACCCCTTCGCGAACGAGGTCTGGGACTTCGGCCTGCGCAATCCCTGGCGCTTCAGCTTCGACCGGCTGACCGGCGACCTCTATATCGGCGACGTCGGCCAGGGGACCTGGGAGGAGATCGACTTCCAGGCCGCCGCGAGCGCGGGAGGGATCAACTACGGCTGGGACTGCCGGGAGGGCGCGCACAACTACAGCGATCCGAACGGCGACCGGAACGTCAACTGCGGCTCCGTGACGTCCACGGACCCCATCCTCGAGTACGACCACTCTCTCGGCTGCTCGGTGACGGGCGGCTTCGTGTTCCGCAACCTGCCGGGCCACATGACGTCCGGCAACTACTTCTATGGCGACTTCTGCTCCGGCCGGATCTGGCGCGGCATTCGCGGTGCCGGCTGGACTTGGACGAGTTCCCAGATCTTCGACACCAGCTTCGGCATCAGCAGCTTCGGCGAGAGCGAAACCGGCAGGATCCATTTCACCGACCTCAACGGCGACACGCTGCAGTGGCTCGCGCCCTACTCCTTCGCCGACGTGCTTCCCACCCACTTCGCCTGGCGGTTCGTCGAGGCGATCTACGCGGCGGGAATCAGCTCGGGCTGCGGCGGTGACAATTATTGTCCCGACTCCTCCATCACCCGCGCGGAGATGGCCGTCTTCCTGCTCAAGGCGGAGCACGGCGCCGGCTACACGCCCCCTCCGGCCACAGGGACCGTCTTCAACGACGTCGCGGCCACCAGCTTCGCCGCCGCCTACATCGAGCAGCTCTTCCACGAAGGCATCACCACCGGCTGCGGCGGTGGCAACTACTGCCCGAACAACCCTGTCACCCGCAACGAGATGGCCGTCTTCCTGCTGGCGACCCGCGAGGGGCCCGGCTACACCCCGCCCGCCTGTCCCCCCTCGGCCTTCGGCGACGTCCCGTCGTCGAGCCCCTTCTGCCCCTGGGTCAAGGAGATCGCCAACCGCGGCATCACCGGCGGCTGCGGCGGTGGCAACTACTGCCCGACAAACCTGGTGAACCGGGGGCAGATGGCGGTGTTCCTCGCCACCACGTTCGGGATTCCGGCGCCGTAAAAAGCGCCCCTCGTCCCGTTCGGGAGAGGGGCGTCCAATGGGGAGAATCTTCGTCCGTCGGCGAAGAGGCTACGGCCCGACCTGGTGAGTGGGCAGGCCGAACGTGGTCGACAGGAACACCGACATCTGGCCGCGCAGCACCAGCGACTCCGGGCAGAAGTTGCCGTTGCCGCAGCCGGCGGTGATGCCGCGGTTGGCGATCTCCTTGATCCAGGGGCAGAAGGAGCTCGACGCCGCGACGTCGTTGAAGGCCGAGGGCGGGCAGGAGGCGGGCGAGGCGCCAGCGGCCACCATCAGGAAAACCGCCATCTGCGCGCGGTTGATGGTGCCGTCGGGGCAGAAGAGGCCCGGGGCGCAGCCGCCCGTGATCCCCTCGCGCGCCAGCTCGTTGATCCAGATCGCGTAGGGGTGCGAGCACGGCACGTCGCTGAACATGGGACTGGTGCAGGCCGGGGGCGTGTAGCTGGCCCCGTTCTTGGCGGTCAGCAGGAACCTGGCCATCTCCTTGCGGGTGATCACGCCCTCCGGGCAGAACGAGCCGATGGCGCAGCCCGGGATGACCTCGGCCGCGTAGATCCCCTGGATGAACGGGAAGAAGGAGCTGCTCGTCTGGATGTCCCCGAAGGGGAGGGCAGGGCCGAGATAGCCGCTGCGCTGCGAGGCGAAGTCGTCCAGCCGGAAGGTGCCGGAGGTTCCGGCGTCGAGGCCGGCCACGGCGCCCCAGCGATCATAGTTGATCGCCAGGGTGTCGTTGTCGAGGCTGGAGAGGCCCGTCTTCGCCGTCCCGTCGATCCAGAGGCCGAGCCTGCCGTTGTTCGCTCCCGCCGCCGTCGACCGGGCCCAGTCGATCTCGATGGACCGCCAGCCGTTGGGGAGACGGAACGCCGCCGTCTGCAGCTCGGCGCCCGAGTCGGTGCGGGCGAACGCGATCAGCTCCTTGACGCCGCTGATCTGCTGGACGACCAGGCGGAGCACCGGGCTGCCAGAGGTGGCGGGGGGCACCGGGTCTGCGCCATTGTAGGCGGTGAACAGCTCGAAGTCCTCGCCGTTCTGCATCTGCAGGGTCCGCAGGTTGACGTAGAACCGGGCTCGGTAGGCGGACTCGCTGGACGGCGAGCTGTCCTGCACGTAGGCCGCCGTGGCGTCGCCGGCCGTCAGGCTCACCTGAGCGCCGCAGTTCTGGCTGAAACGGGCCGTGTTCGGGTTCCCCACCGCGCACAGGAGGGCACCCTCGGGGCTGCCGCCGTTCGGCACGCGGATGGAGTTCGCGCCCGCGGCGAGCGCGCCCGCGAGGACGAGCGCGGCCCCGAGGCCGAGAATGCGCCGGAAGGGTGGAGTCGAGTTCAAAATCATGTCCGCTCCTTGTGCCGTTTCGATCCGTCTCAAGGCGTCTTGCCTCCGTTCCAGGCCCCGGGAAGCAGGCCGCCCTCGAAGCCGTCGCCGAAGATCCCGGGCGAGCTGCCCACGGGGGGAGCCAGGCAGCTCGGGTTGGACGTGGCCCTGGACACCACGTGGGTGCTCATGCGCGACGGCACCCGTCCGGGCAGCACGCCGTAGGCATGACTGGTCCCGAAGGTGAGCGAGATGTTGGACATGCCCGGGCTCAGCAGATGGCAGTAGCTCATGATCGTGCCGCTGCCGGCGCCCGCGGGGCCTGGCAGCGACTGGGTGCCCGCATAGCAGCCGGACTCTCCGGAGTAGCACTGGTCCACCGGGCTCGAGCTGCCGCCGATCCCGTTGTAGCAGTGCGAGTGGGGCGAGTTGAAGTTGTGCCCGATCTCGTGGGAGACGGCGACGATGTCCCACACCGCGGTCGGGTTGGTGATGTTGAAGCTGCCGCTGATGTTGGCGGTGAAGCCGTAGCCGCCGCCCCAGGAGGCGTCCGTGGGCAGGCCCGGGCAGTTGGCGCTGGCGCCGAACGCGCCGGTGCAGAGCACCCCCAGCCAGGCGATGCCGCCGCCGAGGCTCTTGCCGCTCATGAAGTGGGCGATCGTCCGCGAGACGCCCGTCCGGTTGAGGTTCCAGTAGCGGCCGAACTCCATCAGGCCGCAGACGGTGCTCGTCTGGCCCCAGGGATCGCTGCTCGTCGTCCACAGGCTGACGGACTGCACGATCAGGGAGGTGTTGATCTCGGCCGTGTAGATCGACGAGGCGTAGCCGATCAGGTTGCCCACGTAGTTGGTGGCCGTCGTGGTGTTGTTGAAGCGCTGGTAGAACTCGAAGTCGGTCTCGATGGCCACCCGCGCCGCGTAGGCGGCGGCCGAGGTCGCGGCCTTCTCCGCCGGCGCCGGGCCGGAGGCGGCGAGACCGGTGAGATCCAGGCCCGCCCAGTGGCCGTGGCCGCCCGGAAGCTGCTCGTTGGCGCAGGTGAAGCCCTGGCCCCGCGCAGCCCTCAGGGCCACGGGATCGATCCGGTGCATCTCGATCGGCCCGGCGCCCAGCGCCTTGGCCTCGGGCCCGTCCCCGCCGATGAGATACATCTCGCCCTCGGCGCTGACCAGGCCCTGGACGGTGCCGTCCGCCAGCCGGGCGAGGAAGACGTGGGACTCCGGCCTGCCGTCCACCCCGCCACGGAAGTAGGCGTTGGCCGGCGCCGGCACCACGGTCTCACCCCGCCGGCCGTGAATGGTGATCCGGGCGTCGGCCGCGAACACCTCGAAACGCTCGAGCACGAAGGCCACCGCCTCCCCCGTCTCCGCCACCTGGATATCCTCCAGCCGCAGCCGGCTGCCGACTGGCGCGGCCTTCGACGCCTGGCCGAAGTCACGGCTCTGCACGGAGGGGAGGCCGGCGCCGGGGGGTGCTCCTGCTGCAACAGCCGGGCTGGCGGCGAGCCACAGGGCGCCGGCTGCCAGGATCGCTCGACTCGAGTTCCAAGGCATGCTCATTCCTCCACCGGGAACGGGCGCACGGAGCACCCCGTCCTCTGTTCAGAATCACCGTCGCTTACATCCTTGGGAGGATGCCTTGCGCGGAATTGTGGGGATCTCCGGAGCTTATGTCAATGGGCGCATATGATCGCGCCCCTTTTTGTCACCCCAAAGTCCCAATCCGTGTCCAAGGCCCGAGTGGAACATCCTGCGCAAAGGCCTTGGAATCAGGCATTTCCCTCCTTCGACGGCGCTGAGGAACAACGACCGCGAAGAAGAATAGGGCAAGCTTCGGACCAGCTAGCCGGCCGCTCTCATGGGGTCAGGCAGCCCGGGTAGGACGTGGCTCTGGACACCACGAAGGCGCTCATGCGCGACGGCACCCGCCCGGGCTGCACGCCGTAGGGATGGTTCGTCCCGAATGTCAGGGTGATGTTCGAGTACCCTCCGCTCAAGAGATGGCAGTAGCTCATGATCGTCCCGCTGCCGACGCCAGAGGGGCCCGGCAGGCTCTGCGTGCCGACATAGCATCCGCTCTCTCCGCTGCGGCACTGGTCGACCGGGTTCGCGTTGCCGCCGATGCCGTTGTAGCAGTGCGTGTGGGGCGAGTTGAAGTTGTGTCCGATCTCGTGGGAGACGGCCAGGATGTCCCACATCACCGTCGGGTTGTTGATGTTGAAGGTGCCCGTCATGCTACCCGTGAACCCGTAGCCGCCCCCCCAGGGCGCGTCCGTGGGCAGCCCCGAGCAGGTGGCGCTGGCGCCGAACGCTCCGGAGCAGAGGACCCCGACCCAGGAGATGCCGCCGCCCGTGGGCTTGCCGCTCAGGAAGTGGGCGATCGTGCGCGACACGCCGGTCTTGTTGAGGTTCCAGTAGCGGCCGAACTCCATCAGGCCGCACTTGGCGGTGGTCTGGCTCCAGGGATCGCTGCTGGTCGTCCACAGGCTGATGGACTGGACGGCGAGGCTGGTGTTGATCTCGGCCTGGTAGAGGGTCGAGGCGTAGCCGATCAGGTTGGCGACGTAGTTGGAGGCCGCCGTGGAGTCGTTGAACTTGGCGTAGAACTCGTAATCGGTCTCGATCGCCACACGGGCCGTGTAGGCAGCTGTCTTGGCAACGCTGGCGGCCTTCACGGCCGGGGCCGCCGCCGTGAGGTCCAGCCCCTCGAGGGTGCTGCGGCCGGGCGGCAGGAACTCGTTGTCGCAACTGAAGCCCTCGCCGCGGGACGCCTTGAGGCGCTCGGGATCGATCCGGTGCATGGTCAGGGGAGCCCGCGGAGCCCTGGCTGCCGGCTCGTCCTCGCCGCCGATCAGATAGCTCGCCTCCCCCTCGTTCACCACCCCTTGCACCTTGCCGTCCGGGAGCACGGTGAGGAAGACGCGGGAGTCCGGCCGGCCGGCCACCACGCCGCGGAAGTACACGTTTGCCGGCGGCGGCAGCGCCTCGTCGCCATGAGCGCCGTGCACGGTGATCCTGGCGTCGGCCGTGAACACCGCGAAGCGCTCCAGCACGAAGGCTGCCCTCTCCCCCGTGTCCGCCTTGCGGACGTTCTCCACCCGCAGCCGGCCGCCCATGGGCGCCGCGGCAGCGGCCTTCGCCAGATTGCGGCTCGCGATCACCGGCAGCGCCGCCGCGGCTCTTCCCGCCGCCCACGCGGGCACGCCAGCCGCCAGCAAGACGCAGCCCATCAGGAGCGATCGTTCCCAGTTCCTGTGCATCAGTCCTCCTTACGGATCGGCACACACGCCGCCCGTCGGTTCCGGGTCAGTCGGGGCTCTACATCCACCCGTGGGATGTAATTGGGGGAGGATCTTGGGGGTAGCGCGCGCTGATGTCAATCGGCAAATAAGGTCGGTGCGCTCCGCCCAGCCCGTCGCAGTGAGAACGTTCCGTAGAATGGCCGCCGAATGGCCGCCGTTCCCGGACCCCCGCTCTCGATCGTCATTCCCACGCACGACACGCGGGCTCTGGCCCTGCGCTGCCTGGACTCCCTCGGCGCCTCGCCCGTGCCGGGCATGGAGGTCATCCTGGTGGATGACGCGAGCGGCGACGGCACGGCCGAGGCGGCGCGGGAGCGCCATCCCACGGTGACC
>DASWME010000242.1:0-44739 GCA_036399915.1 Thermoanaerobaculia bacterium
ACCGCCGCCAGCGCATCGCCGCGCCGCAGGTCGCCCAGGCCCGTCGCATAGGCGGCCAGCGCTGCTGGCGACCGGCTGACGGCCGGTGCCGCGGTCATCGGCGGCGCGGCGAGCCGCTCGCGCAGGGTGGACCCGAGCCGGTCGATGAGTCGGAAGGCGTCCTTCGGCTCGGACTCGGCGTGGAGCGTTTGCGCCGGCAGGCCTGGCAGGTCCGCCTCCAGCAGCGACAGCTCGATCCGCAGCCGGCCCCCCGCAGCGTGCACCCGGCCGCTGACGAGCCGGTCCGCGTCGAGCAGCTCGGCCAGCCGCCGCGCCTCGGCTTCGGAGAGCGGCCCGGGCGGCAGCTTGAGGCCCTCCAGCGTGCGGAAGACCCGCTCGCTGTCGAGCACCCGCAGCCCGGGACCCTCGGCCAAGGAGGCGGCGAGCATCTCCGGCAGGCCGGACGCCACCCAGGCGAGGTCCGCGCGGCCGGTCTCATCCGCCAGGGGCAGCAACGCCACGGCGTGGCGCGGCGCGGTAGCCGCCGCCTTCGGGGCGGGCTCGTGCCGCGCCAGCCGGACGCGCTCGCGGACGGTCCAACCCACGACGAGCAGGGCGAGGACGCCGCAGGCGGCCAGCGCCGCCCGCCGCCACGCGGGAGGCGCGACGCGGTGGAGGCGGCCGAGGTCGTCGAGCACCTCCTGCGCGCGCTGATAGCGCCGCGCCGGGTCGCGCTGCAGCAGCCGCCGGACGACCGCGGCAAGCTGCCGCGGCACCTCGACCCCGGCCGCGCGCAGGTCCCGCGTCGCGCCGGTGAGCCGCTGGGCGAGCACCTCCGCGTCCGAGCCGCCGGCGAAGGGCAGCTTGCCGGTGAGCATCTCGTAGAGCAGGATCCCCAGCGCGTAGAGGTCCGCCCGCCCGTCCACCTCCTCGCCCCGCGCCTGCTCGGGCGAGAGATAGTCGAGCGTGCCGACCACGGCGCCGGGCACCGTCAGGCCGGCGCCCCCCAGCGAACGGGCGACCCCGAAGTCGGTGATCGCGGCGCGGCCGGAGTCGTCCACGAGGACGTTGCAGGGCTTGAGGTCGCGGTGCACCACGCCGGCCTCGTGGGCCGCCGCGAGCGCCGAGGCGATCTGCCGCGCGATGCCCACCGCCCGCTCCGGGTCGAGGCGGCCCTCCTCGGCGAGCAGCTCGCTCAAGGGACGGCCGGGGACGAAGTCCATGCTGAGGAAGACGATCTCGCCGTCGCTCCCGAGGTCGTGGGTGCGGACGACGTTGGGATGGCTCACCTGGCGGGCAAGCACCAGCTCCTGCTTGAAGCGCTCGAGCCGCTTGTGGTCCTGCGCCAGATCGGGGCGCAGCACCTTGATGGCCACCGGCAAGTCGAGCTGCTCGTCGTGGGCCCGGTAGACCATGCCCATGCCGCCGACGCCCACCAGCTCCAGCACCCGGTAGCGCCCGGCGAGCAGCGACCCCGTGGCGAGTCGCTGGACGGCACCGTCGGAGGTGCGCGTCGGGGAGGACGGCGGCCGGAGCGAGGGGCCGCCCGCCGGGCTCGCCGTCATGGCCCGATCCCGAATGGCGACGGCAGCGCGGCGAGAGGTTCGGTCCAGCCAGCGGAGGTGGGCCGCGCCGGCCGCAGCGAGCGCTCCAGGACGGCGGAGACCTCGCCGGCCAGCCGGGCGCGCAGCCCGGGATCGGCTTCGGGGGCCGCCGCGATCCTATGGGCCAGCCCCTTCAGCTCCTCGTCCAAGCGCGCCACCGCGATGGCGAGCCCCGCCTGCGCGGCCAGGGCTTCCAGGATCTCGAGGTCCAGCTCGGTGAACGCCGCCCCCGGCTTGCGGCTGTCGGCATACATCACGCCGATCAGCCGGTCGAGGGCGCGGACCGGCACGCAGAGCAGCGCCCGGATGCCGGTGGCGACGACGCTCGCCCGCTCGCCCAGCTCGGCGTCCGAACGCACGTCCGTGCTCACCACCGGCTCCCCGCTGGCCAGGGCGCGCTGGACGGCGCCCAGGCTGCCGCCGAACTCCTCCGCCTTGAGGTCCTCCCACGACAGCCCCGAGCGGGCCGCCACCTCCAGGTCCCCCTCCCGGCCCGCCAGCAGCAGGAAGCCGCGCTCGGCGTTGGTCAGCTCGAGCATCGACGCCACCACCCGCGGCAGCAGCTCCGCCAGGCCCGTCCGGGGGTCCAGACCCCGCCGCAGATCGAGCGAGGTCGTCAGCCGCCGCAGCCGCTCGTCCTCGATCCTCTCGACCGAGAGCGACAGCTTCTCGAAGCGGGCGACCAGGCCGCCGAAACTGATCCAGCTCCGCTCCAGCAGGGACCGGCTCTTGACCGGCATGCCGCCGATGAACGTGCCGTTCTTGCTGCCGGCGTCGGTGATCGACCATCCCGACCCGTCGGAGGAGAGGACGGCGTGGCGCCGGGAGACGCGGTCGTCATCCAGCACCACGTCGCAGTCCGCATCGCGGCCGACGACCGTCTCACGGCCGTCCGGCAGCAGGAACACCCGCGCCGGGTGGGACGGGAAGTGGACCGTCAGGCGCGCCGGCATCGCCCGTCCGTCAGAGCCCGAGCCCGCCCTTGAGGCCGAGGCTGAAGCGCAGCGTCATCGCGCCCGCCCGCAGGTATCCGGCCACGTTGGCCACGTCGCGGGCCGCGCGCCAGACGTTGGGGATGCCCAAGCCGCTCTGCTGCTGGACGACGAGGAGGAACCCGTCGAGCTCCTGGATCGCCTGGGCCGTGGACCCCTGCTCGTAGTCGTCGCGGGCGGCTTCCAGGCGCTCTTCCAGGTCGTCGTAGAGCGGCGTCGACATCGACCCGGCGTACTCGTCCAGCACCTCCTCCAAGGCGTCGAACTTGGCCGTGATGACCTGATCCACCGACCGCGTTTCGGAGACGATCAGGAACTCCGAAAATCCGCCCGTGGTGCTGCGGGCCCGGTAGCTGCCGGCCCCCATGTAGGACGTGATGTCCTGGAAAGGCCCGCCGGCATGAGCGCTAAAGATGCGCAGCGGACAGTCGGCCGCGTACTGCAGGTTGTGGGTGTGGACCTCGAGGGTCGCGACGCCGCTGAAGGCCAGCCCGCCGGCCGCCGGCGGCTCGATGCGCAGCAGCACCGGGAAGGCGGTGGGGACCGAGCCGCCCGGCAGACGGGCGAGCAGCGCCGGATCGGTGGGATTGACCAGTTGGGCCGAGGCCCCGAGGCTCGAGAGGCTGAGCCCCGTCACGTTCTCGAAGCTCAGGGTGACGTCGGCGCCGAGGCCGACCGGCAGCGACACCGTGGCGCTGACCGAGTTCCCGTTCACCGTGGCGCTTGCGATGCCCTGGGTCGCGGCCATGGCCGGCAGGGCCGCCAGCAAAACGAGGGCGACACAGGCGACGATCCTGCTCATATTCACCTCCCAACAAGTCTGAGTCCGAGACGGCGCGCGAAAGACATTCCCTTCTGAGGTCTGGCCAAAGGGTGTGTAATTATAACACCACGCCGGCTCCACTTCTTCCCCTCACCGCCGCCGGAGGGTGACCGGCACGCCGCTCTTCGGGCGTAGGGTGATGCGGGGGAAGGGCTCGATCCGGTGGCCGGGGACGAGGCGCATCGTCCACCGGCGGCCGAGGGTGGCGAGGAGGAGGATCCCTTCCATCCACGCAAAGCCCATTCCTATGCATATTCGCGGCCCGCCGCCGAAGGGGAAGTAGGCCATCCTCGGGAACTGGGCCTCGAAGCTCGCGCTCCAGCGCTCGGGGCGGAAGCTCAGCGGGTCCGGGAAGAAGCGCGGATCGCGGTGGGTCACCCACTGCGAGACGAGCACGCCGCTCCCCGCCGGTACCGGATAGCCCCCGATCGAGACCGGCTCGACCGTCCGCCGGGAGATCGCCCAGGCCGGCGGATAGAGGCGCATGGACTCGGCCAGAACCTGGCGCGTGAAGGCGAGGCGCGGCACGTCCTCGGCCCCGGGAAGGCGGTCCCCCAGCACGGCGTCGACCTCGGCGTGGAAGCGCGCCTCGGCCGCGGGATGGCCGGCGAGGAGATACCAGGTCCAGGCCAGCGCGTTGGCCGTGGTCTCGTGGCCGGCCAGAAAGAGGGTCAGCACCTCGTCGCGCACCTGCCGGTCGTCCATGCCGCTCCCCTCCTCGTCGCGGGCGGCCAGGAGCAGCGAGAGCAGGTCCTCGCCGCCTCCCGTCCGCCGCCGCTCGGCGATCAGGCGGTAGACCAGGGCGTCCAGGGTCTCGCGCGCCCGCTGCGCCCGCCGCATCGAGGGAAGGGGCAGCTTCTGGAGGAAGCCCTGGAAGGGGACGACCACCAGGTTGAAGGCGGCGACCAGGGCGTCGAGCGCCCGCCCCACCTCGCGCGCCTTCTCGTCCTCGACGTCGACGCTGAAGAGGCTCCGCGCCACGATCCGCAGCGTCAGGCGCATCATCTCCCGCGCGATGTCGACCGTCTCGCCGTCCCGCCACCGCGCCGCCGCCGCGGCGGCGTCCGCGGCCATGGTTCCGGCGTAGGCCTCGATCCGCCGCCGGTGGAACGCCGGCAGGATCAGCCGCCGCTGCCGCCGGTGCAGCTCGCCCTCGCTGGTCAGCAGCCCCCGGCCGAAGACCTCCCGCGTCTGCTCGAGAATCCGCCCCTTGGCGAAGCTCGCGTGCTGCGCCACCAGGACCTCGTGGATCAGCTCGGGGTGGTTGAGGAAGACCAGCCGGTAGGGGCCCACCCGCAGATGGGCGAGGTCGCCGTAGCGGGCGGCGGTCCGCTCCAGGAATCCCAGCGGATCGCGCCGCAGGGCGAGGAGGGTCGCGAGGGGCCGGTTTTCTCCCGGAGGCTGCGTAGAGAGAGCGGCTGTGCGGAGAGTCGTGGGCTGCATGGGCGGCAGGCTCCTCCCGTCAGGAGCTCATTGTGCCACCCATTCCAGCGATCATGCCGCGGGGCTCGGGGACTGCATCTGCGCGCCGGCCGGCACCGGGCCCGCCGCGCGGCGGACCTGCCGGACCACGAAGAGCTGGGCCAGGCCCGCGGCGAACAGATAGTTCTCCGCGAGGCCGCGGAAGACGTCCGGCAGCGGGAACGCTCCGGGCGCCGGGCCGCCCCCGAAAGCGGCCACGGCATCGTACAGGAGCCACGAGAGCTGGCTCGCGGTGACCAGCGCCCACGGCCAGGAGAAGAGCCCGCCGCGCAGCGACACGGCCGTCAGCAGCAGCGGCGCGACCAGGCAGAGGGTGATGATGTCCACCACCGCCGAGACCACGAGGACCAGGGCGCTCCAGTCACCGCCGGCCAACTCCAGCGCGCTCTTGAGCGCGCCCGGGCCGGCCACCAGGATCGCCAGCGCCGCGGTGATCACCCCCACGGCCACGGCGCCGGACCGGCCCCCGGGCAGAGAGATGGCGGCCATCTTCCACGACCGGGCGAGCATCCAGATCCCCGTGAGCAGGGCGATATTGGAGAGGATCCCGAGCCCGGTGAGGACCGCCTGCTCTCCCGGGCCGGCGTTGGCCGGCTGGAAGGCGGGCAGGAGCCGCAGGACGTCCCGGAGGAAGATCACGACCGTGCCCCAGCCGAGCCACAGCCAGGCGCGCCGCAAGTGGTCGCCGCGCTCGAAGACCGACACCGCCGCGAAGCAGCCCACGGCGGCGAGGACGCGCAC
Source organism: Thermoanaerobaculia bacterium (assembly GCA_036399915.1). GTDB lineage: Bacteria > Acidobacteriota > Thermoanaerobaculia > Multivoradales > UBA5704 > DATARR01. The sequence goes on from DASWME010000242.1 coordinate 5,622, forward strand.
CAGCAGCCGCTGCCAGGAGACGAACGGACTTAAGGCCTCGCCGCCAACGAGAGACCGGGCGATCGCGATGAAGGCCGCGGCGTAGAGCAGGGGGAACACCGCCAACGAGCGCAAGCGCATTCAGCGTACCTCGCGTCCGATCTGCGTCAGGAGATCGTCGGTCGCGGCGCGGCCCATCAAGGCTTGGAGGAACGGCCGCAGCCCATCCGCCAGGCGGGCGAGATGGGTGGCCGTCAGGTCCTCGGGAGACAACCCAAGATCCCGCCGCGCCACCGACTTGACCCACATCCGGGCGTTGAACTGGCCGATGTACGGCGTCAGCCGCGTCGCGACCTGCTCGAAGATCGAGGTGGAGATGCTCGCCAAGCCGCTCCTCCGCAAAGCTTCAAAAGGCTCACTAAACTAGACGTTCGATTGCAACATCAGTATACCACAGCGGACCGCGTTCCGGCGGAATGAGCGGAGCGAGGGAGCGAGACCTTCACCAAACGCCGATGAAAACAATGCTGCTACAATATCGAAGGATCTGTCGCGGGAGGACGTCCATGCCATACAGCGGGCGACTCGTGCCCCTCTTCGCTGGCGCTGCCCTCGTCTTCGGGCTGTGCATCGCCGTCGCTGGTGACGAGAGCGGTGGGCGGCTGGCCGAGGCTGGACGGTTGGCCAAAGAGGGCAAGCATCGCGAGGCAGCCGCAGCGTACCGGAAGGCCAACAAAGAGGCGGCGGGGAAGTGCGCCGAATGTCTCATCGGCCTCTCACGGTCTCTCCTGTCTACTGGCGATATGGGCGAGAGTGCCAAGGCGGCCCGGGAGGCGATCGCGCTGACCGAGGTGCCCTCCCTGCTCGCCAGCGCGTATCACAACCTCGGTACGGCCCTCTACGTGCAGGCCATGCGGCGGGGGGGCGCCGCCGGCCAGATCGCCGAGGCCGAGGAGGCGTTGCGCAGCGCCATCGCGGCGGACAAGGAAAACCGAGTGCCCGGAGCCCGCCTCATGCTGGCGCAGCTCCTCGTCGAAAACCGCCGCGACCAAGAGGCGGTCCCGCTTCTGGAGGACCTTCTGGCCGATACGCCCACGGGCACCGTGGCCGACAACGCCAAGACTCTCCTGGCTCGAGCGAAGCTCTACCGCGACGCCATCGTTCCTGAGCTCGCCCTCATCACCTTGAATGGCGACACGATCCATTTGCGCGAGCTGACTGGCAAGGTGGTGCTTCTCGACTTCTGGGCCACTTGGTGTGGACCCTGCCGTAAGAGCCTGCCGGGGTTGAAGACCCTCCAGGGCATTTTGCGGAACGAGCCGTTCCAACTGATCAGCGTCAGCATCGACCAGGACCGTAGAGATCTCGAGAAGTTCGTCCAGCGCAACCGTATGGACTGGGCCCAGATCTGGGATCAGAAGGCGGCCGTCATGCGGGCCTTCGGTGTGAGGGCCGTCCCGACCTATTTCCTGATCGATCATCAGGGGCGGATTGTCTTACAGGCGAGCGGCTGGTCCCAAGACCTGGAAGCCCGTGTCCGGGCGGAGGTCGGTAAGGCGGTCAAGAGCGCCCGATGAAGCTGGTCGCCTACCGCCGCGCTCGCCATTTGCCGGCGCTTAACACCTAAAGCGTCTTGGCCCCTTCCATTTTCATGTACAGTTGCAGACGCTTGGTCCGCAGCTTCCCGGGCGCGTACTTCACCAGCCACTTCTCGTCCTCCTCGGCGAGGAAGAGGCTTTCCTGCGAATTTCCCGTGGGCCTGCGTTCCTTCAGCGCCTCGGTGACGGACCTGAAGTAATAATGGTTGAAGAGCCGGTTGAACTCCGTGAAGTAGATGTCGGCCACGCGCTGCTCGCCACGGATGAGAAGCATGTTCTCATCGTTGTCGTTCGTCGACGCCTTGCTGAAGTTGGCCGAGCCGGTGACGACGATCGGGTCGTCGCCGAGCGGGTCCATCAGCAGGAACTTGGAGTGCACGTAGACGACATGGGCGTTCACCTTGAGCAACCCCGCATTCGTCTCGCGCGCCCACTGATAGACGGGGTCCTTGATGAACGCGCCCCACGCCTGGTAGACGTTGTTCGCCGCGGTGAGCGGGACGAAGGGCTTCGTGCTGCGCGGGTTCGCGCGGTCCCGCTTCTCCAGCAGCATGAACACCACGTGACTGAGTGACGTATTGTTGAGCAGCTGCTCCTTGAAAGACTCGTTGATACCGAAGGCGAGCGTAATACAGGAGCACGCCTTGGCCGAGTCGACCAGCCGCACGTAGAGGTCCAGCACCTCCCGGCCCGCGCGCGGGCTGAAGACCGCGGTCGTCCCGGGCGGGATCGCGTCGATGGCGGTCGGGGCCTCATGCAGCGCGGCGACCGCGGCGTGCAGGGCACGGTTGGCCTTCTGCGCCTCGCTCCGCTCCAGCCCCGCCACTGCACCGGGGTCTGTCTTCAGCAGCTCCCAGTAGGCGACGAACTGCCTCGCCGTCTCGGGATCGCGCACCCAATGGCCGACGTTGGTCTGGCCGCTGAATCCGCCCAGCGAGATGTTCGTCGAGCCGGTCCACACCTCCTCCGGCTTATCGCCGTGCCGCACCAACACCATGAACTTGTTGTGCTGGATGTTGCTCGGCTTGGCCTGGCGAAGGGTCACGTTCTTCTTGGGAATTCCCGCCGTCTTGAGCATCCGGAGGTTCTCCTCGCGCGGGAAGCTCTCGACGAGCTTGCCGTTCTCCATGTGCTCGTTGACCTTGGCGTCGATGATGAGCCGGACGTCCACCCCGCGGTCGATCGCCGCCTTCAGCTCCCTCGCCACCGGCTCATAGCGGAACTCGTAGAAACAGCCGAGCAGGGTATCCCCCTTCTTGGCCCCTTTGATGAAGCGCAGGATGGCCTCGTCCAGGTCCCGCGTCAGCCACTGCAACGCCTCCTTTTGTTTCTCCTTCGTAGGCTGCTCGTCCGGCTTGAGATTGCCGAAGCGGCGCCGGTACGCCTGGCTGCTGGCCACCCCGCGGTTGAAGAAGATGTCGTGTGTGCCCTTGCTGTACAGCGGCTCCGTCCGCACCCGGATACGGACCGGTTTCGTGCTGCGATCGAGATTCTTGGGAGTTCCCTTGATCGGATAGAACAGGTACTCGTATTCGCGGTTAGGCTTGGCCGTGAAGTCGTCCCACACGAAGCTTTGCACCGGGTGCTCCCAGGTGCTGACGACGGTGTCCGGGTTCGGATTCGGAATCACCGAGCGGAACACCTTGAACCCCGGCATGATGTACCGTTCGTTCTCAGTGGGATCGATGCGCTCGACGGCGAACCCGAGAAGGCCGCGCCTGGCCTTTTCACCGGCCTGGATGCCGAAGGATATGGTGTTGACTCCGCTGACTGCGAAAACCTGGTATGAGCTCGATTTTGGAGACTTGAATCGCATGGGTCGCTCCTGGGCATTGCGGCGAACGATGGCAGCAACGCCCTAATTCCCTCTAATTGAACAACTTGGCCCATCGTACGCCGATTCTTGAAGCACGTCAATGCAGGATGGTTGGAGTCTGAGCCGCGCCTCACGCGGCGGTGCCAGCTCGTCCAGGTCGCCACGAGGGGGTAAAGATCTTGGGGACAGGTCCGGCTCTTTCCTGGACGCTTCTCGCGGATCGTCCGTATGAGTTCTGAATCCGGCCTTGACCTCCACTCGGACCGGCGGCAGAGTCCCGGTCAGTTCGAGGGACAACTGAATCCAATCCGGGGGGCAGGCGCACCCTCTTATACATATCCAGGACGCCCTGAAAGGGCGGAATCTGAGTAGCCTGGGCGCCAGCCCCAGGGAACCCGGCCCTTCCATCCTGCGAGCCCCGAAGGGGGGCGGCACACGGCGCTGCATTGGTGTCGCCCCTTCGGGGCTCGATGAGAAAAATTGGGGCCCTGTCCCCGGGGCTGCCGCCCCGGGCTAGTCAAATTCCGGATCTGCGGGGCGGCGGAACACCGGTCCTCCCTGTCCAGCCGCCGCAGGCCGTCAGCCGAGGAGCGGCGTCATTTTCGCCGGCACCGGCGGGACCAGCGCCGCCGCAGGCGACACCGCCGCCGGCTCCGGCGACGCCGCCGCCGCCCTCGGCACCACCGTCGCCGACCGCGGCGAGACCAGCGCCGGCTCCGGCGAGAGCGCCGCCGGCTCCGGCGAAAGCTCCGCCTTCCTCATGGCGCTGATCTCCGGAGGCGGCTGCGAAGCCGTATAGACTGACCCATCATGGGCACGGGATCGCGCGAGGATCGCCGCGGCGGCCGGCGGCGCGCGGCGGCCTGGGTGGCGGTGCCGGTCGCGCTGGCGCTGATGACCCTGCTGGCTCGCGGGCTGGGGGTCAACGCGGCCACGGCCGGATTCCTCTATCTGGTGCTCGTCCTGGGGCTGCTCCGGCTCCTTTCGACCTCAGGGCTGATCGTATTCAGGGCTCCGCGCAGGCGTCAATCGTTTTCCCACCCGGCCGCGAAATCTTTAGAACTTCTTTCGGTCTCCAATCTTTAGGAACTCTTTCGGATTTTCTCCGGACTTCTTTGGCTGGCCGGGGCGACACTGGGGCCATGTCGAGCCTGGAGGAGAGCCGCCAGCAACTTCATCTGGAGCCGGTCCCGTCCGGCGACCTGGTGGGCGCCGCCCTGCGCAAGGCTGCGGCGCGCTATGAGGAGGATCAAGTGAAGCTGGCGACGGAGGTGGATCCCAAGGTGCCACGCGTGCTCGCCGACCGTGAGCGGGTCAGCCTCGTGCTCGCCTTGCTGCTCCGCAACGCGCGCGCCCACACGCCCGCCGGCGGCGCGGTGACCGTGACGGCCGAGCCCTGGCAGGGCCGGGTCCGCTTCTCCGTCGCCGACACCGGCAGCGGCATCCCGCCGGCGCACCTCGAGCGGGTCTTCGAGCCCTTCTACCAGGTGCCCGGGACCCAGGACCTCGGGGATGTGGGCCTTGGCCTCGCCATCTCCAGGCAGATCGTGCAGGCGCACGGCGGCGAGATCCACTGCGAGAGCGAAGAGGGCCACGGAACGACCGTGTGGTTCACCCTCCCGGTGGCCGAGCAGCTCCCCTCCTCGAAGCCTTCGCCAACCAGATAGCGCTGGCGGGTGGAGTAATCGTGCGGTGCCTGGGCCGCGAAGGTTTTCTCGTCTGGTTCAGCCTGGGCGACTTCTCCCAGGGGAACCTGACCCCGGGGCTTCTGGAAGGCAAGCTCTAGGGGCAATAGAAGGAGCTGTATTCATAGCAACGGAACCTGAATCCCCCATGCTCATCGTCCCAGCACCAGGAGTTGGGGCTGAAGGAGCAGAAGTCGCAGTCGCACAGGGGAATCGCGACAGCCGGCTTGGAAAGGAAGGCGACACCGAGCATGAACAATATGGCACCTACCGAGACGAGCTTACGCATGGATCCTCCTCGTGTAGCGCCACGGACCATCATGGACCGCGCAGAATTTACTATAATATGATGGAGTTCCGGGTTCAAGCTGCTTGACCCACAACCTTCTCAAGCTGCACCGCAGCGGAGTTCACTGGCAGGCGGCGGGTGGGAAACTTACCGCACCGACACCTGGACGTTATGGGCCGTGCCGTCGTCGAGGACGGCACGCAGGCGATAGGTCCCGGGCGTGAACCCGCGCGTGTCGAGGACGTAGAGGTACTGGCCCGCGGCCGGATCGAAGCGGAAGCGGTCGTCGGGGTTGCCGTCCGAGGCCTTGGGCGTGATCTCTTCCGCCGTGCCCAGCACTGCATTGGTGATCTTTGAAGACCTGGAGCCGGGCGACCGCGTTCGTCACCAGCCATCGGCTTAGGAACTCCTGGCATACAGAAATTGCCAGGAGAAAAATCTTTCCAATGAAAGCCTCCGGCACTCTAAGGCTGGCGTGGATGCGAGTCAAGCGCCGTAACGTCTGGACATGAAGAGTTCTCTATATGACGATTGGTAAACCGATACGCCCGGTGCTAGGCTCGGGAACGCCGGACAAGCTGTTGAATCTCTGACAGTCAGGCAGAACGATCCATGCTATCGACCGAGGTCACCCTGAGCGGCCTGGACGCCGCTCGCGAGGAGCTGCGGCTCCTGTTGCGGCAGCGGGCCATCCTCTACGAGGGCCCGGACCAGCCGGTGCTCGGCCGGGACGGCGGCTCCGCGCCGTGGATGTTCTATAGCTGGGGCGTCAGCCTCACGGCGCGCGGCGCGCGTCTCGCCGCCGAGTGCTTCCTCGACCGCCTGCGCGGCTTCGAGTCCACGCAGATCGCCACCTTCGGGTACACCGGCATGCCGCTGCTCTCAGCCTGCGTGCTGCTGGGCGGCGGGCGCTACGAGGGGCTGTGCATCCGCGAGCGGCGCAAGGCGTACGGGTCCTGCCGGCAGATCGAGGGCAACGTCGACCGCAGCCGGCCGGTGGTGGTGCTCGACGATTCGCTGAGCTCCGGGACCTCGATGCGCAAGGCGATCCAGGCGCTCGAGGAGGAGGGGCTCGCGGTCGAGGGGGGCGTGGCCCTGGTGTACTTCCCGTACCGGGGCGGGGCCGAGCGCGCGCTCGGCCTGGGCTACCGCGTGGAGTGGATCTTCGACGTGTGGAAGGACCTGGAGATGCCCCGGCCGGTGTACGTGCCGGGCTTCCGGCGCGCGCTGCCCGGGCGCTGGGGCGCCGGCCAGGTCGCGGACGGCCTGCACCCGGCAGAGGCGGCGCGGCGGATCGCCGAGGCCTATCTCGACTCCGGCGAGGCGCCGCGCCCGCCGGCGCGGCTCGGCCTGCCGGTGGACGGTCGCGGCGGCGTGTACGTGAGCTTCCGCGAGCCGGAGAGCGAGAAGCGGCTGGCCCGCGACGGCTTCTGGCATTTCAATGCGGCCGACGCCGATCCCTGCCGCGATCTCGTGCTGGCGACGGTCAAGACGATCCGGACCGCCGAGGTGCCGGTGACGCGGGAGAACCTCGACCGGCTGAAGATCGCGGTCACCTTCCTCGGGCCGCTGGAGCGGATCGCGCCGCGCCAGCTCGACTACTGGCGCTACGGCATCGTGGTGCGCAGCCGCGCCTGGCCGACCAAGGTCGGCGGCGCGCTGCCCAACACGCAGGTGTTCACGCACGAGCTGGAGCAGTACCGGCACGCGCGCTTCACCAACGCCGACCTGACCCTGTTCGAGCCGCACGACCTATACCGGCACGAGGTGGCGAAGTACGTCGAGCCCGGCGCCGGGTGGCTCCTCTTCGGCGCTGCCGAGGACGAGGGGGACTGGACCCACGACGCCGCGGTGGGCGAGCGCCTGACGGCGCGGGCCCGCGAGCTGCTCGCGGCCGCCATCCGCGGTGAGCGCGGCGAGCCCGTTGCCGGCGAGCCGGTGAGCGACGAGCTGATTCCGGCGCCGGTCTACGCCGTGGGGGTCACGCTCTACCACCGCGGCCTGGGCGGCTGCACGCTCGCCTGGAGCGGCTCGCTCGACGACTGCCTGGGCCGGGCGGCGCGCGGCGCCCTCGGCGACCGCCGCTTCAAGGACCGCCTGGCGGGCGTGCCGGCCGGGGAGATCGACCTGGTCGTGTCGATCCTGCACGACCGCGAGTGGGTGGGCGAGCTGCCGACCGCGAGAGTGGCGCGCAAGCTGCGGCTGGGGCTCGACGCGCTCGCCGTGCAGCAGGGCGAGCGCGCCGCGCTGTTCCTGCCCTCGGTGGCGGTCGACTACAACTGGAGCAAGGAGCAGCTCGTGGCCGAGCTGATGCGCAAGGCGGGCATCGCAGGCTCGCCGTGCCAGTGGGCGACGTTCCGTACCGCCACCTGGGTGGGGACGAAGGATGGCGCGGTCCGCCGCCTGTGGTTCGGGTTCCCGGTGCGCGGCGAGCGGCCGCGGGGAGACGGCGAGGTGCGCGCCGACGCGGCGCTGCTCGCCAGCTACCTGATGCGCAGCCGCGGGCCGGACGGGCTGCCCGAGTACGAGTACCTGCCGATCGAGGGACGGCGCACCCGGGACGGCACGGCGGCGCGGGTCGTCCACGCGCTCGCCGCCCTCGACGAGGCCGGGCGGTTCCTGGAAGACCCCGCGATGACAGAGGCGGCCCGCGACGGGTTGCGCTTCTGCGTGGCCCACGTCGGCGGGCCGGCGGGCGACGCGCTGGCGCTCCCCGGGCTGGCCGCGGGCCCGATGGCCATCGCCACCCTGCTCGAGACGCTCGCCGGCTGCGGCGAGGCCGGGCTGCTCGCGTCGGCCGCGCCGCTGGCGGACCGCCTGCTCGCGCTGCTGCGGCCGGACGGTCGGATCTCCGAGCGGCTCACCGGCGCCGCCGATCACGACTACCTGCCCGGTGCCGTGCTGCTGGCGCTCGCGCGCTACTGGTCGGCGGGCGGCGCGGGCCGGTGCCTGGAGCGGCTCGCTGGCGCCTTCGCGTGGTACCGCCGCCGCTTCCGCATGCTGCAGCCGTGGGGCATGGCCGGCTGGCACACCCGCGCCTGGACGGCCGTCCACGCGCTGAGCCGCGACCCCGAGCACGCCGCCTTCGTCTTCGAGATCGCCGACTGGGCGCTCGACTGGCAGCACGAGCGCACCGGCGCCTTCATCACCGACCTCCACGAGGCCGGGCCGAGCTTCCACACCGCGTTCCTGATCGAGGGGATCGCCGACGCCTGGGCGCTGGCCCTGGAGCTCGGCGACGAGCGCCGCGCCGCGGCCTACGGGCGCTCGTGGCGGGAGGCGGTCCGCTTCCTCGACCAGCTCATCATCCGCCGCGAGGACACCTTCTGCATGGCCGACGCGGAGCGGGCCTTGGGCGGCGTCCGCAGCTCGCGCGCCAACAGCGACGTGCGCATCGATTTCGTCAGCCACACCCTGCTCGCGCTCATCCAGGGCGCGCGCCTTTCTCGGAACAAGGAGAGCCTCCCATGACAGACCCCGAACAGTCCCCGAGCAAGGTCCAGAACCCCTTCACCCCGCCGGCGGGAGGCTCCGCCTCGACGGGCGACCCGTCCGCGGCCGGACCGGGATCGCCGTCTCACTTCGAGGTGACGGAGCGTCCCGAGATCGTCGAGCGTCCCGAACGCCCCGAGCGGCCGGAACGTCCCGAGCGGCCGGAGCGTCCTGAGCGGCCGGAACGCCCTGAGCGCCCCGAGCGTCCTGAGAGGCCGGAGCGCCCCGAGCGCCCTGAACGGCCGGAGTATTCCGAGCGTCCTGAGAGGCCGGAGTATTCCGAACGTCCTGAGCGCCCCGACATCGTCGAGCGTCCGGAGCGTCCCGAGCGGCCTGACATCATCGAACGTCCTGAGCGGCCGGACATCATCGAGCGGCCTGAGATCGTCGAGCGGGCGGAGTTCGTGGAGGTCATCGAGCGCGCCGACAAGATCGAGCAAACAGAGCGGGCCAGGTGACCCCCGATCGTCAGCGTTCTTTTGTCAGGAAAACGTAAACGGTCTTTTTACAGCACGCTCATCATGCGGAGCGTGCCCGGCTGCTATAACGATCGTCGAACGAGGGGGGAGGGCGCGCGGCGGGGATGAGCCCCGCGCGGTCCTCCCGCCGGGGGGACCGTTTCGATGATCTCGCGTGCGCTTCCCTATCTCTACGCCTTCTGGCTCGCCTTGATGTCGCTCTTCGTGGCCTGCCAGGCCGCGGCTTCTTGACGGATTGTCATAGGTAGAACTGCCTCTCCATCGACGTTCACGTTTTCTGCTCCCGATGTAAATCATCCAAGCCGCGGAATGGCAGAGGGTCCCGTTCCGCGGCCTCGGTGCGCTCATCGCGTGAGGAGCCGTAGGTCTCGCGGCAGAAATTTATAATGTGGTATGTCTTCTGCATCTGCTTCGTTCGGCAGTAAGAAGTGAGTTGAATTCTATTTTCGGATGGAGCCATAGCGGCATGGGTTTCGGAGCGTGCCTGGCGAAGCAGGGACACGGGGCTACCGAGGCGTCCGGCTGCGCGATAGCGCGGCGAACCGGCCGGCGGGAGGACTGGCAGGCGCTCATCGTCTGCGCACTCGCGGTTCTCCTCTATGCCTCGCTCCATGCGGAGCTTCCCATCGACGATACCGACCGCTTCAGTCCCAGCATCGCCGCCGGCGTGTTCGAATGGGACGCTTCCCATCTGCTCATGCAGCCCGCCGTAGTGCTCTGGCACCGTTTCCTTTCCTTCGGAGATCCGGCCCGCTCGAGCCAGGAGCGGTTCAACGCCTTTTGCGCCGCCCTGTCGCTCGGGATCTTCTATCTCCTTCTGTTCCGGCTCGGCGTGGGGGTGGCCCGGCGCGTTCTCCTGACAGCCCTGGCGGCCCTCTCCTACAACCTGCTGAACCTGGCGACGTCAGGCCATATCAAGCTGGCCGTGCTGCCCTTCCTGGCGGTCTCGCTCTACCATGCAACGCTCTGGGAAGGTGACGAACGAGGTGCGGGTACCGGCGGCACGATCCGGCTGACCGCCGCCGCCGTGGGACTCGGCATCGCCGCCGCGTTCCTGATCAACAGCATCCTGGTGATGCCGTTCCTGGCCCTGGCGATCGTGGCGGTCTCGTTGCGCGCGGGCCATGGGATGAGGAGGGTCCTCGGCCGCGCCCTCGGATTCGCAGGCCTCTGCGGAGCAACGGCGCTCACCCTCCTGGGCGCCGCCTATCTTCTCGTGGGTGGCGGCCCCGCGACTCCCGGAGGCTTTCTGGGGTTCGTCTTCGCCAAGTCGGCCCAGAGGCCTCCCTTCGCCGGGGTCGAGAGCCTGGCCCGCGGGGTCTTCGGCGTGGTCCAGAACTTCGTTTACGCCGGCGACTTCGGGGCCATGCTGCGGACGTGGATGAGCGGCGACGCCTTCTCCCCCGGGTCCCACCTGCGGTCTTTGCTCACGGAGGGTGCTATCTTCCTCGTGGCCGCGGTCCTTCTGGCGTGGATCTACGGCGAGGGGCTGGCTCGTCTGGCGCGCGGGCGCGGCGTGGCGGCCGTCCCGTGGGCGTTCGTGCTCGGGGCGCTCGCCTTCGCAATCCCCTGGAACCTGAACGAATCGGACTTCTACTTCCAGATCACGTTTCCGACGGTTGCACTGATGGCATCGGCGCCCCCGGCCGCGCGGTGGCGGACCCTGTACGCGCTCCTCCTCGCCCTGGTCGCAGGGACGGTCCTGCTCGGGTGGGCTCTCCCCAAGAGGCGCTATCCTTTGAGCCGGTACAACGCCGAGCTCCAGGCCCGATTGACGCCCCAGAACCTTGCCGTGCACTGGTACAACTACACTGGCGGTCCCTCCCTGATCTTCATGCGTCTGCCGGGGGTGCCCCGCCTGCACCCGGACCGGATCTACGAACTGGATCCTGATCCGGGCCGCTTCTTTCCGCGGCTGGCCCGCGCCCTCGACCGCCAGCTCGTGGCGGGGGGGCGGGTTTATCTCTTCGGCATTCTGGACGACCGCTCCTGGAACGCGCCGTGGCCGACTCTGCGGCGGAAAGGGCTCACTCCTGCCCGCCTGGAAGCTTTCTTCCGGGACCGCTACACTGTGGTCGACCGCGGTGAGATGGCCGAGATCCCCTGTTGGGAGCTGCTGCCGAAACCCCACGGCCCTTGAGGAGCCGAGCCATGGACACTTCGCTCCGCCCGTCGGCAGTCCTGGCATCAGGTTCGCGCCGCCGCCGTCTCCTGTTCATCTCCCCGCGGTTTCTGTTCCCGATGGACAACGGGGGCAAGATCCGCACGGTCCAGGTCCTGCGCGGCATCAAGGGCGGCAGGTATGAGATCGTCCTGGCCTCGCCGGTGCCGCCGGAGGGGCAGACGCGGTTCGCCTCAGAGATCGCGGCGGTCTGCGACCGGTTCGTCTCCTGGCCCGAGCCGCGCCGGGGGCTCGCCTTTCCGCTGACCCGCATGCGCCACCTGGCGTCGCGGCTCCCGGTCTCCATCGCGACCGACCGCTCCCGGCCGGGCCGGCGGGTGGTCGCCGCCGAGCTTGCGGGCCGGCCCGACGTCGTGGTGTTCGACTTCCTCCACGCGACGGTCCTGGCGCCGGACTCCCTGGCGGCGTCGTCGGTGCTGTTCACCCACAACGTCGAGAGCGAGATCTTCCGGCGGCACGCCGCGCTCGCCGCCAACCCGCTCAAGCGGGCCGTCTGGCGGGACCAGCTCCGCAAGATGGAACGCTTCGAGCGCGACACCCTGCGGCGCTTCCAGACGGTGGTGGCGGTCTCGGAGCGGGACGCGGCCCGTTTCCACGAGAGCTACGGCATCGCCGGCGTCGAGGTCATCCCCACCGGGGTGGACACCGAGTTCTTCTCCTACGCTCCGCCGGGGGAGTCCCAGTGCATCGCCTTCACGGGCTCCATGGACTGGCTCGCCAACATCGACGCCATGGACTATCTCCTGGAGCAGGTCTGGGACCTCGTGGTGCGTGAGGTCCCGGGAGCGCGCCTCAAGGTGATCGGCCGCAATCCTCCGGCCTTCCTGGTCGAGAAGGCCCGGGCGCGGGGAGCGGCCTGGCAGTTCACGGGCTTCGTCGACGACGTCCGTCCCCACGTCCGCGACTGTTCCGCCTACGTCATCCCGCTCAGGGTCGGCGGCGGCACCCGCCTCAAGGCGTTCGAGGCCATGGCCATGGGGTGCCCGGTCGTCTCGACCTCGATCGGCGTCGAGGGCCTGCCCCTCGAGCCGGGCCGGCATTACCTGCGGGCGGACACGGCCTCGGAGCTGGCCGCCTGCCTCGTCCTCCTGCTGCGCGACGGCGAGCTGCGCGAGCGGATCGCGCGCGAAGCCAGGCGGCACGTGGAGGAGCGCTTCTCCTTCCTGCGCGCGGCCCAGGCGTTCGAGCGGATCTGCCGGCGGACGGAGGAGACGGCAGGCTAGTCCATCCCGAGCTGCTTCATCCGCTGCTGGAGCCCCTTCTTCGAGACTTCCAGGCGGTCCACCATGGCGTCGAGGTCTGCGCCGCAGAGCTCCCGCGCCTCCAGGATCTCCGCCCGCGAGAGGTCGGCGGCCTTGCGGATCGAGGGGAACTTGTCGATCAGCAGGTAGAGCGACGGGCGGGAGATCCCAAGCCGCTCGGCGGCCAGCTTCACCTCCCAGCGGGTGGACCGCAGCGCTTCGATCACCTCGGCCTCGCTGACCTCCGAGGGGGAGCGGTAGTCCATGGGCTCCGCCCGCTTGCGGACGGGGAGCGGATCCGCGGGGGTGGGCTCGGAGAAGCCGCCGGTAGTCGTGGACGCCCGCGAGGCCGCCGCCCCTTCCCGCAGCAGCCTCTCGATCTGGGGACCGATCTGGACGACCTCGGCGGAGCGGCTGGCGATGACGATCTGGCGCACGGCGTTGAGGAGCTGGCGGACGTTGCCCGGCCAGTTGTAGCGGGCCAGCCGCGCCACGACGGAGGCGGGCATCCAGGGCGACTCGTCCTCCCGCGGCGGGTCCAGGCGGTGCTCCTCGCCGATCGCCTGCAGCTCCTGCCGCAGGAAGTGGAAGAGGAGCCTTCCGAAGTCGTCGCGGCGCTCGCGCAGGGGCGGGATCGAGATCTCGTAGCCGGCGAGCCGGTGGAGCAGCGGCGCCCGGAAGCGCCCCTCCTCGATCGCCTGCTCCAGGTCGGCGTCCGTCGCCGCGATCAGCCGCACGTCCGCCTTCTGCGGCTCCGGGCCGCCGACCCGCTGGACCTCGCCGGTCTCCAGCACGCGCAGCAGCATCACCTGCACCTCGTGGGGCGCCTCGCTGATCTCGTCGAGGAACAGCGTGCCGCCGTGGGCGCGCTGGAAGAAGCCGGCCTGGTCGCGCACCGAGCCGGTGTAGGCGCCCCGCGTCGAGCCGAACAGCTCGGACGCCGCGAGAGACGACGGGATCGCCCCCATGTTCACGGACAGGCAGGGCCCGTTGCGGCGCCGGCTCGCCTGGTGGATGGCGCGGGCCACGAGCTCCTTGCCGGTGCCGGTCTCACCCCGGAGCAGCACGGGGACGTCGAGGTCGGCCACGCGGCGGACGTCGTTGCGCACGCGCAGGATCGCCTCGCTGTCGCCGACCAGCCCGAAGCGCTCGGGGGAGGGGACCGGCGTGGCCGTGAAGTGGTGCAGGAGCAGGACCACCCGGTCGGACAGCTCGAGGACCACGCCGCGCTCGACCTCGGGGCCGGAGAAGGTGGACGCCTCCTGGACCGCCACGCCGTTGGCCGTCACGCGCGTGCGGCTCTCCGCCGCCGAGAGGTGGACGGCTCCGGTGTCGCCCGACCGGCGCAGCACGAGGGGGGAGCGGCTGATGTGGCGGTCTCCCAGCGGGCGCGGATCGCTCCGGTGGGGTGGATCGAAGCCCGGCTCCAGGCGCGAGAGGTGCTCGGTGCGGCCCTCCAGCAACCCGGCGAGGACGGCGCGCTCGCCGACCCGGGCGCGGTCCGGGTGGTAGAGGATGGTCAGCGCGGGGATCCGCGCCCGCGCGCGCCGCCGGCGGTCGCCTTCGGAGGACAGACTCTCCCAGGCCGGTTGCTCGACGGTAAGGCCGAACGTCGACTCTGCCATTTACCGCCAGTGTAGCGGGGCGGTCGTGGTCCAGGCAAGGACAAGGAAACAAAAGAACTCCCCGGCGTTGGGGGCGCCGGGGAGTGGGGGAGGAGACGACTACAGGGACGGATCGTCCTAGTTCAGCGGGCACCCGAGGTTGTTGTCGGCGTCGAGCTGCGAGGCCAGGGAAAGCATCGTGTCGCGGTTGTTGCTGGCGAGCGCCGCGTTCACGTCGCTGATCACGCTGGCCGGCGTCCGCGGGTAGTCGACGCCAGGGTGCGAGGCGTCGAGCAGGGCTGCCACCGCGGCCCGCAGCAGGTTCGCCGCCGCGCCCTCGAGGGTGGAGCCGCCGTCGAAGGACAGCGCGTTGAGCAGGGTGGCGTTGCCGAGGCTGGGATAGCTCGCGGCCTGGGCGAACACGCTCTTCACCGTCTGGCTGGGCGAGTAGCCCGTGGGCGGCCAGGAGTCGGTGTGGTTCTTCCAGTAGCCGGGGGTGCAACCCTGGCCGCCGCCGGTCTGCTCGCCGAAGTAATGGCTCGGGTCGGTATCCGTGACGTTGGACCCGGTGGGCGGCTTGCCGACCGCGGTGCCGATGTTGGCGTACTGGCCGGCGGTGGCGGTGCCGTTGCCGGTGCAGGTCATGGACTCACCCGGCTGGAGAGTGGTCTTCGGGCAGCTCACGGCCACGCCCTTGTTGTCGGTGACCTTGACGTTGGAGAGGGCCACCTCGCCGGTGTTGGTCACGATATAGGTCCAGAGGACGGGGTTGCCGACGGGGATCT
This sequence comes from Thermoanaerobaculia bacterium, assembly GCA_036399915.1. GTDB lineage: Bacteria > Acidobacteriota > Thermoanaerobaculia > Multivoradales > UBA5704 > DATARR01. Next base: position 20,772 of record DASWME010000242.1, read on the forward strand.
TGGGACCCGTAGGGAAGTCGGCGTCCTCGCCGTTGGTGTACTTCTCGATGTCGATGGCGGCCCGCTCCGACTTGCCGGTGTACCAGCTCGGATCGCTGGCGCTGACCGGCGAGCCGCAGGGCGGATTGCCGGTGGCGGTGCCGAGGTTGTGGTACTCGCCGACGATGGCCATGCCGCTGCCGGTGCAGGTCATGGACTCGTTCTTTTGCAGCGAGGTCTTCGGGCAGGTCACGGCCACGCCCTTGTCGTCCGTCACGGCGATGCCGGTCAGGGGGACGTCGCCCGTGTTGGTCACCTTGTAGGTCCACTGCACCGGAGCGCCTTCCATGAGGGTGGGGCCGTCCTGGCCGTTGGTGAGCTTCTCGAGGGTGAGGGCGGCGTGGGGCTGGCCGAAGTAGAAGCCCCAGTCCTGGACCGTGACGTCCGGGCCGCTCGGAGGCGTGCCCACGGCGGTGCCGGTGTTGACGTACTGGCAGGCGCCGACGGTGCCGTTGGCGGTGCAGGTCATGGACTCGCCGGGCTGCAGCGTGGTCTTGGGGCAGGCGATGGCGCCGACCTTGTCGTCCGTCACCGTGATGCCGCTGAGGGCGACCTGGCCGGTGTTCATGACGATGTACGACCAGGTGACCGTGCTGCCCACGGCGAGGCTGGCGCCGGGCCCCTGGGTGTCGTGCTGGCCGTTGGTGAGCTTCTGGATCTTCAGGCCGGGGTTGCCCGTGCCGAAGTAGTGGCTCGGGTCGCTGTCGCTGACCGGCGAGCCGCAGGGCGGGTTGCCGGTGACGGTGCCGAGGTTCTCGTACGGGCCGGCGTTGGCGATGCCGTTGCCAGTGCAGGTCATGGACTCGTTCTTCTGCAGCGAGGCCTTCGGGCAGCTCACGGCCACGCCCTTGCTGTCCGTGACTACGATGCCGCTCAAGGGCACGTCCCCGATGTTGGTGACCACGTACGTCCAGTTCACGGGGTTGCCGGCGGGGATGTTGGGTCCGGGAGCGGCGTCGGCGTCCTCGCCGTTGGTGAACTTCTCGATGTCAATGGCCGGGTGGGCCTGGCCGAAGTAGAAGCCCCAGTCCTGGTCGCTGAGGTTCGGGCCCTTCGGCGGCGTGCCCGCGGCGGTGGCGGTGTTCATGTGCTGGCAGGCGGCGGCCACGCCGTTGGCGGTGCAGGTCATGGACTCGCCGGGCGCGAGCGTCGTCTTCGGGCAGGTGATGGGGGAGACCTTGTCATCCGTCACCTGGACGTTGCTGAGGGTGACCTTGCCGGTGTTGGTGACGATGTACGACCAGGTGATCGGGCTGCCCACGGCGATGCTGGAGCCGGGCGCCTGGGTGTTGTGCTGGCCGTTGGTGAGCTTCTCGATCTTCAGGCCGGGGGGGTTGCGGACTCCGGTGTGGTGGCTGGGATCGCTGTCCTTGGCCTCGGGGCCGCAGGGCGACTTGCCGGTGGCGACGCCGATGTTCTCGTAGGCGCCGAGGGTGGCGACGCCGTTGGCGGTGCAGGCCATCGATTCACCGGGGGCGAGGCTGTCCTTGGGGCAGCTCACGGCCACGCCCTTGTCGTCGCTGACCACGATGCCGGACAGGGCCACGTCGCCAGTGTTGGTGACCGTGTAGGTCCACACGAGCGGGCCCCCCTCCTCGATCTCCGGTCCGGGGGTCGCGTCGGCGTCCTGACCGTTGACGGCCACCTCGATGTCGATCTGGGCGTTGCTCTGGTCGCCACCGAAATAATGGCTGGAATCCGCGGCCGATACCTGAGGGCCGTCGTCGGCTGGCGTCGCCGTGACGGTGCCGATGTTCTGGTACTGGCAGGCGAGGGCCGTGCCCTGAGCGGTGCAGACCATCGTGTCGCCGGGATCCATCACGTCCTTCGGGCAGCTCACCTGGATGGACGGGTCGTCGTCGGTGACCTTGATGTTGGTCAGTTGGACGCTGCCGGTGTTGCGCACGATGTACTCCCAGGTGACCGCAGCGCCGACCGGGATGTGGGGGCCGGGAGCGAGGTCGGCGTCCTCGCTGTTCGTCCGCTTCTCGATCTCGATGCCAGGCCCCGGTTTGGTCGTCCTCGGCGGTATGCAGTAGGCCTGGAGAGCGGCGCCGTCGCGCCGGGAGTTGTCGAACTGGATGCCGATGAACGTGGGCTGCTCCGACTTCAGGTCCAGCCAGCCGAAGGGCTCCTTCAGGCCGAGCGAGCCGACGGCGACGACCTGGAGCGGCAGGAGGCGGAGGTGGACGTCCGCGATCGGCTGTCCCGACTCGTCATAGGCGATGCCGTCGACGGCCACCTTCTGGCTTTCAGGGAAGGGGTTCTTCGAAGGCTCGACCGCGCGGTCCGTCCAGATCACCACCTGGGTCTCGACGTCGAGCGTCGCGCCGGAGATGAACCGCAGGGCGTGCTCCGCGCAGGGCGTGCCCGGGCAGTCCACCGCGGGGTCGATGTTGACCAGGTCGTCGCCCATGGAGACCTTCTGCGACGCATCGACGAGGAGGAAATCTCCCCAGAGAGCATTCACGGACTGGGGCTGCGTCCGGATGAGCACGGAGCCGACCGCCAGGTTGGCAGCGACCTGGGTGCTGTAGAAGAGGCCGTCGTCCGGCGTGCGCTGGCCGGAGAGGGTCGCCCGGATCTGGGCCCTCTCGGCCGTGCGCAGCGTGCGGTTGGGCAGCTTGCCCTGCACGATCCAGTCGCGCAGGTTGAAGGAGGCTATCTGATGGGCTTCCAGCCTCTCGGTGAGGCTGGCGACCACGATCCCCCAGTTGGTCCGGACCTCGATCGAGATCTCGACCGGCTGGTCCAGGACGTTGCCGACGGCGAGCAGCGTCGTCTTGCCCGACCCGTTCAGGTCGACTTCGAAGTAGGGCAGCAGGACCGCAGAGGACGGCCGGGGCTGGGCCTCGGCCCGCCCGGCGATCATGCAGACCATCGCGAGGATGAGGGCGATGATTGGTATGGAACGTTTGATAGACATATTGTTCCTCCCCTTTTTGGGCGTGTTCCCCATTGCGCTACGCCTGGGGGGAGGGCAAGGCCCATACCAACCGAGCCATCCGTATAAGTATTGAGGTGATTAGGCTTAGCCCGTTGACAGAGATCCGCGGCGGAATCTGTCAGAGGAGTGTCAGAGGTGTCAGAGGTGTCACGGAGTGTCGCTCGGAATCTTATCGACGAGAAGCGATTTGCCAATGAGATTAAAACATTGTCAATAGAAACTTCCTAACATACTGTTGAGCGTTGAGTCCTCATCAAGGAGGCGCAGCATGCGGACGGTCACGTTCTCGACGCTCTACCCCAATTGCATCCATCCCCGCAACGGGATCTTCGTCGAGCAGCGGCTGAGGCATCTCCTCGCGGCTGGCGACATCGAGTCGCACGTGGTCGCGCCGGTCCCCTGGTTTCCCTGGCAGCATCCGGCGTTCGGCCACTACGCCACCTTCGCCCAAGTTCCCTATTACGAGGAGCGCCACGGGATCCCGATCTATCATCCGCGTTATCCCCGCCTGCCCAAGGTCGGCCTGAGCTCCGCGCCGCTGATGATGGCGACCGCGGTCAAGCCCGTTTTGGAGGGAATGATCGAGCGGGGATTCGACTTCGATCTCATCGATGCGCACTACGTGTATCCGGACGGCGTCGCCGCGGTGATCCTGGGCCAGCATCTCGACAAACCGGTGGTGATGTCCGTGTTGGGGGACGACGTGATCACCTACCCGCGGTACCTGGTGCCGCGGAAGCTGCTCCTCTGGGCGGTCGGGCACGCGGATGGGATCACCTCGGTCTGCGAGGCGCTCAAGCGGCGGCTGGTGGACTGGGGGGCGCCGGAGGAGAAGGTGCGGGTCGTGCTTCACGGCGTGGACCTGGATCTCTTCCAGCCGGTCGACCGGGATTCCGTCCGCCGGCGGCTTGGGCTGACAGGCACGGTGCTCCTCTCCGTGGGCCACGCGACGCCGCGCAAGGGGCATCACCTGGCGATCGAGGCCCTGCGGGATCTCCCCGGGGCGACCTTGCTGATCGCGGGGGATGGATGGTACGAGACGAAGCTCCGCGACCTCGCCGTCACTCACGGCGTCGAGGATCGCGTGCGCTTCCTCGGGCACGTCGATCAGGAGGAACTCAAAGAGTATTACAGCGCCGCTGATGCCCTCGTGCTGGCCTCGAGCCGGGAGGGCATCGCCAACGTGCTCCTGGAGGCGATGGCCTGCGGCGCACCGGTCATCGCCACCGCGGTCTGGGGCACGCCCGAGGCGGTCAACTCCCCGGCGGCGGGAGTGCTGATGGAGGAGCGGACGGCGGAGGCGCTGGTGGCCGCGGCCCGCCGGCTCTTCGATCACTATCCGGACCGGGCCGCCACCCGCCGGCACGCCGCCGGCTTCCGCTGGGAGCAGACCAGCCAGGACCATCTGGAGGTGTTGCGGGGAGCGCTCGCCTCGCGCCGTCTGCCGGCGGCGCATGCATGAGTCAGCGCGGCTACGATCCGGAACGCTTCTTCTCCGGCCCCTTGAGCCTTGCGAGCAGCCGGCGGGCCTGCTCGGCCTGCATGGGGTCCGGGGTCGTCTCCGCCAGGGGCTCGAGGATGGCGACCGCGCCCCGGACATCCCCCTGGTTGGCGAGGGCCACGGCCTCGTTGTAACGGTCGACGAACCGGTTGAAGCTGAGGACGCTGCGGATCTCCTCGATCCGCGCCGTCATGGCGGTGCGCCGCGGCTCCTGGGAGGTCTTGGCCCGGATCTGCTCGAGGATGGGGATCGCTTCCTCCAGCCGGTCCTCGCCTACCAGCTCCTCGGCCCGCATGTAGTCCGCGTCGAGCAGGGCCTCGCGGGCGTTCTCGACCAGCTCGGCGTCGCCCCCGGGGGTGAGCACGTTTTCGATCAGCGCCTCGGCCTTCTGCCGCTGCCCGGTGCGCGCGTAGGCGATCGCGAGGTTGTGGGTGATCGCCGTGCGCGACGGCAGGAGGCGGTGGGCCGTCTCCAGCGCCTGGACCGCCTCGGGGGGCAGCGTCTCTTCCGATTGGTAGGTGTAGCCCAACTGGGCCCAGGCCTCGCCGAAGTCGGGCCGGAGCCGGACGGCCCTGGCCAGGGCGGCGCGGGCCTGGCGCAGCGAGTCCGGCTCCGCATCGTTCTCCAGCAGGTTCCGGGCGTAGAGGTACTGCACCAGGAAGTCGTCCGGCGCGAGCTGCGCGGCCTTCTGATACCAGGTCCGCGCCGCTTCCGGACGGCCGGACAGCTCCTCGAGATAGCCGAGGCCGGCCAGGGCGGGGCCGTGGTCCGGCCGCTCGGCCAAGGCGGCGCGGAAGTGCTCCGCCGCGGCGGCGCGCTGCTCGTCGCCCAAGTTGGCGAGCAGGTCGCCGAGCCGGTAGAGCAGGTCGGCCCAGCCCAGAGGCCGCGCCGCCATGGCGAGGTTCGCCTCCGGCCGGATCGGCACGCGCGTGTAGTTGAAGACGTAGCTCTTGATGTAGTTGCGCAGCTCGCGCTCGAGCAGCGCGGGGTCCGTCCCGAACGCCTGGGCGAAGAGCTGCGCGGGCGGCGTGCCGGCCTGGGCCAGCCGGAGGTACTCCGAGGCCTGCCGGCGGCGCTCCGGGTTGCCGGAGATCAGGTAATGGACGAGGGCCCAGGACTCGGCGTAGAAGACGCCCCGCCGGGAGGACTCGTTGTACTCCGGCGAGCGCTCGTCGACGGCGAACAGGGTAGAGAGCGGGAGCGGAGGGTTCTGCCGCAGCCAGGTCACGTGCTCGGCGATCGGCAGGCCGATGCGGGCCTCGTCCTTGCCGACGTCGAAGGTGCTGTAGTACTCGGCCAGCCCTTCGTGGAGCCACAGCGGCAGGCTCGCGTAGTTGTTGTGCAGCACGTAGTGCAGGTACTCGTGATAGATGATCCCCTTCTCGTCCCCCCGCCGGTCGCCGTTGATGGCGACGTAGTTGGCCAGTTGCCGGGAGAGGAAGTAGCCCGCGGAGCTCAGCGGCTGGCCGTTGTAGGTCCGCAGGTAGGGCTGGAACGAGGCCGCGTTCCTGAAGACGAAGATATAGGTGGGGGAGGGGGAGTTGAGGACGAGCCCGGGGGAGAGCTGCGCCAGGGCGTCACGCAACCGTTCGAGGTCTGCTCCGATGCGCCGGGCCTGGGCCTCGCCGGCGTTGCTGAACAGCGTGAAGTTCGCCGTCCGCAGCTCGATCCAGTTTTCCTTCTCCTTGCGGGGCAGCGCCTGCACCTGCGCCGCCATCACCATCATCGAGACCAGCGCCGCCAAGGCGTGAGGAGCGTACTGCTTCATGCTTCAGATGTTACACCCCTCGTGCCCTCCTCGCCCTCACTCCCCTGGCCCCTCTCTCCCTCAGGGAGAGAGGGGAACGCGATCCGATTTTTCTTGCTTTTCTCCCTCCTCTCCCTCTGGGAGAGGAGGGCCGGGGTGGTGAGGGCTCAACGGGGCAGCGCCCTAATCCGCCCGCCGCGGATCCCCCCGCTCGCTCGCGGGCACCCGCCAGGAGACGCGATAGGTGCTCTCGCACCTCTCGAAGGCGAGGTCCCGCCACTCGAACAGCCGGGCGAGGCGCTCCAGGATGCCCCGTCCGCCGTAGGTCTCGCCGCGGTCGCCGTCGTGGTCCGTGGCCCCGTCGCGGAGCGCGTTCTCCACCGCGAAGGAAAACTCCCGGCGGACCCGGTCGAGCGAGATCCGCAGCTCCGGCGTCGAGCCCGGCCGGCCGTGACGGACGGCGTTGATCAGCACCTCCCCCAGGAAGAAGCCGAAGCCGCCGCGCACGGGGCAGGCGAACCAGTACTCATCCGGCCAGTCAATCTCCGCCGTGAAGACGGGCGCCTGCGGGTCGGGCCGGTCGCAGAGCACGCCGTTGTCCCAGTGGAGGCGGGTGCGCAGGTCGGCGTCCCCGGCCGCCAGCGTGAAGACGCTCTGCAGGCGCTCGATCGTCATCCGCGCCTGCGCGGCCTCGATCGAGCTGTCGGGAGGCAGCGGCGGCTCGGCGTCCCAGTGGTCGAGCAGCCAGGCCGTGGTGCGCAGGCGGCGGTCCACGTAGCCGGCGAGCCAGGAGACGAACCCGGGGGAGGACGCCGCTCCGGCGCCGCCGGCCAGGCCGTGGGCGAGCACCCGCGCCAGGGTGTCGACCCCGTGGCTGAGCAGGCCGGCCAGCTTGCGCCGCTCGTCCTGCCGCGTCTCCTCCTCCAGCTCCGCGGTGAGCAGCGCGAGGTCGGCCTCGGGCTCGACCAGGAAGAGGATGCCGAGGCGGTGGCGCTCGTCGGCCTGCAGGGCCTCGATGGGAGCGGTCACGGCCACCGAGCGGACGATGGCGTAGCGCTCCTCCTCGCGGCCGTCCTCGCCGCGCACCCGCACCGGCACGCCGTAGGCGCGGCGGCGCTCGGGTCTGGCGACCTGCATGCGCTCGTAGTGGGCGCGCGCCCGCGGGTCCGGGGCCACCAGGTCGCCGATCCGTGCCCCGGGCCGCACCCCGAGGTTCTGCGCCGCCTGGTTGCCGAAGACGACCTCGTCGGTGTTCGGGTCCACCACCACCAGCGGCACCTGCATGGTGTTGAGCAGGTTCTGCTTCTCCGCCAGGGCGCTCTCCGCCTTGAGCTGAGCCCGCTCCGCCCGCCGGCGGTTGAGCTCGAAGCCGGAGAGCAGAGCCACCAGCATCACCGCCGAGAGCGTCACCGGGATCAGTGGCAGGTGCGACTGCGTCCTGGGGAAGAGCACGACCAGCCAGGTGGTGGCCGCCACCTGGAAGGCGGCCACCGCGCCCTGCCCCTCCACCACGCCGTGGAGCACGTAGGGGACGCTCTCCGTCGCCGCCGCGCCGGGCCGCTGGGCGAGGGCCGCGACCGCGTCGCGGAGCGCCGCCGGCCGGGTCGCGGGCAGGGCGCCCACGATGTCCGCCCACGGGCGGACGGCCGAGGGCGAGTCCGCGAGGTGGACGACGCCGGCGATCATCGGCGGATCGATCCGGCGGGCGAACGCCTCCCAGTCGATGTCGAACGCGAGGTCCGCGCCCGCGATCCCCCGCGCGCCGAAGCCGGGATCGTTCAGCGGGACCGTGATGGTGGTCACGAGCCCCTGGCCGCCGAGGTCGAGATAGAGGCCGGAGTAGAAGGCCTGGTCCCGCGGAGCGGTGTAGTCGAACCGGAAGTAGAACTCGTTCGAGACGAAGGTCGGCCGCTCCGGCGAGCCGCGGAACTCCCGGCCTTCCTCGATGGCGGCGCGCCGGCTCGCCTCCGGGTCGAAGGGCGCGCCCGCGAGCCGCAGGGAGACCAGGGTGCCGTCCTCCGACAGGGCATAGAGCCGCACCACCCGCGGCGGCCGGCTGCCCGGCAGGGCCGGCAGCGGGTGCTCCGCCAGCACCCGCGGCAGCGCCTCGCTCAGGGCCATGAGATGGGGCGTCACGGACGCCAGGAAGCGGTTGGAGGGGTTGGAGAGGTCCGCGAGGTCCCCGGAGTCGAGGGCCCTCCGGCGGGTCGTGGCGAACCAGCGCCCGTCCAGCTCGACGAAGCCCTGGCTGCGCAGGGAAAAGCGCGGCTCCTCCCCCGGCGCTTCAAGAGAGAGCAGGCGCGGAGCGGCCTGCGTCTCCGGGCGCCGGACCGGGCTCGCCAGCAGCTCCCGGATGGGAGCGAAGAACGGCGGCACCGAGCGGGTGTCCTGCCACTCCGCCACCTCGCCGTAAAGCCGCGCCTTCTCGGGGTCCGCGATGCGCTCGCGGTAGCGCCGCAGCTCGAGGTTGAGCCAGGCGGCGGCGCCCGGCGTCTCGGTGGGCCGCGCCGGAGTCTTGCCCTGGACGAGCTGGAAGATGGCGTCCGCCCGGCTCTGGCCGATCCGGTCCTGCCACTCGCGCCGGATCGACAGCGCGGCGAGCGCCACCAGCACGGCGAGCAGGAACACGCCGAGGTAGAGCAGGCGCGAGCCCCAGCGGCGGGGGGAGGGGCGCTCGGGATCGGGGGTCACGGTGCGGTCCTTCAAGAGTCACCAGTATAGAGGTGGTCTCCGGTCCCGACGTCAAGGTGGCTGGAGCGGGGCGGCGGATGGCTCCCCGCCTGGCAGGACGTCCGGCGTCAGGGAATCATGGAGAATAGGCCCATGAAGCTCCTCATCCTCCCGCTCCTCCTGGCCACCCTCGCTGCCGGCAGCCCTGCAGCGCCTTCCGGACCCCGCGTCATCGTCCTCGGCACGGTCCAGGACGGCGGCATGCCGCAGACGGGGTGCGACTGCTCCCACTGCTCGCGGGCCCGCAAGGACCCGAAGTTCGCCCGGCACGTGGCGAGCCTGGCCATCCACGTGCCGAAGACGGGACAGGTCTATCTGGTGGACGCCACCCCCGACCTGCCGGCGCAGATCGAGGAGATCAACACCTTCCGTCCCCATCCCGCGGGGAGGGTGGACCGGGCGCCGGTGGACGGCGTCCTGCTGACCCACGCCCACATCGGCCACTATCTCGGCCTCGCCCACTTCGGCTTCGAGAGCCTGAACACGAAGGAGATCCCCGTCTGGGTCTCGCCGCGCATGGCCGGGTACCTGCGGACGAACGGACCCTGGAGCCAGCTCGTCCGGCTCGGCAACGTCGCCCTCCGCGAGTTCCAGCCGGGTACGCGCTTCGACCTTGAAGAGGGCGTCTCCGTCAAGCCGATCCAAGTTCCTCATCGCGACGAATTCTCGGACACAATGGCGTTTGTGATTCGGGGCCCGAAGAAGGCCCTCCTCTACGTGCCCGACACCGACTCCTGGCAGGCCTGGTCGCGGCCGCTGACCGAGGTCCTGGAGGAGGAGAAGGTGGACGTCGCCCTCCTCGACGCCACCTTCTACTCCCCTGACGAGTTGCCGGACCGGGACGTCACCAAGATCAAGCACCCGCTCGTCACGCAGTCCATGGACCTGCTGGCGCCGCTGGTCGAGGCTGGCAAGCTCCGCGTCTACTTCACCCACATGAATCACTCGAATCCGGCGCTGGACCCGGACGGCCCCGCGCGCCGCGCCATCGAGGCGCGCGGGTTCCGGGTGCTCGACGAGGGGGACGAGTTCCCTCTTTAGCGGGATTTCCGTAGCGCGGCGATCAGACTGGCCGCGGCTTCGGCGAGAGATCGCTTGCCGTCGACGTACGGGCGCCAGTTGTTCTCGAGCACTTCACGATATTCCACCCAGTCCCCGCGGCCGTAGATCTCGTACACCATGGGCGTATAGCCCGCCTGACCGCGTTCGTCCACGATACGACGCACGGCCTCGCCGGTTGTGTAGAACAGGACCACGTGCCACAGATCGTTCGGGGGGCGGAAATCAGCGGCTTTGGCCGCTCCCTCGAGCGCCTGCCGCACCGGATCGCTGCGGTCCATGAGGATGTGAGAGGCCTCGTGGAACAGGGTTTCGAAGGCGGCCGCGCCTTGGGGCTCGCTCGAGATCAGGATGTCTCCCTGACCGGCATCCGACCAGGACGTGTTGGCTCCGCTCCAGTTCACGGTCTCCACAACGTCCACCAGGATCGGCAAGGTTTTCCATCGCTTCTGATAGAGCTGCTCGAGGCGGGAAGCGAGCCTCTCCTCATCCGCGTCCAATCTCTGTTTCAGCTCCGCGATCCAGCGCCGGTTCTTCTCGTCCTGCGCCGTCCAGCGACAGGCTTTGTAGGCCGGCGTCGCCACGGCCCTGAAGCTGCGGGCAATTTCGACGAACTCCGTGTCCGTGGCTCCACCGGCCCGCCATTCGGCGTCGAAGCCGACGAGCTGCATCCGGAGCAGAAACTGCTGGCGGGCGTTCCATTCGACCGGCGAGATGATCTGCGCGTAGTAGTCGACGGCGCCATCCCACGCCGCCCGCGCTGACGGCGGCAGTTTGTCGAAGCAGGGCGCCTCTGCGCCGGAGTGGAACAGCTCCGGCTTGCTCTTCTTTCGCGCCAGGCCGGCAGCGATCAACGCGTCGTTCAGGTTGGTGTCGAAGTCACTGTAAATGGCGAAATGAGATGTCGTGACGACCGGAGTCCGCTGCGCCGTCTGTCCGAGGCTTACGCTTGGCAGTAAGAGCAGGATCCAGCAACCGAGTGTGACGCGGGCGCTCGCGGGCTTTCTCATTCTCGCATTCTCCTGGATTGCTCGCTTCAGGCTCTGTCAGGAGGCTGGGCGACCCTGCAGCGCCAACCTGATCTGGCCCAAGTGATGCTCGTTATGAGAGGCGACCTTGTCGAATTCGTCCTTCAACGTCCGCACTCCCGTCACGCTGTGCACGAACTCGAGATGGCCTTTCTGCTCGTAGTACAGGCCAGCGTAGTAGATGATGGCGTTGCGAACCGATTCGTATGCCCGTCGCGAGATGTCGAGAGGCACCTGAGAATAATCGAGTCCCTTGGCCCATGCATCCTGATCGAACACCCACAGGACCTGCCGGGGTTCGCTGAGGACCCGGCGGATGCGATCGAAGAGAACGGTCTCGCTGTCTGCGAGGTGGTGGAGGATAAATCTGACGGACCATTTGCCTGGAGCGTATGTACGCATCAGATCGCGCTGGTCGAGCGAGAAGTACTTCAGCGTCTCGTCTCGGGTCTGTTCGAGGTCTCGGATCAGTTGCATATTAACTCCCGCAGCCTAGGTCTTCCGGTTCAAGAGGTATTTGTCCAGCGCATATTTCCAAGGCATGGCGACAATCGGCAAGACGACCCAAAGAAAGGCGTTGGTCATCCCTTCGGCGGGCGAACCGGCCAATTGGTTTGCTGACCACAACGGGTAGGCAACAATGATGAGCCATACGACTTATAGATGATCTCGAACAACACCAAGGAGAGCTTCAGGGGATGGAACACCCCAAGGATCGACAGTAGCGAGTACGACGCCCACATGCAGAACGCAGCAGCCTTGACGTGATCCCTTGAGCCTTCATGGTTGAGGATGTACGTCCATGAGTCATATCCCACGAATACGAACACCAGTAGAAAAAGCAGCCTCAAGAGATAAACGTTGAATGGTCGCACACCGTCACGTTCGTAGTCAGGTTTGAAAACCGCAGCAAGTCTCATAGTTGGCTACCTCGATGCGGACAGATTCGACTTGTGGTGCTCATGGCCGGCCTTGTCAAACGGATTGCGATGGGTGCTCGCCGATCAGGGGTCAGTGATGGCCCGACCGAAAGGTGCCACCCAAATGTTACCTAGTTATGCACCTCTCCAGATGTTGACAGATTAATATTAATACCAGCTAGCGTTTGTAGCAACAGATCCTCCAACTCAGACATATTCCTATAGAAAAGAATTTTTTCACCCGCCAAGTCGAAATGGATCTCAGCACCTTCACGAGCCACAAGGAGCAGTGGCTTGTCGAAGGCATCCGCGAATCCAACCTCATAATAGACGTTGGGACGACTATAGGTCAAGTCGGCGATTATCAGCTCCGCCAAGGCTATGCTGCTCTTGATCTTTTGGGTTATCTGGCCTGTAAAGGGAATATCATCGACACGCTCGGCCTTAAGACCGAAGTCACGGCACACTCGCTTTATTGTCTTGTGCACATCCTGCGCCCAGAAATCGCCTTTCGGCATTGCCATGACAATGAATGCGTATCCTGGCTGAATCGCACCCCTCCGGCTGGGCCATTTGCCCCCAAGCCGTGTTTCAATTTCATCCGCGAAACTCTCCAGTCTCTTCAGTAGAAAGGCCGGCGTTTCGTGATCCTTTCTTGCAAATTGCTCGAGGAGTTCCTCCATTTTGCGACGTAGATTGGGGAGGCCCTGCCCATAGTTGTTTGGCAGCACAGCGTCAAACAATTGCCAGTTTTCGGCGTAAGTTTTGTAAAGGCTCTCCGTTTTTGCGAGTCTCAATTCGATCTCATCGTCGCCGATGCCTCTAGATCTCTGTATTTCAAGCAGAGCGCTCCTAGGGGCATCGAAGTAGTGGAACACTACTTTGACAGAGGTTCCGTAGTCGCGCCGCAGAGCCCTGATAACAGATATGTCATTGCAGATTATGAAGTGGTAGCGATTCTGGCTTAGCGCGCTGTCGATTTGTGAACGTTGTATCCCGTAACTATAACCATACGTTTCATATATATAATCATAGTGCTCCGGATCTACGTTCTCAACGCAACGTATCTCCACATCATCGTACTGGCGCGGTGGTCGGTTGGTACCCTTGATGTGAATGGAGTATTGCCCGCCCGCACTGAAAAGTTGCTCCATCAGAGTTGTCTTACCAGAACCCGACGCTCCGAAGATAACGACTATGTAGGTCATAGCTCACCCTTGGAATTGTGCGGCATTGCCGAAGCTGGTCGCATAACCGTTATGTGCCTCAGCGGCGGCGTAGCCGTCCGCTGCCGGCACTGTTAGCCGCAATGCTCCTCACTCTTTGTAATGCGCTCTCGACTCACCGGTGCAGTCCATTCATTCCGCCTTGTCGAATCTGTTCACTTCCGGTCCGAACTTGCGCACCACGAAAAATTCTCTTCCGACCATTTTTCCTGCTGCTTTTCTCAGAACTCTAACAAGCTCAGTAATATCGGCGCGATAGAAGTAGGCTGCTGGTTAGACAGGTCTTGGTCCAGGGTGTTGCCACGACTCCACGAGGTCCTTAGCCTCCTTTAGCCCGAGCCCGGTTGCCTGGCGCACGAGTTTGATGGCGTTGATCTTGTTGCCCTTCTGTAACTCGTAGAACGCGAGCGCCAAGGACTGAAACACCGTGGTTGCCGATTGTCGAGCTGCTTCCGCCAATACCTTAAAATACTCCTCAAAGTCGACGCTGCCGTGGGCGAATTTCTCGATGGGTCCCAGACGGGAGTCAAGAGAGCGAATCGAGCCAACCAGTTCCTCGAGAATCTCTTGCTGCGACCGCACTGGCTTTGCACCCGATGCCTGCTTTGGCAGCGAACCAAGCTGTTTTTCAAGCTGCGGCCAGAGGGCGTCAAACAATTGCGATACGCGCACGTCTGGAACGGGATGCTCGGCCGCCTGATTGATTGACATCACGACTTCCGAAAGCCCGGCTCGGTCGACCTTCTTGGCTTGAAACTGAGCGAGGGGTCCGCTGATGTCGCTGAAGTCAAGTTCGAGCAACAACGGAATCACCCGGCTGCCCTGTAAAGATTTCGCCAGGGAGCCAGCCTCAAAGAGTACCCAGGGCGAAGCCAGGTTTTCACGAGTCACGCACAATAGACCGAAATTCGTAGTCTCGAGCTCTTTTGCGACGACTTCGGCCCAGCGCTCGCCGGCTGAGATGTCAGCCTCCGAGAGCCATGGCTGCACATAATGGAGGATCAAGGGCAACCAGTCCCTGATGGCTTGAGCCAGTGCCTGACTCCGCTTCCCGCTCCAGCTGATGAAAAGCTTCATCTCTTGCCCTTTGAGATCCTACCTCGAACCTCGAGTTCGATCTTCCGTGTCTCCCTGGCGTGCTTACCGACAGACTTGAAGGTCCCTCCTCGAACGGTCTCGGAAGATGTTTATATCATTCATTCTATAGATCATGGGAATTCTACCTCCGGTCCCCCTCCTCGTCAATGCAAGCGGCCCGGTCGTGTATGCCTTCGTCGCCGGCAGCTGCCTCCGGTCCTCCCTCCGCGCGGCTGGTCGCGCACGTTTCGAGCCTTATCTCGTTGCAACGAAGGAGCTGAGGCACCCGAAGGTCTTGCATAGGAAGGGGCCAGGGAGCAGCCGGCCTCTGCCCCCTGGCATCAATAGGCGGGAGCCGGAGAGCGGTCGCCAGCCGCTCCCCGGCAGGATTTAGTTGTCAAAGAATTCCGTGCCGCCTCTCGTGCTGCGCCTGTCGAGAGCAAGGCGGCCTCGGGTGGACGGACGACGCCTATGGATGTCCGGCACCGCCAATCCAGCCGTCATCGCTAGCCAACGGGGGCCCGTCCGCTTCCAGCGCGCCAGATTTCTTTCTCTCTCGCAGCGCCGGCCATGGCGAGCAGGCATTCCCTGCGATGCTGGACGGATGCGCGGACTCCAAGGCGCAACGGACCATACACTGAATTAGACCCTAGCGTTGGATGTGCCACCAGGAAGTCTACCATTTAGGCTTGGCTGCTGTCTAGACCGTCCTTGAATCCTTGACAGCCTCCACACCCTACGGCATACTGAAGCCGCCTGCTGGGAACCATCCACAGCGAAACCCGACGAGCCGCCATGCCTGCAAGAACCCCCTCCCTGCACCAGCGCCGCTGGCTGGAACCGCCGCTGGAGGCCCCGCTGGAGCCGGCGGCGCAGCGCGTGGCGTCGCCGCAGGCCGCGGCGACCGCAGGAGAGGTCCGGCGGGCGGAGCTGAGGGTCCT
The DNA here is from genome assembly GCA_036399915.1 of Thermoanaerobaculia bacterium. Lineage (GTDB taxonomy): Bacteria > Acidobacteriota > Thermoanaerobaculia > Multivoradales > UBA5704 > DATARR01. The sequence continues at coordinate 35,987 of DASWME010000242.1, forward strand.
CGGGAGGGCGCGGGAGAGCGCCGCGGCGCGCTCCTGCCGGCCGCGGCGGATGCGGCCGGGCCGCTCCCGATCCTTAAGCCCCGATTCTCGCTGCTTGACGTCCAGCGGCCGCCGCTTGACCCTAAGCGGCCGTCGCTGGACCCTAAGCGGCCGTCGCTTGACCCTAAGCGGCCGTCGCTGGACCCTAAGCGGCCGTCGCTTGACCTTAAGCGGCCGTCGCTTGACCTTAAGCGGCCGTCGCTTGACCCTAAGCGGCCGTCGCTTGACCCTAAGCGGCCGTCGCTTGACCTTAAGCGGCCGTCGCTGGACGTCAAGCCGGGGGCTCAATCTCCTCCAGCAGGCGTTCGACGAAGAAAAGCGCCGCGGCCGGCAGCTCGCCCGCCTCGCCGAAAGCGCGGTCCACCCCCGGAAACCGCGCCGCAGCAAAGCCAGGAGCTTTCTTCCGGTTGCGGATGCCCGGACCTCGCAGGTACAATGGACTCGAAGCACCTCTCTTTGAAAACTGATGTCCCCGGGCGGCAAAAATCATGTCTGACAAGAATCGTGCCGCCGGCAAAACGCCATTTGGCAGGGAGGTAACAGCCGTAGACTGAACCCCAATCCGCAGAAGACTTTAGGGGGAAATCCGGGAGTCCGGAAACCACCGAAAGTCCTTCCCCAACCGCGTGGATTTCGGGGGTAACAGAAAACGACCCTGTAACCCTCTGAAGAATAAGGGCTTAGGAAGCCCGCTGTCCAAATTGCCCTGATCTGTATATGGAGGGATTGAGACTTCTTGAGCAGTGCGAGAATGAAAACGACGCGAATCAAACTGTCCGAATTGCCCTGATCTGTATGGAGGGATTGAGACGAGACCATGCCGCAGTATTCACGAGGCACGTTCACGTTGACCCGTCCGAATTGCCCTGATCTGTATGGAGGGATTGAGACAACCGTCATGACGCAGAGCGATGAGCCGTTCCATCAGAGTCCGAATTGCCCTGATCTGTATGGAGGGATTGAGACTTCAGAGACGAAAGCTTCATGACACGAAAGCCCTTTCTGTTCCGTCCGAATTGCCCTGATCTGTATGGAGGGATTGAGACTTTCTTGGTCTGGTAGTGCTACGAAAAGGATGATATCCGTCCGAATTGCCCTGATCTGTATGGAGGGATTGAAACGTAAAGCGGACGTTGTTCTCGCCGACGGTGATGCTGTTGCTGTCCGAATTGCCCTGATCTGTACGGCACCCTTAATATGGATCTTTGCCGAACGGGGCGGTCTGCCCTCCGAATCCTCACCCTCTGTCTCCTTCTCCCTGACGGGAGAGGGAGGACCACTACGGAGACGGCCTGCCTGTAGGGTGCGCTACGCGCACCATGGCAGCGTCGCTGGTGCGCACAGCGCACCCTACAAGCCGCCACGGTTCGGAATCGTTTCCCCCTCTCCCGTCAGGGAGAGGGGGCCGGGGGGTGAGGCCGCAACGGGCAACTGCCCGGATCTGGCGCTATCATCCCGGACCATGACTTTCCGATCGCTCTTCTGGTTCGCCCTCGCCGCGGTCCTGCCGTTCCCGGTAGAGGCCGCTCCCACCACCGCCGCGTCCCAGGTTCCCGACGCCGCCGCGGCCGAGCGCTTCGCCAACCTGGCCTGGCTGCTCCAGCTCGCCGCCGAGCTGCACGAGGGGGGCGACCCGCAAGCGAAGCGCTGGGCCGCGGTGCTCTCCCGCGCTCTCCCGAGGACCCTCAGCTCCGCCCGCCGGACCTCTCCTGCGGCCGCCGCGGCCTGCGGCGAGGCCGCGCGCTGTGCCGCCGGCTCCAGCGAGGCCCCAGCAGCGGCCAAGCCTAAATCGTAGACTTTTTGGTGGCGCGCCGATCCTTGAAGCCTAATTCAGTCTACCATAGGGCAGGAATCTTTTTACGTCCTCGTTACATCCCGCCTCTCCTCTTCGTCCGGAGCTCTGGACTACAGTGGGAACGGGAGAGGCAGCCCACCGGCAGCCCTTCCGCCGGGAATACAGGAGCCCGGCGGCCCCTTTTCAGGGAGGGGGTACGTAGGTTGTGTTTTCTCCGCCATCCGCGGAGGACTCCCGGGAGAGCAATGTTGATGAAGTTCCTAACTTGGATGGCTCCGGCCTTGCTGCTGTGCCTTGCCGGGTGCGGCGGCGATCCCGTCCGTGCCAACGGCAAGGAGGGCAAGGGACAGGCCGGCAAGGGCGAGGACGGCCCGGCCCGCGAGGTGCGGCTGGCGAAGGCAGAGGAGGGCCGGCTCGCCCGTGTCGTGACCGTCTCAGGGACGCTCGCCGCCGACGAGCAGGCGGAACTGAGCCTCAAGGTGGCCGGCCGCCTCCAGCAGGTCTATGTCGATATCGGCACGCCCGTGCGGCGCGGCCAGGTCATCGCCCGGCTGGTGCCGACCGATTCCCAGTTGCGGATCACCCAGGCGCAGACCGCCCTGCAGCAGGCGCGGACCCGCCTCGGGCTGCCGCCCCAGGGGCCGGATACCATCGTTCCCCCTGAGCAGACGGCCCTCGTCCGTCAGGCCGCGGCGACCTTGAAACAGGCCCAGCTCACCCGCGACCGCATGGCCAAGCTCTTCGAGCAGCAGCTCATTCCCCAGTCCGACCTCGACGCCGCCGAGGCCACTCTGGGCGTGGCTGACGGCCGCTACCAGGAGGCCGTCGAAGAGGCCCGCACCCGTCAGGGCCTGCTCTCCCAGCGCCGGTCGGAGCTGGCCATCGCCCGCCAGCAGCTCTCCGACTCCGTCCTGACGGCGCCGTTCGACGGCGTCATCAGCGAGCGGCTGGTGAGCGCGGGCAATTACGTTGCGGCGGGTACGCCGGTGGCCGTGCTGGTGCGGGTCCACCCCTTGCGGCTGCGGCTCGCCGTGCCGGAGCGCGAGGCGGCCGGCGTCCAGGTGGGCCAGCCGGTGGATCTCACCGTCGAGGGCGATGCCGCCAAGCACACCGGCCGCGTCGCCCGCATCAGCCCGGCGATCAGCGAGGAGAACCGCACCCTGCTCGTCGAGGCCGAGGTCCCCAACCACGACGGCCGCCTGCGGCCGGGCTCCTTCGCCCGCGCCGAGATCGTCGTCCAGTCGTCCGAGCCGGCCGTGCTCGTGCCCGCCTCCGCCATCGTCTCCTTCGCCGGCATCGAGAAGGTGATCGGCGTCGAAGAGGGCAAGGCCGTCGAGAAGCGGGTCAAGACCGGCCGCCGCTCCGGCGACCAGGTGGAGATCGTGGAGGGGGTCGAGCCCGGCGAGGCGGTGGTGCTCGAACCGGGTAATATCGTGACGGGTGAGCCGGTGAGGGTGGTGTCGTGACCTCACCCCGCCGGCGCTTCCGCACCGGGCTACCGAAACGTCGCTCCTCAGGAGCGCATCGGCCGTTTCGCCCGTAGGGCGATGTCTCGATAGCCCGGTGCGGAAGCGCCGGGCGGGCAAGGTGAGGTCGCGCGAGAAGAGGACAACATGCAGAAGCTAGCCGAGATCTGTATCCGCCGGCCGGTGTTCGCGGCCATGATCATCCTCGCCCTGGTGGTGGTGGGCGCGGCGAGCTACGGCCGGCTGGGGGTGGACCGCTTCCCGTCCGTGGACCTGCCCACCGTCTCCGTGCGCACTGCCCTACCCGGCGCCTCCACCGAGGAGACCGAGGCCGAGGTCTCCCAGAAGATCGAGGAGGCGGTCAACACCGTCGAGGGCATCCAGGAGCTGCGCTCCGTCTCCTCGGGCGGCACCTCCTTCGTCATCGCCACCTTCAACCTGAACCGCGACATCGACACGGCCGCTCAGGACATCCGCGACCGCGTCTCGACCGTCGTCCGCAACCTGCCGGACGACACCCTGCCGCCGATCATCGCCAAGTTCAACAACGACAGCTCGCCGGTGATGTCGATCGCCCTGTCGGGCAACCGCCCGCTGCGCGAGCTGACCGAGTACGCCGACAAGGTGGTGAAGGTCCAGCTCGAGCGTTCGCCCGGCGTCGGCGAGGTGCAGATCGTGGGCGGCCTTGAGCGCGCCATCAACGTCTGGATCGATCCGGGCCGGCTGGCGGCGTACGGCATCCCCATCACCGCCGTGCGCGAGGCCCTGGTGCGGCAGAACTCCGAGGCTCCGGGCGGCAACGTCACCTCCGGCGGGCGGGAGCAGACCCTGCGCACCATGGGGCGCTTCGAGAACGCCGGCGACTTCAACGACCTGGTGGTGGCCACGATCAACGGCCAGCCGGTGCGGGTGCGCGATCTGGGCGCGGCCGAGGACGGCACCAAGGAGCAGCGCTCGGTGGCCCGCTTGAACGGCGTGCCGACCGTCACCCTGGAGGTCCGGCGCCAGAGCGGCGCCAACACGATCGAGGTCATCGAGGGGGTCAAGGAGGCGCTCGCGAGGGTGCAGGCCCAGGTGCCGCCCGACCTCAAGCTCGCGATCATCCGCGACCAGTCGCGCTACATCTACGCCGCCCTGCACGAGATCAACCTGCACCTGATCCTGGGCAGCCTCTTCGCCTCCCTGGTGGTGTTCGCCTTCATGCGGAGCTGGCGCTCGACGGTGATCGCCGCAGTGGCGATCCCCTGCTCGCTCATCGCCACCTTCGGCATGATGAAGGCGCTCGACTTCACCTTGAACAGCGTCACCATGCTCGCCCTGGTGCTGATGGTCGGCATCGTGATCGACGACGCCATCGTCGTGCTCGAGAACATCTTCCGCTTCATCGAGGAGAAGAAGATGAACCCGTTCGAGGCGGCGAAGCGGGCGACCCAGGAGATCGGCTTCGCCGTGCTCTCGACGACGCTGTCGCTGGTGGTGATCTTCGTGCCGGTCTCCTTCATGTCCAGCATCTCGGGGCGGTTCCTCTACCAGTTCGGCCTGACCGCCGCGGTGGCGGTGCTGGTCTCGCTGCTGGTCTCCTTCACCCTGACGCCGATGATGAGCGCCCGCATGCTGCGGGCCGGCGACGTGGAAGCCAGCCACGGCGCGCACGCCGGCGAGCCGGCCCGCTCGCGCCGGGGCTTCTACGCGCGGATCGACCGCACCTACGAGCGGCTGCTGCGCGCCACCATGAAGCGCCGGCGGCTGGCCGCCTTGATCGCCTTCGGCGTGATGCTCGCCTCGATCCCCATCTACAAGCTGGTCAAGATCGAGTACATCCCGAGCGACGTGGACGAGTCGGAGTTCGAGGTCAGCGTCAACGCCCCCGAGGGCACCAGCCTCGCCGGCATCGACGAGGCCATGCGCGCCATCGAGGGGGAGCTGCGGCAGGTCAAAGGCATCCGGACGGTGATGGCCACGGCGGGCGGCGGCTTCCTGGGGGGGGTCAACCAGGGCAACGTCTTCGTGCGCATCGCGCCGCACGAGGAGCGGAAGTTCTCGATCTCGCGCTTCCTCGGGAGCCTGGTCCGTCTCCACCCCCTGGACGCCTTCCGCGGCAACTACACGCAGCGCGACGTGATGACGGAGGTCCGCAAGCGCCTCTCGAAGTTCAAGGACCTGCGCACCGGCGTGCGCAACATCACCGCCTTCAACATCGGCGGCGGCAACTGGGACATCGACTTCGCCCTGCGCGGCCCGGACCTCCAGGCCCTGGCCGCCTACGCCGACCGGCTGCGCGAGACGTCCAAGGAGCTGGGCGGCATCGTGGACGCGGACACCACCTTGAAGCTCGACAAGCCCGAGCTGCGCGTGGTGGTGGACCGCGACCGCGCCGCCGCCTTGGGCGTCGACATGTCCGACGTGGCCAACGCCCTGCGTCTGATGGTCGGCGGCGACCAGGAGGTCTCCCGCTTCCGCGACCCGCAGGTCAACGACGACTACGACGTCCAGCTCCGGCTGGCCGAGGGGGAGCGCAACGACCCGGAAGCGATCCTCGGCCTCTACGTGCCGGGCACGGGCGGCAAGCTCGTGCAGCTCGGCAACTTCGTCACCGTCAAGCAGGAGACCACGGCGTCCCGCGTCGACCGCCTCGACCGCCAGCGGCAGGTGAGCCTGCGGGCCAGCGTCGGACCCGGCTACGCGCTGGCGGACCGGCTGCAGGCGCTCCAGCGGGCGGTTGAGGAGATGAACCTGCCGCCCACCTACTCCACCGCCGTCGGCGGGCGCGGCCGCGAGCTGGCGCGCACCTACCGCGAGTTCGTGTGGGCGCTGATGCTCTCCATCATCTTCATGTACATGATCCTGGCGTCGCAGTTCGAGAGCCTGGTCCACCCGCTGACCATCCTGCTCTCGCTGCCGCTCGCCGTGCCCTTCGCCCTGATCTCACTGTGGGGCACCGGCAACACGCTCAACCTCTACTCGGCCCTGGGCGTGCTGGTGCTCTTCGGCGTGGTGAAGAAGAATGCCATCCTGCAGATCGACCACATGAACGGCCTGCGGGCGGCGGGCATGGAGCGCATGGCCGCCATCATCCAGGCCAACCGCGACCGTCTGCGGCCGATCCTGATGACCACGCTCGCGCTGGTGGCCGGCATGCTCCCCCTCGCCCTCGGCACCGGCCCGGGCGCCGAGGAGCGGCGGGCCATCGCCGTGGTGGTCATCGGCGGCCAGACCCTCTCGCTCGGGCTGACGCTCCTCGCCACGCCGGTCTTCTACTCGATTTTCGACGACCTGCGGGGCAAGGAGAAGATGGGCGAGCTGGTGCGGCGCTGGTGGCCGAAGAAGGAGAAGTCGCTGGAGGAGGCGGCCTAACCCTAGCAACCGTTGTTTTGGAAGCACACCTCCGAGCAATTGGTGTAAGAGCACGCGCATTCGCTTGCGGTGTTGCCGTCGCCGGCGACCAGCCCAAGAGCTTGCTCTTCTAAGAGGCGCAGGGTTTCGCGGCTCAGCGTGAGTTTCTTGAGACGTTTTTTCATAGGGACTCCTTCTGACGTAACTGAGGGCCTACGCTCCCACCATCGCGTTCTCCCGGGCCGGGGCGGGCTCGGAGACCTCGGCCTCGGGCTTGAAGCTCACGATCAGCTCCCAGACCCGGGAGAGGCGATCGCCGAAGATGACGACCAGGTCGCCGGCACGGGCCATTTCGAGGGCCCGTACCACGGAGTCCTCTTCGCTGAAGACGCCGTCGACGATCCGCTCGGTGGGGAAGCCGGCATCCAGGAGACCCTGCCGCAGCAGCGCAGCCACCTCGCCGGGCTGGCGGCCCCGCTTGTCGTCGTCCTCCCGGATCAGCACGAGGTCGAAGGCCGGCGCCGCGGCGGCGGCCAGGGCGCGGACGTCCTCGTCGCGGCGGTCGCCGGGCGAGGCGATGACGCCGATGCGGCGGCCGTGGACGGCGAGCTCGCGGACCGTGCGCGCCACCGCCTCCATGCTGTGGGCGTTGTGAGCGTAGTCGAGGAGCACGCGGAAGGGGTGCTCGTTGTAGAAATTGAGCCGGCCGGGGGCCTGGAAGAAGTCGGTCGAGAAGGTGCGCAGCCCCTGGCGGATGTTCTCGACCCCCACTCCCATGCCGTGAGCGATGGCGGCGGCGAACATAGCGTTCTGGATGTTGTGGCGGGCCCGCCCCTCGATGGTGGCCGGGACGTGGCGCGCCAGGACCAGAGGGACCTGCCGCTCGCCCTGGTAGAGGATGATCATGCGGCCGCTCAGGCCCTCCTCCAGCGCCACGGCCTTGCCCTTGGCGCGCACGTGCTGCCGCACCAGCTCGTTCTTGCAGTCCATGGTCACGTAGATCGGCTCGGCCGGGCTGGCCTCGGCCATGCGCGCCACCCGCTCGTCGTCGGCGTTGAGGACGCAGTAGTCCTGGGCCACCTCGATGATGATCTGCTTGACCTGGGCGAGGTCCTCCAGGCTCTCGATGCCGCCGAGCCCCAAGTGGTCGGAGGCGACGTTGAGCACGGCGCCGACGTTGCACTTCCTCCAGCCCAAGCCGGAGCGAACGATGCCGCCGCGGGCGCTCTCCAGCACCGCCGCGTCGATCGAGGGGTCGCGCAGCACGATCTGGCTCGACCAGGGGCCGGTCATGTCGCCCCGCACGGTAAGCACGCCGTCGATGTAGACGCCGTCGGTGGTGGCCATGCCCACCGTGTAACCGGAGAGCTTGAGGATGTGCCCCACCATGCGGGTGGTGGTGGTCTTGCCGTTGGTGCCGGTGATGGCGGCCAAGGGGATGCGGAAGCGGATGCCGCGCGGGAAGAGCATGTCGATCACCGGTCCGGCCACGTCGCGGGGCTTCCCCTCGGTGGGAGCCAAGTGCATGCGGAAGCCGGGCGCCGCGTTGACCTCGACGATGGCGCCGCCGGCCTCGCGGTAGCTGCGGGTGATGTCGGGCGAGATGAAGTCGACGCCGCCGACGTCGAGGCCGATCGCCTTGACAGCACGCTCGGCCATGATGCGGTTGTCCTCGTGGATCACGTCGGTCATGTCGATGGCCGTGCCGCCGGTCGACAGGTTGCCGGTGGCGCGGAGGTAGACGACCTGCCCTTCGGACAGGACGGAGTCGAGCGTCAGGCCCGCCTCCTGGAGCAGCCGCCGCGCCTGGTCGTCCACGGCCAGGCGGGTGAGGACCTTCTCGTGCCCGATGCCGCGCCGGGGATCGCTGTTGACGAGGTCGATCAGCTCGGCGACGGTGTGCCGGCCGTCGCCCACGACGTGCCCGGGGACGCGGCGGGCCACGGCCACGACCCTGCCGTCGATGACCAGGATGCGGTAGTCGTTCCCCGTCTGGCAGGCCTCGACGAGGACGCGGGCCGACAGCTCGCGGGCCTTCTCGTAGGCCCCCTTGACGTCGTCGGGGGTCTTGAGGTTGATCGACACGGCGTCGCCGTGGTGGCCGTCGAGGGGCTTGACGA
>DASWME010000243.1:0-4529 GCA_036399915.1 Thermoanaerobaculia bacterium
CCAGAGGGGTCGTCGGGCACCGGCGAGCGACCATAGCGACGCCCATCTCGCCCGCGCCCAGGCGAGCCGCAAATCCCGCAGAAAGAATTGGCCGCCGATCGGCCGCCGATCTCCGGCGCGTCCGTATACTGCGACGGCCGATGAAGCGGACCTACCAGCCGAAGAAGCGAAAGAGGGCGAAGACCCACGGCTTCCGGGCGCGCATGCAGACCCGGGCCGGCAGGGCGATCCTGAAGCGCCGTCGCCGCAAGGGCCGAAAGCGCCTGACTCCTTAGCGATGCCGAAGCGACGCCGCCTCTCGCGGAGCGGTGAGTTCGACCGCGTCTACCGAGACGGCTCCTCCCATGCCACGCGCCACCTCGTCCTTTACAGCTTCCCCCGCGGCGATGCGGAGGACCGCGATGTCCGCCTGGGCGTCTCCGCGAGTCGCAAAGTCGGCGGTGCCGTCGACCGCAACCGCGCCAAGCGTGTCCTGCGGGAGGCATTCTGGGAGCTGGCCGATCGCCTCCCCGGCAGCCATGACTTCGTCATCGTCGCGAGACCGGAAATTGCGGACTTGATCGAGCGCGAGGGGAAAGACGGCGTGCGCGCCAGCCTCGAAGAGGCGATAGCGGGAGCGTCGCCGAGCGGGGGCCGTTCCACGTGAAACGGTTGCTCCTGGGCGCGATCGACGCCTACCAGCGCTTGATCTCCCCCTCCTTGCCGCGCCGCTGCCGCTATGAGCCGACCTGCTCGGCCTACGCAGTTGAGTCGATCAGGCGCTTCGGGCCTCTGCGCGGCGGCTTGCTGGCGAGCTGGCGCCTGCTGCGCTGCAACCCTTTCAGCCACGGCGGCTTCGATCCAGTGCCCAAGCGCTTCACGCTGCGCGTGGCGCCTCTCGACCCGGCCGAGTATCACCGTGAGGCGCGCACTTGACGCCCGTTGCCAACATCCTGCAGCCGCTGATCGACGTCGCCAACTCGGTCCTGACGTTCTTCCACGACAGCGTCGGGCTCAGTTGGGGCATGGCGATCATCGCGCTCACCGTCGTCACGCGCGCGCTGCTCATCCCGCTCACCTACAAATCGCTCAAAGGCATGCGGGCGCTGCAGGCGCTGCAGCCCCAGATCAAGGAGATCCAGGCCAAGTACAAAAACGATCGCCAGCGCATGCAGCAGGAGATGATGCGCTTCTACCAAGAGAACAAAATCAACCCGTTCGCCTCCTGCATCCCGCTGCTGGCGCAGATGCCGATCTTCATTACGCTCTTCTATGCGCTCCGTAATGAGCTGCCCGAGGACATCGGCTGCGATCCGGGCAAGTGCGGCGACCTCGCCTCCTTCCTCTTCATCCCGGACCTGACCGCGAAGGCGACCGGTGGCGTCCTGATCGTCCTCCTGGTCCTCTACATCGGCACCCAGCTGATCTCCGGCCTGGTGATGGCGGTCACGGCCGACAAAAGCCAGCGCACCCTGATGTTCGTCCTCCCCTTCATCTTCGTGCCCTTCGTGATCACCTTTCCCGCCGGCCTCGTCCTCTACTGGATCACCACCAACGTCTGGACGATCGGCCAACAGGCGGTGATCCAGCGCCTGGTCCCGCCGCCCGTGCACGCGACGCCGGAAGCGGTGGCGGCGACCAAACCACCGCCGCCTTCGCCGCGGAAGAAGAAGAAGCGACGTCGCTAGGGAGCTCGGGAGGAGGGGCGCCGGGGGGGCAGCCCCTCAAGTCCCCAAGCACCTCCCTTCGGTCGGAGCTGACCCAGAGCCCGCCTTACGGCGGGCCAGAATCACTCCGCGGTGCCGGGGGGAGGGACTTGAGTGGCAACCCCCGCCGCCCCTCCTTGACGTGCCCTTGGCGCAACGGAAAGAGGTGACGGGCTGTTCCTCTCCGAATCCTCCCCTTGGCACCGCGGAGTGGGGTTTGCCGCCGTGGGCGGCACTTCATCAGCGCCGACCGAAGGGAGGTGCTTGGGATTCGGAAGGAAGCCACCCGTCACCTCTTGCCCTCCCCGCCCGTCCAGGTAGGGTGAAGAGCGATGAGTGAGATGGAGGACTGGCCGGCGGAGCCGGCGGAGCGGGTTCGGGAGCTGATCGAGGGCGTTCTCGACGAGCTTGACCTTGAAGGTGAGGTTGAGATCAAGGAGAGCGACGATCGGATCGAGGCTGAGGTCGTCGGCGACGAGGACTACGGGCTGCTGATCGGCAAACGTGGCCAGACCATCGACGCCCTGCAGCTTTTGGCTTACCAGGCCGCTTTCCGGGGCGTCCGCGACCGCAAGCGGGTGACGCTTGACGCCGCCGGGTACCGCGAGCGCCGCCGCGAGGTTCTTACGGCGAGGGCCGACCGGGCGGCGGACCAGGCGCTGGAGGGCGACTGCACGGTGGAGATGGATCCGATGAGCGCCCAGGAGCGGCGGATCGTCCACGAGCACCTGAAAGAGCGCTCGGGAATCGAGACCTACAGCGAAGGCGAAGAGCCACGCCGCTGCGTGATCGTCGCCCCGCTCGTCTCCGGTTGACGCCCGTCCCCGCGCTCGATCCTCGAGGGCGCGCGGCGCTGGAGACGGTCCTGCGTCTGCTTCAGGAGGAGCGCGCCTCGGTCAGCTCCGTCACCGCGCCGCCGGAGGCGTGGAAGGTCCACGTCGAGGACAGCCTCACTGGGCTCGAGGTCGAGGATCTCCGCAAAGCGGAGCGAATCGCCGACATTGGCTCTGGGGCTGGGTTTCCGGGCCTCGTTCTCGCCGTGGCTCTACCTCAGGCGGAGGTTGACTTGGTCGAGTCCGTGGGCCGCAAGTGCGCCTTCATCGAGCGGGCGATCGAGGCCGCTGGGATCGGCAACGGTCGCGTCCTCTGCGAACGGTCGGAGGAAAGCGCCGCCGCTGCCGGTCGTGAGGCGTACGACACGGTGACGGCCCGGGCGGTGGGCCGCCTCTCGACGCTCGCCGAGCTCGCCTCGCCGCTCCTGCGGGAGGGCGGGGTCCTCGTCGCCTGGAAGGGAAAGCGCGACGAGGAAGAGGAGGAGCAACTGGCTAGAGCTGCCGAGCGACTGGCAATGCGGCCCGAGGCCCTCCTCGACGTCGGCGACCGTGCCGGCAGCAGGCATCGCCATCTGCACGTGGTGCGCAAGGTAGGGCCCACCCCAACCGACCTGCCTCGTCGCCCCGGCATCGCCAAGAAGCGCCCGCGCGGCTGAGTTCGGCCGGAACCTCCTAGTCTGCGGCGCGATGGGCCTCGTCTACGCGGTTGCGAACCAGAAGGGCGGCGTCGGCAAGACGACGACCGCCGTCAACCTGGCCGCCTGCGTCGCCAGCGGCGGCGCCCAGACGCTCCTGGTCGACCTCGATCCCCAGTGCAACGGGACGGTCGCGCTCGGCGGCGACCGCGAGATGCACCCCTCCTCCTACGACTGCCTGATCGGCGAGGTGTCGGTCGCGGAGGCCGCCCGTCCCGCCGGGCCCGACAACCTCTGGCTCGTGCCCGCCAACGTGGACCTGGCCGGCGCCGCGGTGGAGCTGCCACGCCTGGAGGGCTCGGAGACGCGGCTGCGCGAGGGCCTCGGCCCCGTGCGCGAGCGCTTTGCCTTCACGATGCTCGACTGCCCGCCCTCGCTGGGGCCGGTCAGCGTCAACGCGCTGGTCGCCGCCGATCGGGTGATCGTGCCGGTCCAGGCTGAGTACCTGGCGCTCGAGGGGCTGGTCCAGTTCCTCGACACGCTGGGCGCAATCCGCCGCGAGCTGAACCCGGCGCTGAACGTGTCGGGCCTGTTGATCACTATGCACGACGAGCGAACGCGGCTTGCGCAGGACGTCGAGCGCGAGTTGCGCGAGCACTTCCCAGAGATGGTCTTTGACACGGTCATACCGCGCAGCGTCAGGGTCGCCGAGGCGCCCAGCTACGGGCTGCCGGTGACCGAGCATGCCCCTCGCTCGCGGGGCTCGGACGCCTACCGGGAGCTGGCCGAGGAGCTGGCCGCCCGTGGCTAGCGCCGGGACGAAGCGCGGGATGGGCCGTGGCCTGGCCGCGATCCTGCCCGAGCGCGACGCCGAAGACATCGGCGAGTTGCGCGAGTTGCCGGTCGAGCTGGTCAAGCCCAATCCGAAGCAGCCGCGTACTCGCTTCGACGCCGAGGCCCTCGCCGCCCTCGCCGCCTCGATCGAGGCCAGCGGCGTGATCCAGCCTCTGCTGGTCCGCCCCCTCCCCGACGGCAGCTACGAGCTGATCGCCGGCGAGCGGCGCTGGCGCGCGGCGCAGCAGGCCGGGCTCGAGAAGGTGCCGGCGGTCGTGCGCGACTCCGAGCGGGCCGAGCGCCTCCAGGTCGCGCTGATCGAGAACATGGTCCGCGAGGACCTGAACCCCGTCGAGGAGGCCAAGGCCTGCGCCGCCCTGGTCGAGGATCTCGGCCTCTCCAAAGAGGAGCTGGCGCGGCGGATCGGCCGCAGTCGGCCAGCTGTCTCCAACCTGATTCGTCTGCTCGACCTGCCGGACGAGGCCCTGGAACTGCTCGAGGCGGGCGAGCTGAGCGAGGGTCACGGAAAGGCACTCCTTGCC
>DASWME010000244.1:0-34435 GCA_036399915.1 Thermoanaerobaculia bacterium
CCGTTGGGGCCGGATGCCCAGGTCTCTCGATCAACCTAAGCATCGCCCCTTCGGAGGGGATCGCAAGCTGTGTCGGCTCGGGCCCAAGCATCGCTGCGACCTGCCACCAGGACGTGGCTTTCTTATGATGCCGGGCTAGGAACGAAGAAGCCGGGTGAACCCGGCTCGACATCTTCTGAGCCTCCTTCAGGAGGCTTCTTTATGGATAGCCCGGGCATTGATGCCCGGGCGAGGGTGATAGATTTACCCTCCTCCTATGTTCCGGGTCGCCTTCCAGCTCTTCCGCTTCCGCGGGCTCCTCGCGACCCTCACCTCCCGGGAGCTGAAGGCCCGCTACCGCGGCTCGGTGCTCGGTTTCCTGTGGTCCCTGATCAACCCCTTGCTGCTGCTGGCGGTCTACACCTTCGTCTTCAGCATCGTCTTCAAGCCGGACACGCGCGGCGGCATGAGCCCCTACGCGCTGTTCCTGGTGAGCGGCCTGTTCCCCTGGATCTGGGTCTCGGCCTCGGCCCTGGAAGGGTCCATGTCCCTCCTCGCCAACTCGGGGCTGATCCGCAAGGCGGTGTTCCCCGCCGAGCTGCTGCCCATGGTCTCCGTGCTCTCCAACCTGGTCCACCTGCTGTTCGCGCTACCCATCGTCGTCGTGGCCCTGGTGGCGGGACGGCTGATCGGCTACCCGGTGGGCGGCTTCTCGGCGCTGGCCCTGCCGGCCATCCTGCTGCTCCACCTGCCCATGGTCGCCGGCCTGGCCCTGGGGACCTCGGCCCTCACCGTCCACTTCAAGGACGTGCGCGACCTGCTGGCGAACCTGCTCACCCTGCTGTTCTTCCTGACGCCCATCCTCTACTCCTTAGACACCATCCGGCACCTCGCCCCGGTCTGGTGGGCGGTGCGGCTCAACCCCTTCACCCCGTTCATCCTGGCCTACCAGGACGTGCTGTTCCGCGGGCAGTTCCCCGACTCCCTGCTGTGGACGCAGATGGCCCTGGTGAGCCTGGTCGCCTGGGCTTTCGGCGCGGGGCTTTTCGACCGCCTGCGCGAGACGCTGGTGGAGGCGGCGTGATCGAGCCCGAGCCCGCCGCACCGGCCGCCGTCCCGGAGCCCGCCGGCGAGGCGATCCGCGTCGAGCGCGTCGCCAAGCTCTACCGCCGGACCCTGCCGGGCGACCGGCTCCGCACCCTGAAGAGCGCCCTCGTGGGGCGGAGCCTGACGCGCGGCCTCAAACCCCAGGAGTCCATCGTGGCCTTAGAGGAGGTGGACTTCACCGTGGCCCGGGGCGAGGCCTTCGGCGTGATCGGCGGCAACGGCTCCGGCAAGTCCACCCTGCTCAAGCTGGTGGCGGGCATGCTCAAGCCCACCGCCGGCCGCATCACGGTGGCCGGCCGCGTGTCGGCCCTGATCGAGCTGGGGGCGGGGTTCCACCCCGAGATCTCGGGGCGGGAGAACGTTTTCATCAACGGCGCCGTGCTCGGCCTCTCGCGCCGGCAGATCGAGCGCCGGTACGAGGAGATCGTCGAGTTCGCCGGCCTCGGCGACTTCATGGAGGAGCCGGTCAAGAACTACTCCTCCGGCATGTACGTGCGCCTGGGCTTCGCCGTGGCGGTCCACACCGACCCCGACATCCTCTTAGTGGACGAGGTGCTCGCCGTGGGCGACGAGGAGTTCGCCCACCGCTGCCTGCGGCGCATCGAGGAGCTCCTCGCCGCGGGCAGGACGCTCCTCCTGGTCAGCCACTCCCTCGACCTCGTCGAAGGGGTGTGCGACCGCGTCCTCTGGCTCGACAACGGCAAGCAGCGCCTGGTGGGCGAACCCCGCCGGGTGATCGACGCCTACCGCCAGGAGGTGGCGGAGCGCGAGGGGGAGCAGCACCTCGCCGCCAAGCAGCAGCGCGAGCAGGCGGGCGAGGAGGTCCCGGAGGAGCTGCGCTGGGGCTCGCGGGAGGCCGAGATCGTCTCCCTGCGCCTCCTGGCCGGCGGCGAGGAGCGCTACCACGTCGAGAGCGGCGAGGACGTGGTCTTCGAGATCCGCGCCCGGGCCGACCGGCCGCTGGAGGACTTCGTCTTCGGCATCGCCATCTCGACTCCGCGGGGCTACGAGGTCTGGGGGACCAACACGGACCTCGAAGGCTACGTCCCCCGCCGCTTCGAGGGGGAGGCCACGGTGCGGCTCACCTGTCCCGCGATGCGCCTCGGCCCGGGCGAGTACGTGGTGGACGTGGCCGTCCACTCCAAGGAGGGGGCCCCCTACGATTACCAGAAGCAGGCCCTCACGTTCACGGTGACGGCCAAGACGGGAGGGGTCGGGGTGTACTTCCCGGAGCACGGGTGGGAGGCCGGGGACGGGGTGGAATGGACCTTCAGGACCTCGCGAGAAGAATGACCGCCGCGGCCCTGGCGGCCGTGGACCCGGAGCGGCTGGTGCGCGAGGAGCTGGCCCGGCGCGGCGAGCGCTTCGGCGCGGCGGTGGCCCTGGGCAAGGCTGGCGCCGCGCTCGCCCGCGGAGCGCGCGAGGCGCTGGAGCCCGGTGCGCCGCGGCTGCTGATCCGCCCCCACCGTGCCCCGGCACTCCTCGATCCCGGATGGGAGCAGAGGACCGGCGGGCATCCCCTTCCCGACCGGCCGAGCATCGCCGCCGGGGAGCGGCTCGAGCGGTGGCTCGCCGAGGTCCCGCCCCGGCCTCTCCTCGCCCTGGTCTCCGGCGGCGCCTCGGCCTGCGTGGAAGCGCCCGCTCCGGGGATCACTCTGGACGACCTCATCGCCACCCAGCGCGCCCTGCTCGCTTCAGGCCTGCCGATCCAGATCGTCAACGCCGTGCGCAAGCACTTCTCGCGTCTCAAGGGGGGTGGCGCCCTGCGGGCCGCGGGCGACCGCCTCCCCCGCGTCCTGGCCTTGCTCCTCTCCGACGTGCCGGGGGACGACCCCGCCGCCATCGCCTCCGGCCCCTTCGCGGCCGACCCCACCACCTTTGCGGACACCCTCGCCGCCGTCGAGGGTCTGGCGGTGCCGGAAAGCGTGCGCCGGCTCCTCGCCGCCGGAGCCCGGGGCGAGTTGCGCGAGACCGTGAAGGCGGGAGACCCGTTGCTGGACCGGGTCGAGACCGTGCTGCTGGGAGGTGCCCGGACAGCCATGGCCGCCGCTGTCGCCGAGGCCCGCCGGCACGGATTCGAGGTCATGGATGCAGGCTTGGAGGGGGAGGCCGCCATCGCCGCCCGCGATCTGGTGGAGCGGGGCCGCGCCCTGCCTGGAACCAGTGTGGCCCTCGTGCTGGGCGGCGAGACCACCGTCACGCTGCAGGGTGGGACCGGCAGCGGCGGGCGAAACCAGGAGCTGGCCCTGGCGGCGGCGCGGGAGCTGGCCGGAGGGACGGGCGAGCTGGTTTTCACCCTGGCGACCGACGGCGAGGACGGGCCGACCCGCTACGCCGGAGCGACCGTGGACGGCGGGACCTGGGAGGCGATTCGGCGGGCGGGGATCGATCCAGAGGCGGCCCTCACGCGGCACGACTCGCGCCCGGCCCTGGCGGCTGCACAGGGGGCGCTCCTCGAGACCGGCCCCACGGGGACCAACGTAGGCGATCTGGCGGTCTACCTCCGGGTTTCCGTGTGACCTCGCGCCCCGCCTTGGGGTAGCATCGCCACTAATCACCACAGGGAGAACCTTCATGGACGAGCCCGAGGCGGGCCTCAACGTCAAGATCGGCGATGACGAGCTCAAAGGCCGCTACTGCAACCTGCTGCGCATCACCCATACGCGCGAGGAGTTCATCCTCGATTTCATCAACCTGGCTCCCCCCCAGGGCATCGTCACCGCCCGCATCGTGACCAGTCCAGGTCACTTCAAGCGCATCATCCGCGCCCTGGGTGCCAACCTGGAGCGGTATGAGACGACCTTCGGGACCATCCAGGAAGCGCCGGAGCCCATGGGGGGCGACGACGTGAACTGAAGCTGTCGTATCCGCTCGGGGAGGAGAGCGGAGGAAGGCTGGTTTTCTCAACGAGGAGGCGACCGGACCGAGAATGGCTGGTGGGAACCGAGCGCGCTGGCGGCTCTCCGCCGCCCTGCCCCTGCTCTCCTGGCTCGTCCTGGGGTGCCAGTCCGCCCCGTCGGGCCCCGGGCGCGGGGCCGGGCTCGACGAAGGCCCCACCCGCTGGCTGATGCTGCCCGACGAGCTGCGCCAGGCCCACCGGCTGCAGACCACCCGCGAGGCGGTCGATTTCATCGAAGCGTTCTGGAACCGGCGCGACCCGGATCCCACCACGCCCGGCAACGAGTTCTCCAGGGTCTTCTACGAGCGGGTGGAGGCGGCCGACCGTCTCTACCCGGAGGGCGGCACCCGCGGCAGCCTCACCGACCGCGGCCGGGCCCTGGTCCTCCTCGGCCCGCCGCCCGTGCTGCGCTACAGCCAGAAGAAGGTCCCCGCCTGGGACCCCGGGAAGCCCGGGGCGCCCCCCGACGTCCACACCCACACCCTCTCCCTGGAGTCCTGGGTCTACCCCATCGAAGAGCTCTCGCCGTCTCTGCAGCGCATCCTCGAGGAGGAGGACCTGCGGCCGGAGATCGTGCTCGTCTTCACCGTCGATCCCCGGCATACTTACCTGATCGAAGGGGAGAAGTACCTGGAGATGGCGGCCCGGGCCGCAGTGCGGGAGTAGAGGATGAGGTTCCGCCCTCTGGAATCCGGGATCTCCCCTCGGGAAGGATGATGTTCCCCCGGTGAGGGCGCAGACAGCCCCCGCCGGGGCGCGTCCGGCCCTCGCGGGGGGCGGTTCAGCCCTCGCCGGGGCGGCTCAGCCCTGGCGGGGGCGCGTCCGGCCCTCGCCGGGGCGCGTTCAGCCCTCGCGAGGGGTGGTTCAGCCTCCGCCGGGGCGGCTCGGCCCTCGCGGGGGCGCGTCCGAAATTCGCGAGGGCGCGTCTGGCCCCTGCTTCGGCCGGTTCGGCGTTCTTGAAAGGAGCTCCGAGATGACGATGCCTGGTGCAACGGTCGGCGATATGGGGGCTCCTCCGCCGCGGAACTGGTGGCAGCGCAACTGGAAATGGGTGGTGCCCACCGGCTGCCTGACCCTCCTGGTGCTCTTCGCCCTGTTCGTCGTGGGGATCGTCGGCGTTGCGTTCCGGGCCATGAAGTCGACGGACGTCGTCCGCGAGGCGGTCGCGAGGGCCGAGGCGAGCCCGGAGGTCCGCAACGCGCTGGGCGAGCCCGTCCGGGAAGGCTGGTACCTCACGGGGAACATCCAGGTCAACGGCCCCTCCGGCGAAGCGGACATCGCGATCCCCCTGAAGGGCTCGCAACGCGACGGCACCCTCTACGTGGTCGCCGGGAAGTCGGCGGGACGCTGGAGCTACGAGACCCTGGAGGTGGCGGTCGAGGGACGGGAGGAGCGGATCGATCTGATGGGAGAAGGGATGCCTCGATAATCCCCCGACCGGCAAGATGAACCGGGAGCGCCCTACTCCTGGTCCTCCTGCGTGGAGTACACCAGGGGCGCCTGGCTCAGCTCCAGGAGGCGGTTCCAGATCTCGGGCGTGACCGGCACCACAGTAAGGTCCGGGTTGGTCACCAGGTCCCAATCCTGGAGCTCGGGGAGGTCCTCGAACTCCGCCAGCATCACGGGACGCTCCAGGCGCCGCTCGGGCACGAGGTCCACCACCGTCTCGTCCGGGCTCGTCCCCTGGGGGTTCGGGTAGGGATCGGAGGTGACGCGGGCGATGCCGACGATGGCCATCTCCGTCCCCGTGTGGAAGATGAGCACCTCCTCGTCGGTCTCGACGTCCCGCAGGTGCTTCAGGGAGGCGTAGTCGGTGACCTCGTCCCAGACGGTCGCGGTGTCCCGCTCCAGGTGCTGATAGCTGTACTCGTCCGGATCGGTCGCGAAGAGCCAGTAATTGATGCCGGACTTGTAGGGCTTGACTCTCTCGGCCATGGCGAGCTCCTTGTCTATCAGGGGTTCCAGGGGCGCCTGGGCGCCCCGCTTGGCCTGATGCGAGGGGTGTGCCATCCTACGCGGGATGGAAACGACGGGGATGCAATGGACGGAAAGGAGAAGGAATGCGCCTGATGACGATCTGCCTGGCCGGACTGGCCGTCCTGGCCTGTCAGGCTTCGGACGCCAAGGCCCCCAGGAAGCCCGGAGGGGACCTGCGGATCGTGCCTGACATCGAGAAACGGGTCGCGCAATTCGCCCCGGTCCCCCTCTCGGCGGACGTCTCGGCGCTCTCGGCCGAGGACCGCAAGGTGCTCGACAAGCTGGTCGAGGCCGCCCGGCTGATGAACGAGATCTTCCTGCGCCAGGCCTGGACCGGGAACCCCGGGCTGCGGGAACGGCTCCGGAGCTACAACGGCGGGCACGCGGACGCCGCCCGCCAGTACTTCGCCATCAACTTCGGCCCCTGGGACCGCCTGGCGGAGCGGGAGCCGTTCATCGGCGACGAGAAGCATCCCCCCGGAGCGGGCTACTACCCGGAGGACATGACCAAGGAGGAGTTCGAGGGGTGGCTCGCCAGTCACCCGGGCGAGAAGGAGACGTTCACCTCGACCGTGACGGTGATCCGCCGCGGCAAGGACCGGGGCCTCGCGGCCGTGCCCTACTCGCGCGAGTACGCCCAGTGGCTCAAGCCCGCCGCCAGGCTCCTGCGCGAGGCTGCGACCCTGACGCGCAACGCCTCGCTCAAGAAATTCCTGGAGCTGCGCGCTGCCGCCTTCAAGAGCGACGACTACTACGCGAGCGACCTCGCCTGGATGGACCTGGACGCGCCGGTCGAGGTCACGATCGGCCCCTATGAGACCTATGAGGACGACCTCTTCGGCTACAAGGCGGCCTTCGAGGCGTTCGTCACTGTGAACCTGCCTAAGGAGTCCGCCGCCCTCGCCCGCTACAAGGAGCGGCTCCCCTGGCTGGAGCGGAACCTCCCCATCCCGGACGAGCACAAGAACCTCAACCGCGGCACCGAGAGCCCCATCCGCGTCGTGGACACCGTCTACAGCGCGGGCGACACCCGGGCCGGCGTGCAGACGATCGCCTTCAACCTGCCCAACGACGAGCGGGTGCGCGAGGCCAAGGGCTCGAAGAAGGTGCTGCTGCGCAACACCATGCGGGCGAAGTACGACCGCATCCTGCTGCCCATCGCCGAGCGCGTGCTCGATCCGGCGCAGGTGAAGGACGTCTCCTTCGACGCCTACTTCAACGAGGTGCTCCACCACGAGCTGTCGCACGGCCTGGGGCCGGGCACGATCACCGTGAACGGCCGCAAGACCGAGGTGCGGCTGGAGCTGAAGGAGCTGTTCTCCACCCTGGAGGAGGCCAAGGCGGACGTGATGGGCGTCTACAACATCCTCGCCCTGATCGGGCAGGGGGAGATGCCGGCCGGCCTGCGGCAGTCGCTCGAGCCCACCTATGTGGCCGGCCTCTTCCGCTCCGCCCGCTTCGGCGTGGACGAGGCCCACGGGCAGGGGGTGGTGGCGCAGTTCAACTACCTGCAGCAGAAGGGCG
Organism: Thermoanaerobaculia bacterium; assembly: GCA_036399915.1. Taxonomy (GTDB): domain Bacteria; phylum Acidobacteriota; class Thermoanaerobaculia; order Multivoradales; family UBA5704; genus DATARR01. The sequence continues at coordinate 7,487 of DASWME010000244.1, forward strand.
CGCTGGAGATCGGCGCCAACGGCCGGGTGCACGCCGTCTCCGAGAAGTTCCCCGGCGCCATCCGCGACCTGCTGCACGACATGCTGATGCTCCAGGCCGCGGGCGACTACGAGGGGACCAAGCGCTTCCTCGATACCTATGGCAAGGCCACCCAACCCCTGCGGGACGCCATCGCGCGGCTTTCGGAGGTGCCGGTGGACATCCGGCCGGTGTATGAGGTGGGGGAGTAGGGCTACCTCACCCCCAGCAGCTCCACCTCGAACACCAGCGTCGCGTTCGGCGGGATCACTCCGCCGGCTCCCCGGGCGCCGTAGCCGAGGCTCGCCGGAATAGTCAGGCGGCGCTTGCCGCCGACCTTCATGCCGGCGACGCCCTCGTCCCAGCCACGGATGACATGACCGGCGCCGAGGGGGAAGGAGAAGGGGCGGTTGCGGTCGCGGCTGGAATCGAACTGGGTGCCGTTCTCCAGCCAGCCGGTGTAGTGGACGTCCACGGTCTTGCCCGGCCGGGCCTCTGCGCCCTGGCCGGTTTCGAGGTCGGTGTACTTGAGGCCGGAGGGAGTGGTGGTTTCCTGGTCTGCCATGCGGGCGAGCTTACCGCACTCCGAGCAACTCGAACTCGTAGTAGAGGACGGAGTTGGGGGGGACCACGCTGCCCACGCTCTGCTGGCCGAACCCCAGCTCGGGGGGAATGATGAGCTGGCGCTTGCCGCCCACCTTCATGCCGACGAGCCCCTCGTCCCAACCCTTGATGCCGTCGCCGGCGCCGAGGCGGAAGGTGAACGGGTGGTTGCGGTCGCGGGTGGAGTCGAACTTGGTGCCGTCCTTGAGCCAGCCAATGTAGTGGACCTCCACGATCTTGCCGGTGGCGGCCTCTTGCCCCTGGCCGACCTTGATGTCGCAGTGCTTCAGACCGGAAGGGTGGGTGACCTCCCGGCAGCCGGCGTCGGCGTGGTCCCTTTCCTGGCTGACGGTGGCAGCGGAGAGGAGCAGCGGGCTCGCAGCGGCCAGCAGGGCCGCCAGGAGGGCGCGGTGAAGAGTTTTTTTCAGGTGCATGGTCGATCCTCCTCGTGGAATCGACGGTCCTCTACACGATTTGGAGGTCCCGATTGTACTTCAAGCGGCCCTCCGGGCCACCTTTCCCCCTTTGACCACGGCGGCCACGGGGTTGATGCCGTAGTGGTAGGCCAGGTGGAGGAGGTTGGGCGCGTCGAGCAGGACGAGGTCTGCCCGCTTGCCGGCCTCGACGGAGCCGATCTCACGCCCAAGCCCCAGGCAGCAGGCGGCGTTCAGGGTGGCGGCCGCGAGGCTCTCCTCGATGGAGAGACCCAGTTCGAAGACGGCCAGTACCACCACCATGGGCATCGACTCGGTGTGGGAGGAGCCCGGGTTGCAGTCGGTGGCCAGGGCGACCGGCACGCCGGCCTCGACGAGCTGGCGGGCCGGAGCGTAACGGTGCTTCATCAGGAAGAAGCTGGTGCCGGGCAGGAGCACCGCCGTCACCCCGGAGCGGGCGAGGGCCTCGATGCCGGCCGGCGACACGGCCATAAGGTGGTCCGCCGAGAGCGCGCCCAGCTCGGCGGCCAGCTCGGCGCCGCCGGAGTCCGCGAACTCGTCGGCGTGGAGCCGGGGGGCGAGCCCGTGGCGGGCGCCGGCTTCCAGCACCCGGCGGGACTCCGCGGCGGAGAAGACCCCCTCCTCGCAGAAGACGTCGCAGAAGCGGGCGAGCCCGGCTCCGGCGGCGGCCGGCACGATCTCTTCGCAGATCAGGTCGAGGTAGCGCCGCCGGTCCGGCCGGTGCTCGGGGGGCACCTCGTGGGCGGCGAGCAGGGTCGGGACCAGGTCCACCGGATGGCTTTCCGCGGCCCGGCGGATGGCGCGGAGCTGCTTCAGCTCGTCGTCCCGGGAGAGGCCATAGCCGCTCTTGGCTTCGGCGGTGGTGGTGCCCCAGGCGAGCATCTGGTCCATCCGCCGGAGGACGTTGGCGGCGAGCTCCTCCTCGCCGGCCCGGCGGGTGGCGGCCACGGTGGAGAGGATGCCGCCGCCGGCCGCCGCGATTTCCTGGTAGGTCTTGCCCCCCAGACGCGCCGCGAATTCCTCCTCCCGGCTGCCGGCCCAGGGCAGGTGGGTGTGGGGATCGACGAACCCGGGGATCAGCGTGCCGCCCCGGCCGTCCAGCCGCTCCGCCTCCGGCAGCTCGCCGAACCGGCGCCGCCGTTCCGCGGGCGTCCCCACGAAGGCGATCCGTCCATCCTTGCAGAGCACTTCGGCGCCGGGGATGCGGCGGACCCGCCGCTGCTCCGTCCCACGGAGCGGCGCGGAGCCCTCCGGCGTCGCGACCTCGGCGAGGTTGTGGATGAGGAGGTCGGCGGTCACGGGTGGGGATTGTGCGCCGTCCCCTCCGAAATCCCAAATCGAAAATCCAAGATAAGCTAAAAGCCCATCCGCGCCCGCCCCAGCTCGCGCACCTCCGCACGAACCCACGCCTCGACCGCGCTCCATTCGAGGGGCAGGGCCAGGCGGGGCATGGGCTCGCCTTCCACCTCTGAGAGGTCGGCGAGGCCCTTCAAGGCCTGGAGGGGGAAGTCGCGGACGTGGCCGAACTTGTCCCCGGCGAGGCCGAGGAGGGTTGCGAGGGGCAGCTCGCGGCAGAGGAGATGGAGGTCGACGAAGTCGCGGCGGCTGCCCCGGCTGATGATGGCGCCGAGCTTCATCAGGCCCAGGTCGACCGCGGCGGCCACGGCGAGACCGGCGAAGTCCTCCAGGGGCTGCACGAGGGGGTAGGGATAGTAGTAGAGCCGCAGCCCCACGCCGCCCAGGCGGGCGAAGAGGTAGCCGTCGCGAGCGGTTTCGACCTCGGCCTCGGGATCGAGCGCTACCAGATCGCCCAGGAGGTCGCGGCGCTCGGGGCTGGTGAGCCGGTTGGCGTTGCTCATCAAATCCAGGTCCGCCACCGGGCGGTGGCCCACGTAGAGGGTCAGGGCCGCGGAGCCGGCGAGGTAGAAGTCCTGCGTCCAGGGCCGGGCCGCGAGGCGCGCCGCCAGCGCCTGGGCCCGGGGTGAGAGCGCTTCGGGGTGGGCAAGGGTCAGAGCGGCCACAGCGCCTCGGCCTCCGGCCTCGCCGGAGCTGCCGCAACGCCCAGCACGGCCTCCCAGAAAGCGCGGCTGCGCCGGGAGAGCTTCCGCCCGCCGTGCCGTGCAAGCCAGTCGGCCAGCGCCGGTTCGGAAGTGTTGCTCAGCAGCCAGGCGAGGTCCGCGGCGTCGCCGTCCTCGAGGAGACGAGCGATCAGCAGGGAACCGCCCCGCTCGGGGGTGAGGTCCGCCTCGTCGTAGCCGGAAAAGAGGCGACGCGTCCCGGCGGGGAGGCTCAAGCTCCGGCTTCCCGCCGCTTGCGCGGTAGGGTGAGGACGGTCGCGGTGTTGCGCTCGTCCTCCATCTCGGCTTCCAGGATGCGCTCGAAGAGGTCGAGGGTGTTCTTGAACTTGAGCTGCAGCTCCCGCCGGGCGGTGCGCAGCTCGGCGATCTTGGACTCGAAGCGGGTGGACTGCTCGATGGCCTGCTGCACGATCTTGTCGGCCGCCAGCTCGGCTTCCTTGATCATCAGCTCGGCCTCGCGGCGGGCGTTGGCCGTGATGTCGTCCGACACCTTCTGGGCCCGCAGCAGCGTCTGCTGGAGCGAATGCTCGCGGTGCTCGGTCTCCTCCAGCCGCTGCCGGTAGTAGCGGTTCTCCCGCTCCAGCTTCTCGATCTGGGCGATGCGGGCGGTCAGCTCCTCGGCGAGCAGCGAGAGGAAGCCCTCCACCTCGGTGGGGTCGTACCCCCGCATCTTCTGCGAGAAGCGCATCTTCTGGATCTCGAGCGGAGTGATGGCCATGGTCCGGACCTCCTTCAACAGGGCTCGCGCCAACGTCCCATGCTGACAATCGACTTCGGGAAAGTATAGCCATCTTAGCATGAATGTTGGGCTCTAGCGGGGCTTCCGTGGTCCGAACAGCGCCGTCCCCACCCGCACGTGGGTGGCACCCTCCTCGATCGCCACCTCGAAGTCGTCGCTCATGCCCATCGAGAGCCAGCCGGGGAAGCCCTGCCACTCGGAGCGGGAGGCGAGGTCGTCCCGCAGCTCGCGGAGCTTCTGGAACCAGGGTCGGGAGTCCTCGGGAGATCCGCCTTGGGGGGGGATGGCCATCAGGCCGGCGATCCGCAGGTGCTGGAGACCGGCGAGAGGGCGGACGGCGTCCGCGAGCCCCTGCGGGGAGAATCCGTGCTTGCTCTCCTCGTTGCCGAGGTTCACCTCCAGGAAGCCGGAGACCGCGAGCCCCCGCGCGCCAGCCTCGCGGTCCACCGCCTCGGCGATCCTGGGGCGGTCGATGGAGTGGATGGTGCGGAACAGGTCCAGGGCGGGGCGGACCTTGTTGGACTGGAGGGGACCGATCAAGTGCCACTCGATCCCGGGGGGCAGCTCGCGGCTCTTGGCGAGGGCTTCCTGGACCCGGTTCTCCCCGAAGGTCCCGAGGCCGGCCTGGAAGGCTTCGGCGATCGCGGAGGCGGGTTGCGTCTTGCTGGCTCCCACCAGGACCACGCTGCCGGCCGGCCGGCCGGCGCGCCGGCAGGCGTCCTCGATGCGGGCTTGGATCCGGGCGAGGCGCTCCCCCAGCGATGAATCGCCGTTCAGGCCTGCCCCTCCTCGAGATAGAGGATGCGCTTGCAGGCGTCGCACTGGACCAGGTTGCTGCCGTTGCGGATCTCGACGACCACCTGCGGTCGCACGCGGTAGTTGCAGGCCACGCAGTGCCACTCGCGCTGACCGCGTCCCGGCCGGTCGATGGGGCGCACCGGGGCCACGGCGCTGCTGGGATAGCGGACGAGGATGCGCTCGAACTGGGCGGTCAGGTTGCGGGGGAGCCGGTCTTTGAGGTCCGCGATCCTGCCGCGCAGCCCCTCGACGTGGCGGGAGACCTCCGGCTTCTCGGCCTCCCAGCGGGCCATCTCCGCCGCGTAGCGCTCCTCGACTTCGCGGAAGCTCTCGCGCAGGGCCGCGAGCTCCTTCTGCGCCTGCTCGTGGCGCTCGAGCGAGGAGAAGGCCTGCTCTTCGTGGGCGGCAATCTGCCCCTTGACGACGTCGATTTCCTGCAGCAGCGCCCCGTACTCGCGCTGCGTGGTCACCCGGTTGATCTGCTGCTGGTATTTCCTGAGCTTTTCCTGGGCGTCCTGGACCGCCGCTTCCGCCGTCCGCCGCTGCCGCGACGCCTCTTCGGCGGTCGCTTCGAGGGCCTGGATCTCCGCCCGGCGCGCCTCGTGCTCGTCGTGCAGCTCGCGCATCCAGTCGGGGATCCCGTGCAGCCGCTGCTCGGCCTCGCGGAGCTGGGTGAGCGCGGCCTGCAGCTCCAGGACGTTGTGGAGGTTCTGATTCATGGAGAAACGTCCGCTCCTCTCCAACGCAAAGTCATCGCACCCCTGCTGCGCCCGTCGCGCGGCCGCAGCTTCTCCATGGCTTGGAGCGCCTCGAAGTGGGTCCACCTGGATTCGAACCAGGGACCTGCCGGTTATGAGCCGGATGCTCTCACCGCTGAGCTATGGACCCGGGAGAGCCCCTTTTCAGGGCGATTCGGCAGTATACCACTCGCGGACTTCGCTCCCGGGAGGCAGCTCGGCGGGCACGAACTCGCCCCAGGTCCGCGCCAGGAGCCTCGCCAGCTCGGCGGTCCGCCGCGGATCGGAGACCGGCCGGCTCCCTCCTGCCTCCCAGCGCTCCAGGGTCAGCCGGGGCTCCCCCCGCCCGGTGAGGGGCGGCGTGGCGAGGAAGCCGGCGAGCAGCCGGCCGAAGATCTCGCTCGGCGGCGCGGTCAGCTCGGCGCGGGCGATCCGGGCGTTGCCCCGGTGCATCAGGGCGAGGCGCGCGCGGTAGTACTCCGGTTCGGACGGCGCGAAGCGGGATTCCCAGAGGAGCTGCTCGTCCCCCTCTACCAGCGAGAACTGGTTCGTGCCGTTCCTCAGGTACAGCTCCGAGAGGACGGCCCCGGGAGCGCTCCGGAAGAGGCTGCGCGCTACCGCGGGAGGGGCCTCCCCGCCCGCCGCCTCCACCAGGGTCGCCCACAGCCGCGCCGCGCTCACCCGGCGGCCCTTGGGCACCGCGATCTCCCGGTTGAAGCCCGCGGGCAGCTTGACGGCGAACGGCACCTCGAGGAGCTGCCGTCCCAGGTTGCCGCCGTTGAGGATCTGGCCCTTCTCGCCGAACTCCTCACCGTGAGTGGAGGTCACCACCAGCAGCGTGCGGTCCCACTCGCCGCTCTGCCGCAGGGCCGCGAGCAGCCTGCCGAGCCGTTCGTCCGCCCAGGCCACGTTGAAGCGGTACATGGTCCAGAACCGCCGCCGTTTGGCGGGGGGCAGGGGGGTGGCGGGATCGAAGTAGAGGGCGAGGTGGTTCGGCAGCATCCGCAAGGGCAGGTCGAGGTGCCCGGTGCTCAACCGGGAGGAGAACTTCGGACGGCGGAAGTAGGGGGCTGCCGGCTCGGGGATGTGGACCCACACGAACTGCCGGCCGCCGCCGAGGGTCTTCAGCCGTTCGGCGGCCTCGGCGCCCTTGCTGAGGATCGCCAGGGAGTCGAAGCCCTGATCGTAGCCGGATGCCTTCGAGTACATGGGCTCCCCCGAGAAGCCGAAGGTCTCGTACCCTTGAGCCCGCAGTGCTTCCGGCAGGGTGACGAGGGCAGGGGAGAGGCGGTCCTTCGCCCGCAGGACCTGGTGCTGCCAGGGCCGGAGGCCGGTGAACAGGGAAGCCATGGAGGGTGCGCCCCAGCTCGAGGGGGCGATAGCCCGCCCCGCCCAGTCCGCGCGGCGCAGCAGCGCGTCGAGGTTCGGCGTCAGGCCCGGCTCGCCGCCGAGCTCCCCGACGACGTCGGCCCGCAACGAGTCGAAGGTGATGAGGACGACGGGGCCGTCGTGCGGCGGCGCGACCCCGCCGCACGACGTCAGGAGCAGCAGAAGGAGCGCGCGGAGCGGGGCTTGGCGCGATCTCACCCGGCCGTGGGATAGAGCTGGCGGTAGCTGTCCGAGAGGACCAGGATGCGCTTGACGTAGGTCTTCGACTCCTCGAGATTGAGCCCCTCGAGGAAGCGGTCGAGCTCCGTGCCGCCCGACTCCTGCCACAGCCGCCGGATGCGGTAGGGCCCGCCGTTGTAGCCGGCGAGCGAAAGCTCCAGGTTCTCGTCGAACATGCTAAACACCTGCCGGAAGTAGGTGGTTCCCAGCCGCACGTTGAACGCTGGGTCGGAGAGCTTGGCGTGCGAGTAGTCGAGGCCGTTCTTCAGCGCCAGCTCGCGGGCGGTGGCCGGCATGAGCTGCATCAGGCCGCGGGCCCCCGCCCAGCTCTGGGCGTTGGGATCGAAGGCGCTTTCCTGGCGGATGATCCCGAACACCAGGTAGGGGGGCAGACGGTTCATCGTCGCCCAGGTGCGGATCGGCTCCTGGTAGTCGATGGGATAGTAGAGCCGGCGGGCCTCGTCCGGCAGGGTGGCCTGGAAGGGTCCGCCCAGGGCGGGGAAAGCGTCGCGGATCACCAGCACGCTCTTGCGGCGTTCGCCTTGGCGGGCGAGGATTACCGCCTCCAAGGCTCGCAGCGAGCGCGGCTCCACCTTGGCGCGCACCAGCTCCGTCTCCGAGAGGGCCAGGGCGTCCAGCCCGAGGTCCGTCAGCAGCCGGGCGCGCTCCAGCGCCGGGTCGGCGGGCCAGGGCTCCTTCGCCTGCGCCGCGGCGGCCAGGGTGGCCGGCTTGCCGCGCAGCCGGTTGAGGGCATTGCGGCGGTAGAAGTCGGCGGTGTCGGCCTGGGCGATCTCGTTATAGATCTGCTGCGCCCGCTCGTCCTCGCCCAGAGAGCCGAACGCCCGCGCCGTCCAGTACCGGCCCCGGCGGGCGTTGGAGTCCTCGGGGTAGAGGGAGAACAGCTCGGTCCAGTAGCCGATGGCGCCCGTGTAGTTGCGCCGGCCGTACTCCTGCCAGCCCGCCTGCCAGAGGCTGGCGGCGCCGGTCGTGTCCTGGGGATCGATACGGCGCAGCCGGCGCAACGCGTCGACGGCGCGGTCGAAGAGGTCGTCCTCCCGGTAGTCGGCGTAGAGTGACTTGAGGGCTTTGGCGGCCAGCTCGGGGTCGGCGCCGATCTGGGCCACCTTCTCCATGGACTGCTGGGAGAGGAGGCGCAACTGCCGCCGCTCGGCCGAGCCGAGGTTCACCCTGCCGCGTTGGGCGGTGGCAGCGTCCTCGGCCGCCAGGGCGCGGGCCCAAGCGAGGGCCGCCGCCTGCCGGGGATCCGCGGCTTCCTTGCCGGCGAGCAGGTCCAGGGCATCGCTGCCGCGGTGGGCGCGGGTCAGGGCCTGGGCCTTGAGCAGGTGCCACTGGAGGTCGCGGTCGCCCACAACCACGGCGTCGAGCGTCGCCAGGGCGTTGGCGTCCAGCCGCAGGTCCAGCAGGGACTGCGTCCGCCGCTTGAGCTGATCGCCGGTCAGGATGCCCGGCCAGCTCACGGTTCCACTCGGGTCGCGGAAGATCTCGATCACCTGCAGCTCGGCGGCCTTGGACGGGAAGTTGACCAGCAGGCGGCGGGCGGCCTCGGTCTGCACCTCGCGATCGCCCAGCCGGTTGCCGATCTCCCAGGCGAGGGCCTCGAGCTGGGCCGCGTCGTCGCCGCGCAGCTCCTCGCTCCGGCCGGCCGTCACGAGTTCCAGGGCGCGTTGCGAGTCGCCGCGCTCCCAGGCGAGGCTCGCCGCCTTGAGCAGGGCGCGCGGGCGCAGCACGGAGCCCGGATAGTCCCCGAGCAGCTTGGCGAGGGAGTTCTGGGCGAGCAGGACGTGCCTGCGCGCCGCCGCACTGTCGCTCAGGATGTAGAGCCGCCAGTCCTCCAGCGAGCCGTCGGGATCGGCGGCGGCGAACAGCCGCTCCTCGGCGTAAGCCACCTGCTCGCAGGAGTGGGCGTAGAAGCCGAGCAGGAGCTGGGCGAAGGCGGCTTCCGATCCCTTGCCTGCGAGGACCGGCGTCAGAGCCTTGTAGGCGGCGGCGCAATCCTTGCGGCGCACGGCGTTGGCGGCTTCCGTATAGGCCAGGGAAGCGCGGTCGGAGTGGCCGGGCAAGGGCCGGGTCAACCCCTGGCGTACAGGCGGGGTGGTGGCGGCACCCAGGAGCAGGGGCACCAGCAGGAGGAGCGCGGCGCGGTGACGCATCGACTTACTGCTCATGATACTCCAACAACACGCCGATGCGTCGTCAGATGCCCAGCGCTTTTGAATCCCCCGCGGCCAGGATGCGTACCAGCTCCTGGTAGAAGTAATCGGTCGAGCGCAGGATCTGGGGGTCGACGCGCTCGTCGTACATCTGGCGCGAGCGGTCGATGTCCTCTTTCAGCCGCTCGTAGATGTCCCGGTTGCGGCGCCCCTCCTCGACCTGCTCCTCGTTGTACAGCTTGATCTCGCTCACCAGCAGCCGCGCGAGGCGGCGGGCTTCCTCGTGCAGGGCCTCGTCGCCGGCGGAGACCGGGACGCGGGTGGTCGAGAAGGCCCATCCGGGCCCTTCGACCCCGCTTGGCGGGCGCACCTCGGGCGTGCCCGAGGAGAGAGGAGACACCCCGGCGGGTTCCTCGGGGACGGCAACCGGCCGCAGCGGTTGCGGGGGAGGGGCCGCTGGTTCGGCCTCGGCCTCCTGCTGCAGGGCGGACCGCTGGAGCAGGACCGTCGCCTCCGGGCTGGCTTCCGGGAACCGCGCCGGCGCAGCGGGCTCCGGCTCCACCGGGCGGGGATACCGGGGGACCTCCTCCTCCATGGCGCCCGGGGTCCGCTGCGTCGCGAGCGGGCCCTCCTCTACGACCGGGGTTGGAGCGGTCTCGGCGAAGGAGGACGCCGGCAGCTCAGTCTCCACGGCCACGGCGGCCGGCTCGGCCACGGCGGCCCACGGCGCGCCAGCGGCCTGCGGCTCGGGCTCGGCCTCCACCTCGGGCTCAGCCGCCTGTGCGGGAGCCTCCTCGGCGGCGGGGACACTCTCCGGCTCCCGGACCGGCTCGGCAACGGCCTGCGCCGTGTCGCCACCCGCAGCCCCTTCGTCCACCAGGCTCAGGGTGGCCGTCGAGGCACGCTCGCGGAACGGCAGGGTTTCAATAGCCTGGGCGGCCGTGTAGGCGAGGATCTGGAGCGCCTCAGCGTTCAACTCGCCGTCGCCCTGCCGGTCGGCGTAGAGGGCGGCGGCCACGCGGTCGCGGAGCACGATCGGCACCAGGACGCCGTCGCTGGGCAGCGGGCTCTCGACGCGGCTGCACAGCGCGGCGCAGTCGGCGGCCGAGAGGTGCACCGTGCCCTCTCCCTGGAGCAGCCGGCCCCAGGGACCGTCCTGCACGTTCAGTGTAAGGCTGCGGATCGCCGGCTCCGCCTCGCCGAAACCCTCGCTCCCCCAGCCCCGGATCTCGCCGCCGCGGGTCAACAGCACGGCTGCCCGCGAGGCGTACCGTAGCGACTCGCGCAAGAGCGCCGCCAGGATCTCCGCCTGGGAGCGGGCGCGGTCGATGCCGGTGAGGCCATCGCGCAGGTCGCGCAGGGCGCCGCGCTGGGAGAGCGAGCCCAGCTCGCGCTCGGCGGCGGCAAAGTCCTCGCGGGACAGGAAGGAAGCTGGCAGCGAGGGGGTGAGATCCTCCAGCCGTCGTTGGATTTCATCGTTGCTGGCGCGAAGCCGTTGCGAGATCTCCTGGCGCAGCTCGGTGATTGCACGCTCCACCGTTTCGCCGATCTCACGGTTCAACTGGAGGATTCTTTCCGAAAGGGACATCCTTGCTCTCCGCGGCCGTCCTCTGCGAGTCAGTTCCGATCTATAGAGGCTGATTATTCTGTAGCCCGGCGTGTGGTGTCAAGCTGAATCGGTGCGAAAAACCCCTATGGAACAAGGGCTTAGCCGAGGGACGGCACAACCGGGGAGGAGCCTTGTCCATCTCTCCGGCAGTGTGGTACGGTGACTGCCGCCAGCATGGGGAACTGTCGATGAACCGCCGCCCCGGCCGCGGACGACTCCGCCCTCGCGGTTTTGGATCCGCGCTCCTCGCAGGCCTCCTGCTGTCCGTGGGGATCGCAGGCTGCGGCCCTGGGGCTGGAGAGCGGCAGGGAGAGCAGCGGGACCCGGCGTCGGACGCCGAGTGGGCCTGGCTCCAACAGACCAAGCGGACGCTCGACGAGCAGCGGGCGAAGCTCGTCGCCGCAGCCGCGGCCGATCCACAGCTCGCGAAACAGACCGCGGCGCTCGCCGGTGAGTTCAACCGCCGGCTCGTCGACTTTCTCAACGCCGACCCGCCCGTCCAGGGCGAGCCCCTCGGAGAGCGGCAGCAGGCGGCCCTCCGCATGAAGAGCGACGAGGACATCGTGCTCGCCCGCCAGTTCATCGAGCAGGGAGGCGACTACCAGCGGGCGATCGACATCTACAAGGAAGCGCTGATCGTGGATCCGGGCAACCCGCGCCTCGCGGAGGAGCTCGCCAGGGCCCAGGCGCGGCGCTACATGACGCGGCAGACCTTCGACCAGGTCGGCGAGGGGATGGAGCAGGAGGAGGTGCGCCGGCTCCTCGGCCAGCCCAACCTGCACAACGTGCGCGACTACCCGGACCGGGGGGTGGTGGGCTGGTTCTATCCCAAGGACGCGAGCGGAGCGGCCGCAGCCGTCTGGTTCCACCAGGACGGCGGCCGGTACACGGTCTACCTGTTCGACTTCGACGCCCTGCAGCCGCGCTCGGAAGCGGAGCCCGCCGAGCCCCCGCAGGCCCGCTCCCCGCAGAGCGCGACTTGACTTTCCTTCAAAGTTGAGGCAGATTTAAGACCTGCGCCCCCTGAAGTCCGGGGGGCGATTTCATCCGGAAAAGGAAAGAGGTGAGAGACGGATGCCCGTTGTGCACGTGCGCGAGGAGGAGAGCTTCGAAAATGCATTGCGCCGGTTCAAGCGCAAGGTGGAGAAGTCGGGGATTCTGACCGAGCTGCGCAAGCGGCAGCACTTTGAGAAGCCCTCGGTGAAGCGCAAGCGCAAGGCCGTTCAGGCGCGCAAGAAAATCCTGCGCAAGCTGGCGGAGGAGCGCCGCCAGGGCCTGGCTTGAGACGTTAGCCAGTCCGCGCGCCCCAAGGCGGGAGGGAGCATTGAAGCTTCCTCCCGCTTTCCTTTTGGATCAGTCCGCCGCCGCGGTGTCCAGCGGATAGAGGAAGGGGAACGGCAGGAAAGCCGGCAGGGCCGTCGCCCGCTTGCCGTCCTCCTCCTCCCACTCCTCGCGGCTCTTGACCTTGAGGGGCTCGAGCTTGCGCTTCTCGAGCTCGCGGTTGACCGCGGCCACCTCGCCGCTCTTCAAGGATTCCAGCTTCGCCTCAGCCTTCTCGAGCTGCCCGCCCAGCACCTTCACCTGATCGGTCTGGGACCGGGTCGGCCGCCCGTCGTAGCCGTTGACTGCGCCGTAGACCTTGGCCATCTTCTCGCGGAGCTGCTCCTCGCCGGAGAGCCAGCCGCCCGGGCCGGTGGCGACCAGCGTGGCGCGGAAGCTCTCGAGCGAATCCGCCAGCGATGCGAGCTGGCGCCGCAGGCGGTCACCTCCGGGAAGCTTCTCCGCCCGCTGCCGGGCGCCGTCCTCCAGGCTCTTGACCGAGTCGGCCACGTAGGTCAGGCGGCCGAGCATGCCGTAGAGGGCCATGGCCGTCTCGTGCTGCGCGGCCCGGTCCTCGGCCGAGTGCTTGGAACGGGGGTCCGGCACGATCTCGACCTGGCTGGTGTAGGTCTTCTCGCCCTGGATGAGCTTGACCGTGTAAGTGCCGGGGAGCACCCGCGGGCCGAACATGGCGAACGGCGATCCGATCACCAGGGAGTTGGCGGGCGGCAGCTTGGGAGGCGGCAGGCGCATCGGCCAGGCGACGCGGTTGATGCCGCGCCTCTTGCCGCCGGGCAGTGTCGAGAGGAGCTGCCCCTGGGAGTCGTAGACCTCCACCTTGAGGTCCCCCAGGAGGTGCCGCTTCTTCAGGTAGTAAGTGATGGTGGCCGACTCCTCGGGATTGAACGCCACATACTCGTCGTCGCCCGGGAAGTCCTGGATGAACGCGGGGATGGCCATGGCGGCCGTCCGCGAGGGGAGCAGCGTCACGTCCGCATCGAGAGCCTCGCGGGTCAGCTTCCGCAGCGGCGAGAGGTCGTCGACGATGTAGACGCCCCGCCCGTGGGTGGCGATGATCAGGTCCCCCTCCCGGGGGTGGATCGCCAGGTCGCGCACCGCGACCTTGGGGAGCTTGCCCGTGAAGCGGGCCCAGCGGGCACCGCCGTCCACCGAGACGTAGAGGCCGAATTCCGTGCCCGCGAAGAGGAGGTCCGGGTTCTCGGGGTCCTGCTTGACCACGTGGGCGTAGCCCGAGAGGGCGTCGGTCGCGAGCGGCTTCCAGGTCTGGCCGAAGTCGGCCGTCTTGTAGATGTAGGTCTTCATGTCGCCGGTCTGGTGGCCGTCAAAAGTAGCGAAGGCGGTCGCCTCGTCGAACCGGCCGGCCTCGACGCCCGACACCCAGGTCCCCCTGGGCAGGCCGGGGACGCTCGGCGCCACGTTCGTCCAATGGGCGCCGCCGTCCCGCGTCACCTGAAGATTGCCGTCGTCCGTCCCCACCCAGATCACCTTGCCGTTCTTCGGCGACTCGCTGATGGCGAAGATCGTCGTGTGGTTCTCGGCGCTCGAGTTGTCCACCGTGAGACCGCCCGACTGGATCTGTCGCTGTTTTTTCGGATCGTTGGTCGTCAGGTCCGGAGAGATGCGCTCCCAGGAGTCTCCCCTGTCGCGCGAGCGGAAGAGGAACTGCGAGCCGATGTAGATCGTCCCCGGCTCGTTGGGGCTCATGTGGATCGGCGTGTTCCAGTTGAACCGGTAGGGTGGATCACCGGCGCCCGGCAGCGGCTTGATGACCTTCTCCTCGCCCGTCGAGATCCGCCGGCGCGAGACCTCGCCGCCCTGGTACTCGACGAAGACCAGGTCCGGATCGTTCGGGTCGCTCCACGCCCAGAAGCCGTCGCCGCCGCCGATGTTCCACCAGTCTCGGTTCTGGATGGTACCGCCGAGACCCGAGGACGGGCCCGACCAGGTACCGTTGTCCTGGAGACCGCCGTAGACCCGGTAGGGCCGACCCATGTCGTAGCTCACATGGTAGAACTGTGACACTGGCAGTGACTTCAGGTGGCGCCACTGGCGGGCCTGGCTGTAGGACATGTAAACGCCGCCGTCCGTGCCGAGCAGGATCTCGCTCGAATTCTTCGGGTTGATCCAGAGCGCATGGTGATCGCCGTGCGGCCCGGCGCCGAAGCTGTTGAGGTTGAGCGCCTGGCTGAAGGAGTTGCCGCCGTCCTTGCTGACTGTCAGCACGAGGCCCGGCTTGTAGACGGTGTTGTAGTCCGCGGGGTCGACCACGAGGCGCGCGAAGTAGAACGGGCGCACCTGCAGGTTGAACGAGTTGTTGACCTGCCGCCAGCTCTCCCCGGTGTCGTCCGAGCGGAAGAGGGCCGTGTCCGCCGACTCGACCAGGGCATAGACCACGCTCGGCCGCGAGGGGGCCACGGCCACCGCGATCCGCCCCTTCTCTCCCGCGGGCAGGCCTGTCTTCAGCTGTCTCCAGGTCTCGCCGCCGTCCGTCGACTTCCAGAGGCCGCTTCCCTTGCCGCCGGACTGGAACGAGTATGGCGTGCGGCGGAACTGCCACATGCCGGCGTAGAGGATCGACGGGTCCTGCGGATCGACCGCGAGGTCCGAGCAGCCGGTGTCGGCGTCCACGTAGAGGACCTTCTTCCAGGTCTTGCCGCCGTCGGCCGTCTTGTAGACGCCGCGCTCCTCGTGGCGATCCCACAGGTGACCGGTGGCGCAGGCCCAGACCGTATTGCCGTCGGCCGGGCTCACCTGGACGCGGGCGATGCGCTCGGACGTCTCGAGCCCCATGCGCTGCCAGGTCTCGCCGCCATCCGTCGTCTTGTAGAGGCCGTCGCCGACCGAAGTGCTGTTGCGCGTCCAGGACTCGCCCGTGCCCACCCAGACGTTCTTGGGATTTTTGGGATCGATCGCGATTGCGCCGATCGACTGGGTGTGCTCGTCGAAGACGGGCTTGAAGGTCAAGCCGCCGTCCGTCGACTTCCAGACGCCACCGCTCGCCGCGCCCACATAGATCGTGAGCGGGTCCTCTCCGACGGCGTCGATGGCCGCGATCCGGCCGCTCATGATGGCCGGACCGATCGAGCGGGCCTCGAGCCCGCCAAAGGTGTTGGAATCGATCTCGACCTCAGCGGCGTGCGCGGCACGCGCTGCGCCAGTGCCCACCATAAGGCCAGCAGCCGCCAGGCAGAGGATCGACTTCAATGTCTGCGTCCGCATACCCGTCTCCCTAGGGAAAGAACGGAAGGGAAAAACGAAGAGGTCCTGCGGGGCGGCGTTCCTGGCGGAGCCGCCCCCTTGCTCGGCTACTGCTTCGGCGGCTTCGGCGGCGCCGGAGTCTCCTTCTTCTCCATGGCCGGCATGGCGAAGCGGGAGTCGTCGAGGGTCGGATTGACTTCGATCTTCGAGAACGTGATCACCATCTTGCCGGGCATTCCCGTGAGCTGGGACTCGATCGAATGGGGGTAGAGGACCCCGTCGACCGCCTTGTAGTCTCCCACCGTGGTGTCGCTCTCCACCTCCTGGCCCTGGACCTTGGTCTTGCCGTTCATCTTGACCATCAGGTAGCTCTCGGAATCGAGGTAGATGTAGCTCACGTCGCCGCTCTTCCGGGTCAGCTTGAGCTTGTAGGCGGGAGTGCCCTCGATGTCCTCCTTGCCGACGTACTCGATCGTGTGCCCCTTCTCCTTGTACTTGGTGAACAGGTTGAAGCTGTCCAACTGCTCCTCGGCCTGCTTGATGTCATCGGCGGACATCTTCTCCGGGTCTTTCTTGCCCAGGAGGGGATTGATCGTCCAGCCGTCCTTGCCGTCCAGGGCCTGGATCATGGTCATGCCCTGGAAGGTGGCCTCGCTGCGGAGCTTGCCGGGCTCTTTGAACTCCATGACCATGGGGATCTCCATCCCCTGCGGCGCCACCATCTTGCCGGTCATGCGGACTGATTTCACCGCCTCGATCTTCTGCCGGCCCCCGGTCGCCTGAAGGTTCTTCTCGATCAACTCGTCAGCGGTCTGGGCCGACGCGGCGGCAGCGGTCAGGCCGGCCACGAGCAGCCACGCAAAGGTCTTGCGGATCATGGGGTCTCCTTGACTGAATCCTTGAGTGCGTTGCGACGAACTATGCCAGGATAGCCGAAGCCAGGCCGCGGCGTCACCCCCGGCTCTCATACGCAAGAGCCCGCCAGAGGTTGAGGGGGTGTTACCTCCTTCCTGGCGAAGGGCTCTCCTTCGGCGGCAGCAGGTGGCTCGGCGTCATCGTGCGCGTGAACACCATTCCGTCCACGACGCGGGTCCAATCCGCCTGCATGTCCGTGTACCCCAAGGGGCGGGCCACCAGCTTGCGGCGCAGCCATTCGCCGCCCGGCGCCGGCTTGCGGAGGTCGACGATGGCGAACGGGTGCCCCGCCCGGTTCAGCAGGTCCTCCAGGCTCCCCTCGCGAGCCGGAACGAGCCGGGTGGAGCGGCCCGGCCTGCCGAACTCGCCGTCGTAGGCCGTGAAGCCGAGCGTGTAGACCTGGCCGCGGAGGACCTTCCAGACCTCGTCCCCCATCGTCTTCACGCCCCGGTAGAAGGTGGGCGGGAGGTCCGCCAGGGGCTCGAGCGCTTCCGGGTTCCGCACTTCATGATAGGTGGCGGCCCAGACGATGATCTTCTTCCCCGGATACCGCACCCGGGCGAGCCAGAGGAGGTTGCGGGCCATCTGCTCGTCCCGGAGGTTCTTGGCCGCCCGGTCGTCGTTCGCCAGTCTCCAGGTCATCTCTGCGAACGTCCGCTCGCTCTCGATCACCTGGAGCCAGAACGCCGCCTCTGGGGAGGACGGTCGTTTGCGGAGCCCGGCCGCCGCAGCGGCGAGGACCTTGCCGAAGGCCCGTTGCACCTCCGCGTCCGGCGGCTTCGTCTCCTCGAAGGACGTCAGGGTGCGAAGCCCTTGCTTGAACTTCGGCCAGTCCCCGCCTGTCTGGATACCGCTCGCGTCAAGGAGCCGCTCGAGGTCGGTCAGCAGGAAATCGCTGGAAGCCGTGCCGGTCGCCTGGTTGTCGAAACCGGCGAGCTCCAGCGGGGACTCCGACCGGGCCTGCCGGCCCAGGTACTCGAAGAGCGGCGCCACCTGCTCGCTCCGCGACCAGATCGCGAACACTCCCCGCTGCGCCGCCCTGAGCGGGTCCTCCCCGCCCTTGAGCAGCTCCCAGGCCTTTGCGCAGTCGTAGAGACCGCTCTCGAAAGCCAGCACGCCGAAGCCCATCTCCCGGTGCAGGAACTTGATCAGCCGGACCTTGGCGCGGAAGGTGGCCCCGTCCTTGTGGGACTGCTCGCCCAGCATCACGATCCGGCTATCGCCGAGGATCCGCTTCAGCGGCTGGAGATCGGAGAAGTCCTCGTCGGCGGGATCGATGGAGCGGACGGGAATGGCGTTGCGGCGCAGCCAGTCCACCCGCGGGTCGGAGCCGTCCTGTCCAGCGGCCGCCCGGGCTCCGCTCGGGCGAGACAGCAGCAGAACGAGAAGGAACCCCGCCGTCCGGCGCCATGGCGACTTCGTCATCCAATCCCCCTGGTTCGCTGAAGTCTATCTCTCCCCGAAGCCGCTCGCCAGCATGATGGCCCCGTGCTCCGCGAAGGCGAAGGGCAGGGCCCTGGAGTACTTCAGCCGTACGAGGTGGTCACAATCTGTGACCACCTCCAGGTGATCCGCCGGTTCCCTGCCTACGACTCCTCGTAGCTGATCTCCATCCTGCGGATCTTCATCGCGGAGATGGTGACCAGCACGAGGGCCAGGACGAGCAGCCCGGGAACGGCCACCCAGGGCGAGGGGGCGTCGGCCAGCAGGGCCAGCGGGCCCTCCGACACCGGCACCGGGCAGAGCGACTGCAGGTAGTGGATGACGCTCGCCTTCTTCAGCAGCGGCGGCAGCAGGAAGTGGATCCCCTCCCAGCCGAACACCGCCAGCGCCGGCAGGGCCGGGCTCTTGAAGAAGAACCCGAAGAAGAGGAAGACCGCGCCGTAGCCCACACAGGCCATGAACGTCACCAGCAGGTAGGAGGCGAGGTGCCCCAGCCCCGGGCCGGCGAAGAGGAACTTCTGGACCGCCGCCGACTCGTGGGGGGCGTAGGCCAGGAAGAAGGCGATCACCGTCGTGGCGCCGAAGAGGACGAAGGAGACGGCGAGGCCGGTCAGGTACTTGGCCACCACCAGCAGCTCCCGCCGCACCGGCGAGAGGAAGTAGTAGTGGAGGCTCCGGTCCAGCGTCTCGCGCCGGATCAGGCTGCCGAAGATCGACACGCAGCCGAGGAAGATCACGATCCGCAGGATGAACGCCTGATAGGTGCCGGCGTAGAACTCCGTGGCCCCGGCCACGTCGCTGGGATCGTTGACGGCGTCGGGGATGATCATCCGCAGGACCAGGATGAAGAGGGGGGCCAGGGCCAGCAGCAGGAGGCCGAAGGGGCGGCGGAAGCCCTTGCGGACCTCCAGCCGGAGGACGGCGAGGACCTGGCGCCACCAGCGGCCCCAGGGAAGGCTGCTCCGGGCAGGCAGCGCCGCGCTCACGATCTCGCTCACGACTTTTCTCCGTTCGAGCCGATCAGGTATTGATAGACGGCGTGGACGTCGGCGTCGGCCGGCGCCACGGCCTCGACGGCGAGGCCGCTGTCGAGCACGATCTCGTTGAGGACGAGATGGAAGCGGTCGGCATCGCGCGTCCGCACCAGCAGGCCCCGGCCGTCGTCGAGGATGCGGGCTTCCACCACGTTGTCCTGCTCGAAGACGCGCGAGGCCAGCAGCGCCGGCCGGTCGCAGCGCACCAGCACCTGCACCGGATGCTGCTCCTCCATCTCGTCGCGCACGTCGCCGATGTCCCCCTCGGCCACGATGTAGCCGCCGTTGATGAGCACCACCTGGTCGGAGATCAGATCGACCTCGTGCAGGATATGGCTCGACACGATGACGTGCAGACCGCCGTCCGCCAGCTCGCGGAACAGGGCGATCGCCTCGGCGCGGGCCATGGGATCGAGGCCGTTCAGAGGCTCGTCGAGCACCATCACCGTCGGCTCGTGGGCGAGGGCCTGGGCGAGCCGCACCCGCTGGCGCATGCCCTTGCTGTAGCCGGCCACCTTGCGGCCGGCGGCGTCGGTGAGGCCCACCCGCTCCAGCGCCTTCCAGGTCAGGGCCTCGGCCTCTCTGGCGCCGAAGCCGTGCACCCGCAGGTAGGACTCGACGAACTGGTAGCCCGTCAGGCCCGGCGGGAAGGCGTCGTACTGCGAGGCATAGCCCACCAGCCGGAACAGCTCCTCGGGCTCATCCGGCGAAAGGCCGAGCACGGAGATCCTTCCCCGCGAGGGCTGGATCAGCCCGACCGTCAGGTTCATCAGGGTCGTCTTGCCGGAGCCGTTCGGCCCCACGAGGCCCGTGATACCCGGCGGGATCGACAGGTTCACCCGGTTGACCCCCAGCACGTCGCCGTAGAACTTGGAGACGTTCTCGAAAGTGACCCGCCGGTCGGCCGCGGCGCCTTCTGAGGCCGTCGAGGCCATCCCGTTGGCGATCATCGCACCACCTCGTAGGCCCGTACGCGGCGGGAGAGGAGCCAGAGGCAGAGCAGGGAGCCGGCAGAGAGGCTCAGCCATGCCGCCCACACCGGCAGCGACTGGTCGGGATCCATCTGCTGGTGCTGGCCGAACAGGAACGCCCAGACGTTCTGCATGGTCACCCACAGCGAGAGCATCCAGCCCCACCGGACATCGAGCGCCTCGTTGAGCGCTGCGGCGAAGCCGGAGAAGACGAAGAAGACGATCAGCAGCGTCACCCGCGCCACCGGCTTCCACTTCACCCACGCCGAGATGGCGAGCGCCAGCAGCGAGAGGACTAGGATCCAGACCCAGCTCCCCACGAAGATGGCGAAGCCGATCCCCAGGTTGTCGGCGAACCAGCCGGCCCCTTCGAGGTAGCTCTGGAAGAGGAAGAGGAGCAGGCCGGGGATCCAGGTGATGAGCGACAGCAGGCCCACCAGCACCATCATCTTGCCCAGCACGTACTCGGTGCGCGAGAAGGGCCGCGAGAGATAGAGCGGCAGCCCGTTGTTGCGCAGGTCCGGGGCGATCAGGGCCGGCCCGATCGACAGCGCGAGCAGGAAGCCGAGCGAGCCCTGGAACTCCAGTCCCCGCCGGAAGAAGGTGGCGTTGATGGGTAGCGCCTGCTGGAGCTGGTCGAGCGGCAGGTTCATGAACTTGAGCGCCGCCAGGTTGTGGTGCAGGTAGATCATCAGCAGCCCCGCGAACGGCAGGGCGAAGCAGAGGGTGAAGAACACCAGGAACCCGCGGTTGTGGAACACGTCGCGGTAGGCGTACCGCGGCAGGATGAGGAAGCGGGACCAGGCGGGGGTCAGGTCTCCCCGGTACGTCCCGTAGTTGCGCTTATACACGGCCATGGTCGGCGACCTCCATGTCCATCGCCTTGAGGAAGATGTCCTGGAGCGAATCCTTCTTGTAGTCGAGCCGGCGGATCTGCACCTGCCGCTCGGCCGCCAGCCGGTAGAGGTCGCGGATCTCCATCCCTTCAGGCAGCACCAGCTTGATGCGCTGCTTGCTGTCGACCGCCATCTCGACGCCCAGGGCTTCGACGGCGGCGGCGAAGGCGGCGTCGTCCCCGCCCCGCACTTCCAGCTCGAGGAACTTCCGGTTGGCCCGTCGCTCCTCCTCGAGATTGCAGTAGGTGGCGATGCTGCCCTGCTTGAGGACCAGCACCTCCTCGCAGCACTCCTCGACGTCGCGCAGGAGGTGGGAGGAGAGGATGATGTGGACCTCGCCGGTGTCGCGGATGTCGCGGATGAGCTTCAGCATGCGCTCGCGGGCCGTGGGGTCGAGCCCGTTGGTCGGCTCGTCGAGGAAGAGGAGGCGCGGGCCGTGCACCAGGGCCTGGGCGAGCTTGGCGAGCTGCTTCATGCCCAGCGAGTAGGTGTCGACGTTGCGGTAGCGGGCCTCGCCGAGCCCCACGTAGAACAGCGTCTCGTGGGCCCGCTCGAGCGCCCGCTCGGCAGGCAGGCCCGAGAGCTCGCCCATCAGCCGCACGAACCGCACCGCGGTCAGGCCGGAGATGAAGGCGTCGCTCTCGGGCATGTAGCCCATCAGGCCGCGGATGGCCCGCGTCTCGGTCCGGATGTCGTGGCCGAAGACGCGGGCGGACCCCGCGGCGGGCGCATGGAACCCGAGCAGGGTGTGGAGCAGGGTGGTCTTGCCGGCCCCGTTGGGTCCCAGCAGCCCGATGCAGCGGCCGGAGAGGGAGGCGTTCAACCCCTTGAGGATCGGACGCCTCCCGAACTTCACCTCCAGGCCCTGGAGCTCGACGATCGGTTGCGTTGCGTTCGCCATGAACGTTCCTCCAGGGCCCGGGGGCTCCGCCTACCGGGCCGCCTCCTGCTGCCGGATCGCCTCCTCGTACCCGCGGTTGCCCGCCCCGAAGATGCTGCCGAAGCCGGCCAGGGTCCCGAGGTTGAGGCCCAGGGGGTTCTGGTTGCTGCCGGCGAAGACGATCCGGTCCGGCTCCGCGTAGGCGTAGTAGAGCGTCGGCCCCTGCGTCGCCAGGAACTTGCCGATGTCCGGCCCGCCGCGCGGATGCGTGGCCGCGTCGGGCAGCACCTTGCCGGCCGACTTCGCCAGCGGCGCCAGGTTCTGGTAGACGAGCGCCGAGACGTTCACCTGGCCGTCCGGACCCAGCAGGTCGCGGAACTTGGGGCTGGTGGCGAGCGTCACGCCCGACTCCCGGAGCTGGACCGCCCGCTTGAGCAGCGCCCGGCTCGGCCCGGCCACCATGTAGCCGTCCTCGAACAGGTAGTGCAGCTCGAACTTGTGATCGGAGCAGAGGATGGCGTAGTACGTCCGTCCGCCGCTCTCCTCGCGGGTGAGCTGGACGCCGGGCTTGCCCTCGCCCTTGAGCTCCTCGTTGAGGCGGGCCACCGCCCGCTCGAACGTCTGCTGCAGCCGCGCCGGGTCGTAGACCTCCACCACCAGCTTCCAGGAGGGCTGGGGCAGCACCGGTCCGTCCACCGCCACGGCGATCTCGCCGCCGAGCGGCGCCGCCAGGTCGGCGCGCAGGTCGAAGCCATGCTTGCTCTGCGCCTCCGCCAGATCGCGGGCGAACTCGGGGTTGATGGCGACCAGCTCGTCGAGGATGCTCACAGGGTTCTTTACGACGAAGGCCGCCGCAAGGTTTGCGTCGGGGGAGAAGAAGCCCAGGCTCCCCATCGGCGCCGGCGCGGCGACCCAGGAGGCGACCCCCCGCCGTGTCTGGTCGAAGGTCAGGGCGGCGCGCGTCTCGGCCCGGCCGTCGATCTCCCGGCGGTCGATGATGAAGTGGTCGAGATCGAGGATGCCGAGCTTCTCGGCCATCTGCTGCGACTCCGAGGAGTCGCCGGCATCCTTGCGCACCAGCGTGTGGAGGTCGGCCGCGAACAGCCACCCCGCGCCGTCCCGGTAGTCCTGGGCGATGCGGGCGTAGAAGCTCGTGTCCTTGAACGGATTGCCGCCGCTGGAGGTCATCGCCGCCACCTGGCGCAGCTCCTCGCCGCTCGGCGAGGCCACGAACAGGCCGTCGTGGATCCACACCAGCAGTTCCTCGCCCTCGCCGGCCGTGGCCGGATCGTCGACGATGCGCACCGCCGGCTTGCCCTCGCGGTCGTTCACGCGGGCGATCTCAGCCTCCAGGGCGGCGCGGAAGGACGCCTCGTTGGTGACCTCGGCCATCACCACCGGCGCGCACTCCTCGTCCTTGCCGGCGTCCATGGCTACCGCCACCTCGTCGCCGAGGTAGCGGCCCAGATCGCCGAGCCGCTCGATCATCTCGTGGAACTTCTTCTCATTGCCGGTCGAGCGCAGCGTCTCGCTCCACCACTGGGCGAGCGACGGGCTCTCAGCGATCTTCTCGTCGAGGATGCGCTGCGTCTCGTTGAGGCTCTTCGAGAGGTTCGGCAGCGCGATCCAGATCGTCGTTTCCGCGGGAGCGAGGTCGAGCAGCCGGGTCGAGTAGCGCAGCCCGGGCCGCTCGACGCGGGCGTCGATCTCCTTGCCCAGGGCGGCCAGCTCGGCCAGGAGCTGCTCGTACTGCCTGGCGTTGCGGCTCCAGGCGATCTCCTCCTTGACCGGCACGGCCTCGACGCTGGCGTGGGTCGTCACCTGGTCGCCCGGGTGGAGCAGGCTGTCCTTCTTTGCCTGCTCGACCCGCACCTCGCCCTCGACCACCGATACGCGCGAGCCCTTGGTGCCGCTGTTGACCGAGAAGATGGAGCCGGTCACCGAGACCAGCGCGTCGCGGGTGGCCACGAACAGGTGGCGGTTGCGCTGCTTGGCGGCCGCGACGATGATCTTGCCGCGCTCGAGCTGGATGGTGTTGCCCCTGCGGCCGGCGTCGAGCGCGAAGCCGGCCCGCTCGCCCATCTCGATCAGCGAGCCATCGGCCATCCGCACCAGGGCCGTCGAGCCCTTGGCGGTGCGGACCTGCTCGCCCTCGTCGATCGTCTCGCCGGCCCCGATCGGCCGACTGGAGTCGCCGGCCACGCGGTAGAGGGTGCCCTCCACCGACTCGATGCGGGCCATGCGGGCGCCGCCGGCCAGCATCTCCTGGATCGCCACCAGCAGGCCGAAGCCCAAAGCCACGGCCAGCACCGCCGCGAGCGGCATCCACACCCGGCGGTCGCGAACGAAGGACCGCGCCGCCGCCGGCCGGGCCGTCACCGCCCGATGGCCCTCGCGGGCCTCGCGGAGCGCCCGGCGGCAGGGCACGCAGCTCCGCGTATGGTCCTCGACGAGCAGCGCGCGCGCCGGGGACAGCTCACCCCGCAGGTAGGCGGGGATCAGGGACCGGAAATCCTCGCAGCCGTGCAGGCTGCCGGCGACCGGCGCCGCGGCGCCGGCAGGGATCACCGCCTCGGCGTGGGCACCGGCGTGTTCCTGCGGGGTCTGCGACAGCCGCGCCCAGACTCGGGCCGCCGCCGCCTCGACCTGCTGCGGGTCGATGGGCTCGCTCGCCACCTGGGCGATCGCCTCGTCCAGGAGGTCGTCGTTCTTCTTGAACAGGCTCATGACAGTTCTCCTTCAAGCGACCCCAGCTCCTTCTGAAGCCGGTGCCGCGCGCGATGCAGTAAGACGGCGATGGAGGTCTGAGAGGCGCCGAGCATCCTGGCAATCTCCAGGTTGCTTGAGCCTTCGAGGTAGCGCAGCGTGAAGATCTCCGCCTGGCGGGGAGAGAGGCGCGACATCGCCTCCCGCAACCGGGCTTTCAGCTCCCGGTTGCCCCGGGCGCGCTCCGGACCGGGGTCCGAGGCGTCCACCAGAGTCTCGCCAACCTCTTCGAGGTCGACCTTGCGGGACCGCTTGCGCCGCCGCATCAGGTCGAGGGCGGCGTTGACGGCGGCCCGGTGGAGGTAGCTCCCCGCGCTCTCGGAGAGGTCCGGCTGCTCCTCTCGCCGCAGGAGTCGGGTGAAAACGGTCTGCAGAACGTCCTCCGCGTCCATGGCGTTGCCGGTGATCCGGTACGCGGCGCGGTAAACCGCCCCGTGGTGCTCCCGGAACAGCGCTTCCAGGGCGCCGGGGGGGCTTTCGAGCGGTTTGTCATAGGCTGCGGCTTGCACGCCTCCTGCCCTCCTTTCTCCTTCGCCCATGGAACGCGCCTCCCTTGCGTTTATTACAGGGTACTCCGGAAAGGGGGGGACAGGGCAGCCTGGCGCACGGTCCGCGCGGCTACGCCCCGTCAGTTGAGGACCAGCAGGTCGTGCGGCTCGCCGCCGTTGGCGGGGAGCGGCTCCTCGCCCGCGCAGAGGAGCGCCAGCTTGCGGAAGTCCCGCTCGCGCCGGACCTCCTGGAGGCGCGCCAGCTTGCCGCGGTCGAACCGCTCGCGGTCGAAGCGGCTGACGTACTGCGCGAACAGGTACTCGAAGCTCTCCCGGCCCGGCCTGCGTTCCGCGCTCCTGGCGAGCGCGGCGGGAGCGAGCGCGTTGCAGTTGACGAACCGGAAGTCGGGGGCCCGCCGCGGGCTGCTCCGCCAAGTCCCGTCCGGCGCGGCCGCAGGCCGGAGGGGATGGAGGCGGTCGTCCTTGACCTTCTCCCAGAGCATGGCTCCGAGCTCGGCCAGGAGCCGCTTCTTCCACGGCGCCCGCACGGACAGCGGGGCCGCGAGCCGGTCCGGCGCGTAGCGGACGGCCCCTCCTGAGAGGTAGGCGAGCCAGCGGCGCGTGTACTCGCGCTGCTTCTCGCCGTACAGGATCTCGTGCTCGAGCCACGAGAACAGCCGCGGGCTGTGGCGCATGTCGTCCACGTCGAAGCCGTGGAGCTCGCCGGTGCAGTAGAAGGTGGCGATCTCGGTGAAGAACGCCGCGCGCTGGGCATCGAACCCCGGCCGGAAGCGCCGGTATTCGTCGCGGCAGCGCTCGTGATAGCTCACCGCGAGGCCGCGCACGTTGGTGCCGATGTCGCAGACCTCGTTGAGGTCCAGCGTGCAGACGTGCCAGTAGTCCAGCCCCACCACGGCCGCGGCCTCGGTGGCGAGATGGCAGAAGGCGAAGTCCTCGGCGTTGCGCGCGGTGATCGGCGCAGTGCCGAACCCGAGCCGCGGACGCAGCTCCTGGATCGCGCCGTAGGCCCAGCAGTGCAGGTAGTCGTGCACCGCGAAGAGCACCTCGCGCACCAGGAGGTCGCGCTCGTTGTAGGGCCGCGCCGAGGAGAAGGGGTCCTCAAGCCAGCGGGCCAGAGGCGACCGGGCGGCGTAGTAGGCGGCCCCGGAGAACGGGTTGAAGCCGCTGACCGCGGCGGGGACCAGCCGCTGATAGAACCAGCTCTGATCGATGGCCCTGGGAATCAGCCGGAACCCGGGATCGGAAAAGGCGTGCCGGACGAGCGGGATCCGGAGCAGCGACTCCGGATGAATGCGGGCCCGCGGGAGGCGGGCCCGCATCTCGTCCAGGGGAGAAACGAGTCTCGCCGACACCGTCCTCCACGACTAGGAGAGAGGGAAGTTCGTCCGTCCCTTGCTGGTCTCGGCCTGACCCGTGCCGGGGCCGGTGGGGGCATCCGGCTTCGGCAGGCTGAACGCCTCCTGCACGCCGCCGGCGGTGACCTTCTTCGTGCTCTTCTTGGCGCCGCTCTTGCCGGCCTTCTTCGCCGACTTCTTGGCGCCGCCTCCAGCGGTCTTCTTCGCCGTCGTCTTCTTGGCGGCCTTCTTCGCAGGCGCTTTGGCATACTTCTTGGCGCCGCTCTTCGTAGACTTCTTCGCGCCCTTCTTGGCTCCCGTCGCCTTCTTCTTCGCGTCGGCCATGCCACCCTCCTGAGGTTGGTTTGAAGATCGAAAAATGATGGCGAAATGTTACCCTGATCGAGTCGAGCTGACAAGGAGGAGATCGCGGGATCTTTGGTCTTCCCCGCCGACGGAGCCGCGAGCCGCACGATGGCACGCAATTCCCGCCATTATCTGGAAGAGCCCTGGCAGGTTCCGGTTCCCCTCCGCCGGTCGGACTTCGTGCCGTTCGACCGCCGCCACGCGCGGCTCAACGTCGAGGTGGACCTCGCCGCCATCGCGACCTTCAGCAGCACGCGACGCTGCGTGCCGCCCGAGGACCTCCTCTACTGCGATCTCCAGGTCGATCCGGACGCCAGCTGGCCGCGCCGGCTGGGCTCGGGCCGCTCCGGCTTCCACCGCGGCTGGTATCTGAAAGGGATCGGCAGGACGCCGCTCGCCGCGAACTGGAACCTGCCGCTGGAGAGGGTGCACAACAGCGGCTTCCTGCTGGCGAGCGCCGCGATCCGCGAGCACGTGGTC
>DASWME010000245.1:0-2593 GCA_036399915.1 Thermoanaerobaculia bacterium
GACCCGGACGGCAACGAGTGGGAAGCCTTCGTGGTGCTGCAGGACAACCTCCCCGAGGCCACCGCCGCGACGACGGCCAGCTGCTGCGTGACCACGGCCGGAGCGTGCGGCGTCAGCGCCGGATGAGACCGACCGAGAGGCCTCCGGCCTGAGCAGGATGCACCGCAAAACACAGCGGACCGCCGGCGTCCCCGCCGGCTGCCGTGGCGGGAGCGTCAAGAAAGCTTCGGAAAGGGGGAAGGCGATGAGGTAAGTGAGCGCTCAGCGTCGGAAACCTTTCAACGAGAGCCCGACAGGTCCGAATCCTGTCCAGCAAAGGGTGGTGCCCGGCTGGAAGCGAGTGTTGCGTTCTGAGAGGCGACTCTGAGGGCGAAGCATACACAGCGAGTGAACAGGCCGCGTGATGGAGCCCCGAAATACAGCAGCGTGACCCGGAAGCCGACACCCTCCGCCAGTGTGGAAGGCAGAAGCGGCTTGCCGAAAACCGAGGGCAAGTCGCAGGGTCGGGGTCGTAGAGCGGGGCATGTTCACACCAGGGCTGTCCGAGGAACTTGAGAGACCTGATGACTTCCACGTGAGCAGGCGGGCAGGAGAAGCCGCCTGAACAAGCTCCCGGCCCGAAGACGGATCGCGCATCGGAGGGTCTTCGGGAGGCTCGAAGTTGGAGAGCGGAAACGAAAACGAGGCGATGCGACATGGTACGAGAGCGCGACCGACAAGGACAGCGCTGGCGGACGAGCATCAGGAGTCGGAGCTTCTCAGTAGGACCAGAGAGGGTGGGGAACTCTTACCCGGAGGACCCATCGGAGGAAAGAGAGAAGCCGGATGATGGAGCCGTGATGGGAAACACGAACAAGACCCCGATCTTGACGGGTGTGTCAACGAAACTGGAACGGATAGCAGAACTGGCGAGAAAGTTGAGCGGGAAGCCGATCCTCAGTCTCGCTCACCACATCGACCGTGCTCTGATCGAGCACGCATACGGACTGACTCGGAGGGATGGGGCGCCGGGAATCGACGGGGTCACAGCCGAGGAGTACGAACGGGCACTGGACAGCAACCTTGACGATCTGCTCGGGCGGTTCAAGAGTGGGACGTATAAGGCGCCACCGGTACGCCGGGTGTACATCCCGAAAGCTGATGGCGGTCAGCGACCACTGGGCATCCCGACATTCGAGGACAAAGTCCTGCAGCGAGCCGTGACGATGGTGCTCGAAGCGGTGTACGAGCAGGATTTTCTGCCGGCATCGTACGGGTACCGACGTGGAACCGGAGCGCTGCATGCGTTGCGCGATCTGCGGCAGGAGCTGATGTGCATAGGCGGAGGGTGGGTGCTGGAAGCGGACATCCGGTCGTTCTTCGACAAGATGGTCCACCAACACCTGCGAAGCTTTCTCGACCAGAGGGTGGTGGATGGAGTGATCCGCCGGATGATCGACAAATGGCTCAAAGCCGGCGTGATGGAGGAGGGACGGATTCACTTTCCGGAAGACGGATCACCGCAAGGAGGTGTGATCTCGCCGCTGCTGGCGAACATCTACCTGCACGAGGTGCTGGACGTGTGGTTCGAGACGGTCGCGAAACCTCGGCTGCGAGGCCGGGCCCGACTGATCCGCTATGCCGACGACTTCGTGGTCTGCTTCGAGCGTGAAGACGATGCGCGGAAGATCGCAGAGGTCTTACCGAAGCGATTCGCCAAGTATGGTCTGACGCTCCACCCCGACAAAACACGTCTGTTTTGCTACAACAAACCGGATCAGGGCGACGAGGGCGATCCTCCGAGCTTCGACTTCCTTGGCTTCACGCACTACTGGGGGCAATCGCGCTCGGGACGACGGGTGGTCAAACGGAAGACAAGCGCGAAGAGGCTGGCCCGCAAGGCGCACGAAATCTGGCAGTGGTGCCGTCAGAATCGTCACGAGCCGATCGAGTGGCAGCAGCAACGACTGGTCAGCCGGTTGCTGGGGTATTACAACTACTTCGGCATCCCCTGCAACTATCGGGCGCTGATGCAGCTCTTTCGCCGCGTGCGATTCGGGTGGCGCTACTGGTTGAGCCGACGATCCCAGCGGGCCAGGATCCGATGGAAAGACTTTGACTGGCTGATCGAGCGCTTTCCGCTCCCCCGGCCACGCATCGTTCACCAGTGGGTCTGATCCATTCGCAGCGAATCCATGATCTGAAGAGCCGGATGCGGGAAATCTGCACGTCCGGATCTGAGGGGGGCCGAGCGGAGCAATCCCTCGGCCTACCCGACCGTCCCGCCGCCACGATGGGCGCGGGCGAGACGCCCGCGGAGACAGCCGGCGAGGACGCCGGCGGTCCACATGTACAAGAACGTGGGCAAAGCGCGGGGCTGAGTCGTTTATCATCCCACCCGTCCCCGATGCCGGTCCCCGATCGCTACCGCTCCGCGTTCTCCAGTTCCACGCTCCAGACGATCGAGGCGCACGCCGCGCGTTTTCGCGTCTCCGATCCGCTCTTCTTCCGCAGCGCCTATACGGCCGACGTGACGGAGAACGAGCGCCGCACGTTCCGTCCCATCCTCATCGCCGGCGGCGAGAGCTTCACCCTCACGCGCTGCGGCTGCCAG
>DASWME010000246.1:0-34770 GCA_036399915.1 Thermoanaerobaculia bacterium
CGCCAATCCAAACCTCGGCGCGGTAGTCGCCTTTCCCCCAAAAGGACTTGCCGGGTGCCTGGTAGAAAGTCAAGTACTGCTGACCCTGGGGGACGGTCTTTTCTTCCTCGTCGATCTTCTTCTCGCCCGGGCCGTACCAGACTACCTTCACCTTGGAGCCGGCCGGCGCGTCGCCGACCTTCATGGTGATGTAGATGGGATCACCCGGGGCGAAGTCGTCGCCCTGGTCCGCGGCCGCAATCATGCCGTCCGAGCCCACCTTGTGGCCGATCGTCACGTCGTCGACCATGGTCTGGGCCTCGACCGGGTTCAGGTCGTTCGGCTGGTTGGCGCCAGCGACCTCCTTCTCGATCGTCTCGGTCGCGGTGTCGTCCTTGTCGTCCATCTCTGCTCTGTCGCTCGTGCCCTTACAGGCTGCGGTGAAAGGCAGCGTGGACGCCAATAGCAGCGTCATGAGTATGGGCGATTTCATCCTAACCTCCCGCTGCCGCCTTGAGTCCAGGGCAGCCGTTTTTCCACTGGTCATATAGCCATTGGTAATGTTTCCATGCATCTGGACTTTTCGTTTTGATACGATATACATCCACAAATCCTTTAAGACGTTCATAGTACAGCACCGATGTATCGCGGAAGTGTTCGCAGGCAATATCTTCACTTGCAAAGCCGGACTGGAGAGCAAGAGAGGCATTCTCAAAGAAACTCATGCATGCGCGGAGTGCGTCAGCAGTACGGCGATCACGCCTCTGCAGGTTATTGATCTCTTCTGGGGTTTTCCCTTCAATGGAATCTATAAAATCCGATGCGATTTGGAGGGGCAGATTATTGTATTTATAGATCAACACGAAGGCTTGCTCACGCTGACTATGAATAAAGGCAAGCCGGCTTTGCTTTCCTGCTTCAGCAATCTGCTGTGCGGCAAGCTGGCTTTGCTTTGTCGCCTCAGCAACCTGCAAGTACGTGAATATCGCGCTGGCTATGGCAGCGGTTAAACCTAGGCCCGCACCAAGAAATTTGAGAGTGTCTTGCAGGTTAGGAAATCGATAGTATAGGACCGAAAGTAATATAACTGATAGGAGCGAAATGACAAGCGCTAGCCAAAACATCTCTGTTCTCCGTGTTGCAGTGCAGACAAATAACTATAAGGCTATCTAGCCTATTAATTTGATATTACGGTAGGTCCAGGGCCGCGTCAAGTATTCGAGCCGGCATAAATAGCCGATCAGACGCTTGCATGAGGCTATCCCCGTGGCCCAATTCTACTGGGATTCTACTGAGCGCGCAGGCTTCGGGCTGCGAGCTCCAGGGTGAGGATGCGCCCGAGGTTGAGGCCCGGCATTGGCAGCCCGGACCTGGCCGCCGCGAGGAAGGGGCCCAGGGCGGACTCGTCGTAGAGATCCCGAGTCAGCAAGGCCTGGGGTCGAAGGAGCTCCTGGATTTCCGGCAAGCTCCGCACGTCCCAGGCGGACACCGGCTTGGGGGTCCCCGTCTCCGTGTCGAGACGCCGGCCCGTGCTGCGCAGGAACCGTCCCCAGACCCGGCCCAGGAGCTCCAACCCCAGCGGTGCGAACCGGTGCAGCGTGCCGAGCCGCAGCGGCAGCGCTGGATAGCCTCCTGCCATCGGCAGGGCCGCGAGCTCCGGGCTCAGGTGCTCGGTCAGGTTTTGCGCCATCCGGCCCCCTAGCCGGCGCATCGGCGGGGCCGACAGCGCCGCCGCCATCGCACCGAGGAAGAAGAAGGGCGAGGCGCACGGCCGGATGCGCAACGTCGCGCTTGCAATCCGGCCTCCCCAGCGTTGCATCCGAAGCGAGAAATAGACGTTGTCTGCCCGGGCCGTGTTGGGAAACCCCGCGAGCCGGCGGTTCGCCCGGGCGATTACTCCGGCGAAGTGGTCCTCGAGAGTGTTCCCGAAGCGGCCCCGGGTCATCCGGTCCGCCCAGCCGTCCGCCGCGAAGCGGCGCCGCGCGAACCTGCGGTCATCGAACCCGCTGCGCGCCGCCAGCCGCGGGAGGATCGGGTCCCACCAGTAGCCCCGGGACAGCTCACCGTAGGAGCCGTTGACGTTCAGATCGAACTCCCGGGCCATATGGGCTTGGAGGGCAGCCACAGGGGCGTAGTCCAGCACATTGCATTCCCCGTCCGAGAGCCGGGCGGCCCGCTCCAGGTCCTCGAACGCCGGCAAGGGGTAATCCCGGCCTGGAACACAGTGGCGGTGGTCCAGTCCCAGTTCCCGGGCCACCCGGTTGGCGGCCACGACGTCCGGGTGATCCGCGAGGCCCACCACCAGCGTACGGGGGCGAAGGCCCATCCGTAGCGCCGTCCCGAGGACGTTGCGGGTGTCGTAGCCACCGGTGAGGTCGAAGACGGGCCGGGGAAAGACGGCGAGCACCGCCCGCAGCGCCGCGTCCAGGGCGCCGGCGAGCTGCCGCACGTCCCCCCACCGGAGCGCCGCGCCGTAGAACAGATCTTCCACCGCGAACCAGCGGCTTCGCGAGACGAGCTCGCTCCGCCGGAAGCGGTACACCGTGGCCGCCTCCAGCTTTTCCACCCCCTGGAAAAGCGAGCGCTCCTCGAACACCGAACCGGTGCCCAGAAACTCCCGCACCGCCTCCCGGTCCAGCTCCGAGCTCCTGAGAGCGGCGAGCACCAGCGCGGATGTGGAGACCACGGCGCACCTGTCCACCAGGGTCTGGTAGACGTGGAGCGCGCCACCCCGGTCCGTCATCACGGCGAGGTCGCCTGTTGCCGGCCGGCCGGCGGCGAGGACGAAGTAGCCGTCGATCCCCGCGGCATCCTGTTCGAGAGCCGTGCCGCCCGCGAGGAGCGCTGCCGGCGAGGCCCCGAGATCCCGCCCAGCCGGGCCGTCCCGGTGGAACCATACTCCCGCGGCCGTTCCCCACGATCCTGCGGCAGCGTCCCGCGCGATCGCCGCACCGCTCCCATGGAGGGGCTGAAACCGCGCCACTGCCATGCCCCCATCGCGGTGCTGGTGCGATGGCCGGACCCTGTGCAGGCTCTGGAAGAGTCCGACCGCAAGATCATAGAGATTCCCCACTGCGGCCGACTCCTCTCCCGACACGACGAGGATCTGCCCCACGGACCTGTACCTCCCGAGGGAATGGTCAAATTTCGCGAGGCACCACGGGGCCTCTCTCGATGTGAGCGTTCTCCTCGTTCCTGGGTTTTATGCTAGGGCGGCCCGGAGCCTGCGTCAACGTTGGGAGACGTCCCGCCGTCCGTCGATCCGACTCAGCGCCGGTCCACCGCGATCTGACCGCCCTTGAGGACGAGGAGGGGCTTTTCGAGGATTGAAATGTCTTCCAGAGGATTGCCGCGCACGGCGACGAGGTCGGCGAGGCAGCCGGGAGCTATACGGCCGAGATCCTTGTCCTGGCGGAGGACGGCGGCGGCCGTGGCGGTGGCGGCGCGGAGGGCTTCTTTCGGGGACATGCCGTAGGCGACCATCAGCTTGAGCTCACGGGCGTTCTCGCCATGGGCGAAGACGCCCACGTCGCTGCCATTGGCGATGGTGACGCCCGACTTCAAGGCGCGGGCGAACATCTGGCGCGCGTCGCGGACGCGCGGCGGCTCGGGCTCGCCCGGCTGCCAGCCGGCGTAGCGGGAGATCGCCTCGGAGGCCGCCAGGGTGGGCACGAGGGCCACCCCTTTCCTCTTCATCAGGGCCAGCAGCTCGCCGGTGGCGCCCGAGCCGTGCTCGATGGTCGCCACGCCGGCGAGCACGGAGCGGCGGATGCCCTCCTCGGTGTTGGCGTGGGACGCCACGGACAGGCCGGCGCTCCGCGCCTCGTCCACGGCGGCGGCGAGCTCCTCCGGCGAGAAGGTGGGCGTCGAGGGCCCGCCGGGCCGCCGGCGGTAGTCGGCGTAGACCTTGATCCAGTCGGCGCCGGCCGCGATCTGCTCGCGCACGGCGCGGCGCATAACGTCCGGGCCGTCCACCACCTGCGCGCCCTTGGGGATGTCCCAGCGCGGATCGAAGCCGGCCGGGCCGTAGGAGCCGGTCGCCACCAGGGCGCGCGTGGAGGCGAAGACGCGCGGCCCGGGGATCAGGCCGGAGGCGATGGCGTCGCGCAGGGCCACGTCGGCGAAGCCCGCGCCCTCGGTGCCAAGGTCGCGGATGGTGGTGAACCCCGCCTCCAGGGTGGCGCGGGCCGCCACTACACCGCGGATCGTCCGCAGCTCGAGCGGCTCCTTGAGGATCTGATCGTCCCAGGAGGTCTCGTTGTACGGGTGCAGGAGCAGGTGCGAGTGGAGGTCGATGAGCCCCGGGACCAGGGCGAGGCCGGAGAGGTCGATCCGCTGCGCGCCGGGAGGCACCTGGATGGCGCCGGCCGCGGCGATGCGGGAGATCCGGCCGCCTTCGATCAGCACGTCCTGCCTATCGAGGAGGCGCTCGCCGTCAGGGTCGAGGACCCGCGCGCCGGCCAGCAGGAGCGGCGCGGGCACGGGCGGCGGGGCCGGCGAGGCGAGGGCCGCGGTCAGGAGAAGGAGCGCGGGCAGCGCGAGGATCGCGGCCGGGGCCTTCACTTGGGTCACCCCGGGAAGAGGAGGCTCACCGCCGCCGCCTGGATCGGCCGGAACAGGTAGGGGAAGACCTTCCAGGCCAGCAGCAGGCCGAGGAGCGAGAACATCGGCTGGTGCAGGAACTCCCGGTAGCGGCGGGCCGCGTCGTCGCCCATGAACATGGGCAGGATGGCGCTGCCGTCCAGGGGCGGGACCGGCAGGAGGTTGAAGACGAAGAGCAGGAGGTTCAGGTAGAAGAGGATCAGCAGGATCGCGAGGAGGCCGCGGCTTTCGACGCCGGCCCGGATCGCCAGCCCCGACAGGACCACCAGCAGGAGATTGGCCGCCGGGCCGGCCGCGGCCATCAGGGCGGCCCGCTTCGGGTAGCGGTGGGCCCAGGTGGGGTCGTAGGGAGCGCTCGCCCAGCCCATCATCCAGCCGTTGAGCGCGAAGGAGAGGATGGGCACGAGGACCATGCCCACGGGCTCGCGCTGGATGTGCGGGAGCGGGTTGAGCGAGACCTGCCCGCCCTCGTAGGCGGTCGGGTCCCCCAGCTTCCAGGCGGCGAAGGCGTGGCCCGCCTCGTGGAGCGTGGTCGAGAAGATGAAGGCCACGAACCAGGTCAGGCCTTCGATGAGCTGATCTGGGTTCACGCCCGGCTCAGGTACTTGTTCTCGCGGGTGTCGATCATGACCTTGGTGCCCACCTCGATGAAGGGCGGCACCTGGACGACCAGGCCGGTCTCCATCTTGGCCGGCTTGTAGGAGGCGCTGGCGGTCGCTCCCTTCAAGCTGGGCTCGGTCTCGACGACCTCGAGGGTCACCGTGTTGGGCAGCTCGATGCCCACCGGCTTCTCATCGTGGAAGTCGATCTGGAGGACCGTGTTGGGCAGCAGGTAGAGCATGGCGTCGCCCAGGGTCTCGTCGTCGAGGGTGACCTGGTCGTAGGTCTCCTGGTTCATGAAGTGGTGACCCGAGGGGTCGGAGTAGAGGTACTCCATGGCGCGCGTCTCGAGGATGGCGCGCTCGACCTTCTCGGTGGAGCCGAAGCGGTGCTCGAAGCTGTTGCCGGTCCGCAGGTTCCGCATCCGGGCCTGGACGAAGCCGCGCCAGTTGCCGGGCGTGACGTGCTGGACGCTCATCAGGCGGCAGATGTCCCCTTCGAAGATGATGCACATGCCGGTGCGCATTTGTGACGCTTGGATCAAGGTCGCAATCTCCCGTGATGGTGGTCTTGGATAAAGGGCCAGGCGCCCCCTACTCCTGCTCCTCCTGGCGATGCTTCTGGGCCTCGGCGATGAGCTTGTCCTGCACCGGCCGGGGCACCTCCTCGTAGTGCGAGAACTCCATAGAGAAGCTCGACCGGCCCTGGGTCATGGCGCGCAGGTGGCGGTCGTACTCGAGCATCTCGGACATCGGCACCAGGGCCTTGATGATCTGGTTGCCGTTGGCCGAGTCCATGCCCTGCGGCCGGCCGCGCCGGTGCGACAGGTCGCCCATGATGTCGCCCGTGAACTCCTCGGAGGTGACGATCTCCACCTTCATGACCGGCTCGAGGATGGTCGGCTTGGCGCTGGCCATGGCGTCCTTGAAGGCCAGCGAGCCGGCGATCTTGAACGCCATTTCCGAGGAGTCGACGTCGTGGTACTGGCCGTCGAGCAGGCGCACCTTGAAGTCCACCACCGGGTAGCCGGCGAGGTAGCCGCGGCGGCGGGCTTCCTGGATGCCCTTCTCGACCGCCGGCCGGTAGTTCTGGGGGATGGCGCCGCCGAAGATCTCGTCGGCGAAGGAGAAGTCCTCGCCGCGCGGCAGCGGCTCGATCTTGATCTTGCAGTCGGCGAACTGGCCGCGGCCGCCGGTCTGCTTCTTGTGCCGGCCGTGGCCGTCGGCGGGCTTCAAGATGGTCTCGCGGTAGGGGACCTTGGGCGGGTGCAGGAGGACGTCGACGTGGTAGCGGCGCTTGAGCTTGGCGACGGCGATCTCGATGTGGAGCTGGCCGTTGCCCGAGAGCAGGTGCTCGTGGGTCTCGGGGTCGCGGCCGGCGCGCAGGGCGATGTCCTCGTCCATGATCCGCGTCAGGGCCTCGCCGATCTTCTCCTCGTCCCCCTTGGACTTGGGCTCGACGGCGAAGGCCATGGCCGGCTCGGCGACGCGGATCCAGGCGAGCTTGACCGGCCGCTCCTTGGCGCACAGGGTGTCGCCCGTGGCGGTGACCTTGAGCTTGGCGACGCCGCCGATGTCGCCGGCGATCAGCCGCGGAGTGACGGTGCCCTGCTTGCCCTGCAGGTGCATCAGGTTGCCCACGCGCTCGGTCTCCTCGGCGCGGCTGTTGTAGGCCGGCGTGTCGGCGGCGAGGGTGCCGGAGACGACGCGCAGCATGGTGATCTTGCCGGTGAAGGGGTCGGAGAGGGTCTTGAACACCAGGGCGGCGAAGGGGGCGGCCGGGTCGGGGGCGACGGTGACGTCCTCGCCGCCCATGTTCCTGGCCGGGAAGGGGGCCCGCTCAGCCGGCGAGGGGAGCAGGGCGAGGATGGCGTCGAGCAGGGCCGCGGGGCCGATGCCGTGGCTGCCGGCCGAGAGCGTGACCGGGAAGATCTGGCGGCTCGCCACCGCCCGCCGCAGGCCCTTCTCCAGGTCCTCCTGGGAGAGGGTGCCGTTCTCGAAGAAGCCCTCCATCAACTGGTCGTCGGTCTCGGCCACCGCCTCGATCAAGCGCGAGCGGTGGGCCTCGACCTCGTCGGCGAGGTCGGCGGGGACCTCCGCCGGAGTGGCCTTGCCGTTGCCGTCGCGGGTGAAGCGGTAGGCCTTCTGCGCCACCAGGTCGACGACGCCGGTGAAGCCGAGCTCGTGGCCGATGGGGATCTGGACCGGCAGCACGGCGCGGCCGAACCGCTTCTGGACGCTCTCCAAGGCGCGGCCGAAGTCGGCGCGCTCGCGGTCCATCTTGGTCAGGCTGATCAAAACCGGCTGCTCGATCTCGGCGGCGAACTCCCAGATCTTCTCGGTGTTGACCTCGACGCCGGCGACGCCGCTGACGCAGAGCAGGGTCGCGTCGGCGGCCCGCATGCCCTGCTTGGTCTCGGAGAAGAAGATGCCGTAGCCGGGGCAGTCGAGGAGGTTGACCTTGTGCCCCTGCCAGGGGACGAAGCTGGGCGCCAGGCCGATCGAGATCTTGCGCTCGACCTCCTCGGGGTCGAAATCGGTCAGGGTGTTGCCGTCCTCCACCCGGTGGAGACGGGTCGTGACGCCGCCGGCATAGAGAAGCGCGCTCACGAGCATGGTCTTGCCGGTATCGTTATGGCCTGCCACGGCCACGTTGCGGAGTTTTTCCGGGTTGTCCACCTGCATCGTCCTAGACCTCCTTCAGGGGCAAACTTCCAGGGGGGCGCAAATATACCACAAGGAGTCGGAGCGCAGCCCGCCGGGCGCGGCCCCCTCTAAATGCAAAAGTTACTTGGGTTTACCGCTCCTTTCCCGGTTTGACTCGGGGGCGCCGTGAGCCTAGAATGGCGTCTCGAAAAAGCATCGTCGCCATGTTGCCTCTGACACCGACCCGGCTCGGCCGCTACGAAATCGTCGATGAGATCGGCAAGGGCGCCATGGGAGTGGTCTACCTGGCGCGCGATCCGCTGATCGGCCGGCTGGTGGCGCTCAAGACCTTCCGCATCGGCTACTCGATCAAAGACCAGGAGATGGAGCAGTTCCGGGTCCGCTTCATGCGCGAGGCGCAGAGCGCCGGCATCCTGACCCATCCCAACATCGTCACCATCCACGACGTGGTGGAGGAGAGCGAGGAGGGGCTCGCCTTCATCGCCATGGAGTACGTCCGGGGGACCAACCTGAAGCTGCTGCTCCAGGGGGACCAGCCGCTGCCGCTGCCGTTCGTGCTCGACATCGTCGCCCAGGTGGGCGACGCCCTCGACTACGCCCACTCCAACCGGGTCGTCCACCGCGACGTCAAGCCGGCGAACATCCTGATTACGGCGGACAACCGGGTGAAGATCACCGACTTCGGCATCGCCCGGCTCGACAGCTCGAACCTCACCCAGGAGGGGCAGCTCCTGGGCACGCCGAACTACATGGCGCCCGAGCAGATCCAGGGCAAGGAGGTGGACTACCGGGCGGACCTCTTCTCCTTGGGCGTGGTGCTCTACGAGATGCTCACCCGCCACAAGCCGTTCCAGGGCGAGAACCTGACGGTGGTGAGCCACCGCATCGTCTACGACCACTTCACGCCCCCCCGGGACTACACCCGGGACCTGCCCGCCGGGATCGACCGCGTCCTCACCAGGGCCCTGGAGAAGGACCCCGCCCGCCGCTACCAGCGGGCGCGCGAGATGGTAGACGAGCTGCGCCGGGTGGTGGAGTCGACCGCCGCCCGCGACGACCTCAACGAGACGCAGAGCCTGTCGTCGACGGCGGCGCTGCCGCCGACGGCCTGGCCGCCGCTGCTGCCGCCACCCCCGCCGCCGAAGGCCGCGAAGCCGTCGCTGCTGAGCCGCTGGCGGAACCGGCCCGCTTCGCCGCCGACGCCTCCTGTTGGGAACGGCTCCGGGATGCAGGGGAGCACGGCTTCGACCCCGCCGCCCCTGCCCGTGCCCGCGGACTCGACGGCGACTCCGCCGCCGGTCCTCTCCGAGCTGGACGACACCGTTCCCACCGGGGTGAGCGAGGTCCCGGCTCCTCCCCCGGCGCGCCAGGGGCTCTCGCCCCGCTGGCTGCTCCTGGGCGTAGGAACCGCCGTCCTTGTCCTGGGCCTCCTCGGGGCGGCCGTCCAGCTCTGGCGGGGCTGGTCGCAGCCGGCGCCGGTCCCGGTCCCGCGGACCGCGGCCGGGGAGCAGCCGCGGCAGGCCCGGATCAAGAACCTGGTCGATCAGGGCCACGCGGCGATGCGCAGGGGGGAGTTCGAGAGCGCCATCGCCCTGTACCGCCAGGCCGAGCAGCTCGACCGGGGCAACAGCGATCTCAGCAAGTTGCGCGAGATGGCCGAGCTGCAGGCCCAGGACTTCCAGACTCTGCTCAAGCAGGAGCAGGATACAGCCGCCAACCTGGCCAGTGCGAAAAAAGCGTTGGCGGCCCGCAACTATGACCAGGCGCTGGGCCTGACGACCATCGTGCTGGCGACGGACCCTGGGAACGAGGACGCTCTCCGCATCCAGGCGGAGGCGAAGAAAGGCCTGGCGGCCCGGCAGGCCCGGCAGGGCACCGGGCCGAACCAGCCCGGGACGGCCCGCCCCGGGGAGCAGGCGGCCACCGTCACCCCGGTCCCGAGCGAGGCGCAGCCGGGCGCTACCGGCGAGTCCGCTCCGGCGGAGACGAGGACCATGGTCCAGGTCCACTTCCAGGCGGACATGGACGCGGTCCTGATCGTGCGCGCGAACAACCGTGAGATCCTGCGCCAGAATTTCGATCGCGGGGGTCTCTTCCGCCGCAGGAGCGCCGAGGGGTACGACTTCACCAAAACGCTCGAGGTCTCGGCGGGCACCTCCGAGATCCTCATCCACGTTACTCCCAGGAAACGCAAGGCCGAGATCAGGCGGTTCGACCTTCTGGGCAGTGGCTCGCACCGTCTGGAGATCTATCTCTCCGGCTCGGGGCAGTTGACGGCGCGGCTGCTCTAGGCCGGACCCGGCTGGGCGACCTGGGGCTCCCCCTGCGGCGACCAGACCGTCACCGGGCCCAGCCCGTCGAGCTGCGGCTCCAGCGTCTCGGCCGGTCCCACCGCCACGACCGCGATGCGCTCCGGATCGATGTGGCGGCGCGCCGCCTCCAGGAGCTCCTCGCGGGTGACGCCGTCGATCCTCTCCAGAAAGCGGGTGTAGTAGTCGTCCGGCAGGCCGAAGACGGTCAGCGTCTCCAGCCGCTTGGCGAGATCGCCGATCGTCTGCACCGTGTAGGGGAAGACGCCCACTATGTAGCTCTGGGTCTCCTCCAGCTCGTCGGGCTCGACCGGGGCCTCGCGGATACGCCGCAGCTCGTGGAGCACCTCGCGGACGGCCGCGCCGGCCGACTCGGTGGCCACCGCCGCGGACACCGTGAAGGGGCCCGGACCCATGCGGGCGGAGAAGCGGCTCGACGCGCCGTAGGTGAAGCCGTGCCGCTCCCGCAGGTTGAGGTTGATCCGGCTGGTGAACTTGCCTCCCAGCACCGCGTTGAGGACGGCGAGGGGGATGTAGTCCGGGTGCGTACGGGCGACGCCCGCGTGCCCCAGGCGCAGCTCGGTTTGTGCGGCGCCGGGCCGGTCCACGACGTGGACCGAGACGCCCGGCAGGGGAGCGGGCCGGATCTCCGGCGGGGCGGGGGCCGCCGCTCCGGGTCCGTCCGCGATCGCGAAGGCGGCCTCCGTCTCGCGCAGCAGCTCCTCCGGATCCAGGTCCCCCACGGCGATCAGCGCCGAGCCCGCCAGCCCGTAGTGGCTGCGGTAGAACGCCAGGATCGAATCCCGGTCGAGCCGGGAGACGCTCTCTTCGTCGCCGGAGAGCGGGTGGGCGTAGACGGTGCCGCGGTAGACCTCGGCGTGGAAGCGGTCGTCGGCGAGCGCGGAGGGGTCCTGCGCGCGCCGCAGGATCTCGGTCAGCCGCAGGCGCCGCAGCCGCTCGACCTCCGCCTCCGGGAAGGTGGGGGAGGCGAGAACCTCGGCCAGCAGCTCGAGGCCGGCCGGCCGGTGCGCCGCAAGCAGCCCGGTGGCGAGGTAGCCCACCTCCCAGTCCGCGCCGGTGGTGAAGTAGCCGCCCAGCCGCTCGGCGCCGGCCGCGATCTCCAGGGCCGACCGGCGGGTGGTCCCCTCGTCGAGGAGCGCCGCCGTCAGGGCGGCGATCCCCTCCTGTCCCGCGCGCTCGTACTGCCCGCCAGCGGGGTCCACCACCTCGAGGCTGACCAGCGGCGTGTCCGGCAGGCGCGCCGCGACCACGGCGAGGCCGTTGGGCAGCCGGGTCCGCAGGAAGGACGGAAACCGGAAAAGCCTGATCTTGCCGGGCGGCGGCGGGGCCGAGCGGTCGACTCTGGGGCCGGCCATCAATCCGCCTGCCGCGGGACGACGGACACCACCACCCGCTCCGTCTCGGCGCACCAGCCTGCCGCATAATCCATGATGTCCTGCGGCGTGATCTCCAGGTAGCGGCGGGCCTCGGCCGCGACGCCGCCGGGGTCGTCGAAGTAGGTCGTGAACTGGGAGAAGAGGTCGGCCAGGCCTTCCAGCTTCTGCAGGCCGCTGTAGTAGTCGGTCAGCATGCGGTTGCGGGCGCGCTCCAGGTCGGCGGGCTCGGGCGGCCCGGCGGCCGCCCGGGCGACGGCGGCGAGCAGCGCCTCCTCCAGCTCCTCGACGGCGACGCCCGGCCGCGCGGTCGCCACCAGCATGAAGGTCCCCGCGCTCTCGTACGGCCCCACCGAGGCGCCCACGTCCTGGGCGATCTGGCGCTCGTAGACCAGCTCGCGGTAGAGCGGGCTCGACTTGCCCCCGGCGAGCACGGCCGCGAGCAGGTCCGCGGCGTACCAGAGCCGCTGGCCGTAACCCGGGGAGCGGAAGCCGAGATAGACGCGCGGCAGGCGCACGTCGTCCGGCAGCGCCAGGCGGCGCTCGCCGCCCAGGGGGGGCAGAGGGGCCGAGACCGGCGGCACCGGCGGGCCGGACGGGATCTCCCCGAACCAGGCCTCGACCGCCTCCAGGGCGGCCTCCGGCTGGAAATCGCCCACCAGGGTGAGCACCGCGTTGTTGGGCGTGTAATAGGTGCGGAAGAAGCTCCGCACGTCCTCCAAGGTGGCGGCGGCGATGTCTTCCATGTAGCCGATCACCGGCCAGTGGTAGGGGTGGCCCTCGGGGTACAGCAGCTCGTGCAGCTTCTCGCCGGCGAGGCCGTAGGGCTGGTTCTCCATCCGCTGCCGGCGCTCGTTCATCACCACGTCGCGCTGGGTGTCGAGGTTCTCCTGGGTGAGCGCCGGCAGGAAGAAGCCCATGCGGTCCGACTCCAGCCACAGGGCGAGGTCGAGCTGGTGGGCCGGCACGGTCTCGTAGTAGTTGGTGCGGTCGTACCAGGTCGAGCCGTTGGCCACCCCGCCGACCTGCTGGATGTAGCGGAAATGGTCGTGGGTGCCCACGTGCTCGCTGCCCTGGAAGAGCATGTGCTCGAACAGGTGGGCGAACCCCGTGCGGCCCGGCCGCTCGTTCTTCGAGCCGACGTGATACCAGAGGTTGACCGTCACCAGCGGCAGGGCGTCGTTGCGGTGGAGGACGACCTGCAGGCCGTTGCCTAGGGCGTGCCGCTCGAAGACCAGATCGGGTGTCACGGGGGAGCTCATCGGTCGTCTTCTGCGGTGGAGAACGTGGGGCGCACCCGTGGCGTTTCGGCAGTGTATGGAGGGGGTTCGCGGGGTGTCAAGGCGCGGGCGCGTCGGCCCGCCGCCACGGGCAGAATCTCGTCGCGGCGGGCCGCCGCGCCCGCCGCGCTTGCATTACGCTACGTTACCGCCTATACTTCCGCCATGTCCTACCTGACCGAGCGACAGAAAGAGATCCTGGAGTACATCCAGGCGTACCGACGGGAGCGCGGCATCGCTCCCACGCACCGGGAGATCTGCGAGCGTTTCGGGTTCTCCTCGTACGGCACCGCCTACAAGCACCTGAAGCTGCTGCAGCAGAAGGGCTTCCTGCGGCGCGACTGGAACCAGAAGCGGGGCATCGAGCTGATCCGCGCCATCCCCGGCGCGGAGACCTCGGAGCGCGACCTCCCCTTCCACGGCTACATCGCGGCCGGGCGGCCGATCGAGGCCCTCTCCGGCAACGACCGGGTGACGGTGCCGGGCCACCTGCTGAGCCCCCGCGGCGGCGACCACTACGTGCTGCGGGTGGTGGGCGAGTCGATGATCGACGAGGGGATCCATGACGGCGACTACGTGATCGTGCTGCGCCGCGACGTGGCCGAGCCCGGCGAGATGGTGGTGGCGCTGATCGGCGACGAGGCGACCCTGAAGCGCTTCTATCCCGAGGGTCCCACGGTCCGGCTCCAGCCCGCCAACCCGCTCATGCAGCCGATCCGCGTCCCCGCCCGCGACGTGCGCGTCCAGGGAGTCGTGGTGGGGCTGATGCGGAAGTTCTAGGGCGGATCGACCGTCTTGCCCGCGAAGCCTCACCCCCTGGCCCCCTCTCCCTGACGGGAGAGGGGGAACGAATCCGAACCGGCGAAGCCTTTAGGGTGCGCTGGGCGCACCTTCAACGGCTTTGAGGTGCGCCCAGCACACCCCACAAACGATCTCGTTGCAACCGGGTTCCCCCTCTCCCGTCAGGGAGAGGGGGTCAGGGGGTGAGGCCTCGAAGGGCAGACCCGTCCGGAGACCAAGATGTGTATAAGAGGGGAGGTGAGGGCCGCCGCCGGCGGCTGAGATCACTCGGTGAGGACGCCTCAGGGCTCTGACGTGACCTCGTCGATGGAGGACGCCAGGGCAGCCCGGCGCAACCACCGGTCCAATCGATCCAGGTCGTGACAGCGCAGGATCTCCTGCCGTTGCGACTCGCTCACGGCCACACCGCGCGCTTCCAGGACCTTGAGAAGGGCCTCGGCCTGCCCTCTGGCTGCCCCCTTAGCTTCCCCCTCGGCTTCCCCCTCGCTCCTCGCCGTGGCTTCCCGCTTCCGGATCGCCGGGTTCTCCTT
Source organism: Thermoanaerobaculia bacterium (assembly GCA_036399915.1). Taxonomy (GTDB): domain Bacteria; phylum Acidobacteriota; class Thermoanaerobaculia; order Multivoradales; family UBA5704; genus DATARR01. The sequence goes on from DASWME010000246.1 coordinate 14,162, forward strand.
GGCAACCAGGGCCTCGACCACGGCGTTGTCGGCCGCCGCGGCATCGAGCAGAGCGGCCACGGCGAGCGGTGTCACCAGGCAGGGATCCTCGATCCGCGAGCCGGCTTCCAACGGGCGCCAGCTCTGACTCTCGGGGGACCACTCGCAGACCCGTTGATCTTTGACCCAGACCGTGAAGATCCGTCGCACGCCGCGGCGGTGCATCCGCAGAGCTTTCTCCGCCACGTACCGCTCGTTCTGCTCCGAGACCACCTCGAAGGCGATCTCCTCCAGGTAGCGCCCGCCTGTGGTCGGATCCACTCCGTCCTTGAACACACAGGTGTCGCTGGCGAAATCCGACTCCTCGTCGTGGCGAGTGAGCAGGTCCGTTGCCGCCCGGTAGCCAGGAGCCACGTGAGCCTGGATGACGTAGTCCAGCCGGGTTTGCTGCGTGGCATGGGGCGGCTGGGCCGGGAAGGCGACCACCCGGCGGCCGCCGATGATCTCGTCGCGCGTGACCTCCGGCTCGACCAGATGGTCGTCGACTCCCGGGAAGGAACCGCGGCCCGGCAAGCGCAGAGAGGAGCCCGGAGAACCGGGAGCTTTGAGGCGATAGGCTGGGCGGTGTTCGTCCATCGCCGTCATCATAACAGAGAACCAGATCGCCGGTCGATGGAACTACGATCCCGTCCCGGTCAGCGCGCTCACGTCCGCCCCATTCTCCCGCGCCTCCTTCACCGCTTCGTCGAACTCCTCCTTGTGGGATGTCGCCTGCGCGGCGATGGCCAGCAGGACGTATCCCTCGGCGCTGCCGATCTCGCCGTTTCGCAGCAGGCCCTTGCGGAGCCGCTTGAACGCCTTGTCATAGGCGCCGCGGGACATCTCCAGCCTCGACTCCAGGATCTTCAGTTCCTCCTTGATCCATCCGCCGTACGGCCCCAGGACACGGTAGGCCCGGTCGAAAGCAGCCTGAGCGTCCGCGGTCCGGCCCTGGTCGAGATATAGCCGGGCCCGGCTGAGGTCGATTTGCGCGTCCAGCCAGCGGCCTTCCCGCTTGAGCCGCGCCTTGTCCCGGGAGGCGTCCGGATCGGGCGTGGACTCCACCTCGGCGGCGAGCGCCTTGGCGAAGAGCGCCTCGGCCTCGGCGGCCCTGCCTGCGGCCGAGGCGTCGAGGCCGTGGTAGTAGAGCACGCGCTTGGGATTGCGGCTCTCGTTGAAGAAGCGGCCGAAGACCTCCTTGTTGCGGTCGAACCAGAAGCCCTTGGGTTCGTAGTCGACGTCGAACGAGAAGTCGGTCTTCTCCCCGCGCAGGAAGATGTTGCCCTGGACCCTGGCGTTGCCCTCCGCCTCCTCCTTTCTTTCCTTTCTCTTGCCGCCGTCCCGGGCGGGGTCGTACACCGCGACCTCGACCGGGACCACCAGCACCGAGGAGGTCTTCACCTGGGTCTGATCGAGCTTCTCGCGGGCCACGTCGAAGCCGCCGCCGGCCGCCTTCACCACCCGATAGCGGAACCGGTACGGGGCCTGCTGCCGGGCCTCGCCCTGCACCAGCCACTTGCCGTCTCCCTTGGGCGCGAACCGGTAGGTGTAGTAGACCTCCGGCAGGCCCGTGCCGTAGACGAACTGGTCGGCGAACCAGTCGAGTTCGGTGGAGGTGATCCGCTCGATGAGCGACAGGAAGTCCTCGGTCGAGATCGCCCGGTTGTCCACCACCTTGACGATCTGCTTCAGGATCTTGGGGAAGTTCTCCTGCCCCAGGGCCTTGGACAACATATCGAGGATCACCGCGCCCTTGTGATAGACGATCGCCTGATACGCGTCGCCCGAACGGCTGGAGAACAGCCGCGGCCCCAGCACCACCGGTCCCAGGGATTCGATGGCGCGGCCGTCCGCGGTCGTATCGGTGAGAGCGTCCTGCCAGCCGGTGGTGGGCCCCAGACCGTACCGGCCCTTCCAGTCGAGCTTCTTCCTGGCGTAGAACAGGGCCGCGTAGTTCGCCATCGCCTCGCTGATCCACTGGTCGCGGTAGCTCGTCCATCCTACCCGGTGGCCCCACCATTGGTGGGCGATCTCATGGGCGATCACGGTCCGGCGGTCCTCCAGGCCGAAGAAGAGGTTCCAGACGTCGAGGTCGAGCATCATCAGGCTGGAGAGCGTCACGAACCCGAGCATGGCCTGCGAGAAGCCGCGCGGCACCGTGACCACCGTCAGCTCGTCGAGCGGATAGGGGCCGAACTGATCCTCGAAGAAGGCCAGAGATTCGGTGACGGACTTCGTGATCTCCTCGCGGGCTTCCTTGCCCATCCGGTTGACGTCCGGGTCGAAGGCGAGCCTCACCTCGACGTGACCGGCGCGCGCCGTCTCGAGCCGGTACCGCCCGACCTCGAACGCGAAGCCGGCGACCGGAATCTCCAGCGTCCGCCGCTCCCAGCGCATGTCTCCGCTCTCCCCGCCGTCCGCGCGCCGGCCGCAGGAGAGCAGCTCCAGCTTTCTCGGCCAGTGGAAGGTCACGTCGTAGGGCGCCCGGTCGAGAGTCCCGGCATGGGGATACCACTCCTGGGTGTCGAGCAACGCGAAGCTTCTGCCATCCTTCTCGACCATGCTGCCCGCGTACTCGATGATCAGGGAGACCATCTCTTCATCGCCGGGCGGACGCGGCAGGATGACCGTCAGGTCGCGGCCCGCGCGCGTGAAGAACAGACCGGTCCCCGCGCCGTCCGTCACCTTGCCGACCTGCAGATCGTTGCTGAGCCGCAAGGCGACCGCGCGGGAGCCCCGCACGACCGGCTTCAGATCCAGCCGGGCCCGGCCGGTCAGCCGCAGGTCGCGCTCCGCCAGGGTCACGTCCAGCGTGTACTTCGTCGGCTCGAAGGCCGCCACTCCGGGAGTGGCCGAGCTTCCGCGGCGCAACGAGGCCGAGAACCAGGTGTCCCACTGGCCCAGGTCGTCCAGCTCGACGCCGATGAGGCGCCCTCGCCGCTGCTCGCGGTTCAGTTGCCGGAGGAGCTTGCGCTTCTCCTTCTCCGTGGCTTCGAGAGGCACGAAGCGGCCGAGCGTCACCTGCTCCTGGGCGTCCGGCTCCACGAGATAGAGGAAGTCCCCCAGTTCGCTGCCGTGGAACCAGGCCGCGAAGAAACCCTGATAGGAAGCGTCGCCCACCGAGTCCCGCAGCACGGCCGTGTCGACGTTCAGCTGCTTTCTCTCCGGGCCCCCCTTCCACTTCGCGTAGATCTCTTCGGCGCGGCGGACCTGCGCGCCGTCCAGCTCCGGGACCTTCGGTCTCCGCAGCATCGCATCCGCCGCGGCGTCCATGCCGAGGACGAGAACCATCTCGGTGAACTCCTCGTCCAGCCGCGAGCCGCCCGTGAACAGCTCGAGCTGGCCGGCCTCGATCGCGTCCGGCGGCTCGATCCCGATCCGGCCTTTGCCGAGGAAGACCATCTCGACCGTCTTGCCCCCGACACTCGTCGCGGGGATCAGGACGCCGTCGTCCAGGCGGAGCTTGGCGAGCCCCGCGTCGAGCTTGAGGTTCTTCAGGGACACGGCGCGGGAGGGCTCGAGCCTGGAGGCGGCGATCTCTGCCTGGAGCTTCGCGGGATCCGGGGACTGGGCGCTGGCTGCGGCCGCTCCGAGGGCGAGCAGGAGGGCCCACGGGAGGATCAGGGATCGGCGGTGTTCAGACATGGAGGCTCCTTTCTAACTCCCTATGCGGCCGAACGGCGAGACATTTCAGGGGACCCGTCGAAGATTATAAAGCAGGGCGACGCGGCGCGACCACCGCCATCCCCACCGCCGCCAGCAGGGCGAGCAGGGCACCGAAGTCGAAGGCCGTGGCCGACCCCCAGCGGTCCCAGAGGGCGCCGAAGAGGAGCGAGGCGGGCAGGGCGCCCACGCCGACCGCCAGGTTGTACCAGCCGAAGGCGGCGCCGCGCCGGTCCGGCGCGACCAGGTCCGCCACCAGGGCCTTCTCCACCCCTTCCGTCAGGCCGAAGTAGACGCCGTAGACGGCGAAGAGGGCCCAGGCCTGCCACTGCGCTCCGGCCCGGCCGAAGGCGAAGTAGACCGCCGCGTAGAGGAGCCAGCCGGCGATGATGAGCGGCTTGCGGCCGAGGCGGTCCGAGAGGGCTCCCCCCGGCGTGCTGGACGCCGACTTGACGACGCTGAGCATGGCCCAGAGGATCGGCACCAGGGCCGGGGCCACCCCGAGTTGGTTCGCGCGCAGCAGCAGGAAGGCGTCCGTGGAGTTGCCCAGGGTGAACAGCAGCAGGACGCCGAGGTAGGCCCAGAAGCGCTTGCCGAGAGGAGCCTTCAGGTCCGCCCTCCCGGTGCTCTCCTGAGGCCTGGGCCGCGGCACCTCCCGCACGCCGAGGAGCAGTGTGGCGACCGCCAGCGCGCCGGGGATCGCGGTCAGCAGGAACAGATTCCGGAAGTCGTCGGGATCGCGGCCGGCCCAGCTCAGGAAGGCGAAGGCGAGCAGCGGCCCCACCACCGCGCCGGCGTGGTCGGCGGCGCGATGGAAGCCGAAGGCGCGGCCGCGGATCGCGGGGTCCACCGAGTCGGCGATCAGGGCGTCCCGGGGCGCGGTGCGGATCCCCTTGCCGATGCGGTCGGTCACCCGGATCGCCAGCACGTGGGCGACCGACCGGGCGAGGCCGATCAGCGGGCGGACGGCCGACGCGATGGCGTAGCCGGCGAGCACCAGGGGCTTGCGCCGCGCCACGCGGTCCGACCACCAGCCGCTGGCGAGCTTGAGCAGCGCCGCCGTGGATTCGGCCGCCCCCTCGATGGCTCCCACCGCCGTGGCGCTCGCTCCCAGGACGGCCGTCAGGAAGACGGGCAGGAGCGGATAGGTCATCTCGGTCGCCACGTCGGTGAGCAGGCTCACCGCGGCGAGCGCCAGGACGTTGCGGCCGAGGCGAGAGGGCTTGGCCGGAGGATTCACGGCCGCGATTGTAGGACGAAAAAACAGACGGCCGGCGCGAACGCCGGCCGTTCAGGGTTCTCCGAAACAGACGGGAGCTACGAGCCGATCTTCTTCGGCGCCGAGGTCTGCGACTTGCCTTCCTTCCTGGTGTGGACCTTCCTGGCCTCGCCCTTGGCCTCCTTCTTCGGCTTGGGCTTGGCCTCGGACTTGGGCGCAGACTCCTTGGCCTTCTTCGGCTTCGGAGCAGCCTTCCTGGCCTTGGCCTTGGTCTCCTTGGCCGGCTCGGGTGCAGCCGCCTCCCCGCGCTCGACCAGCTCGATCACCGCCATCTCGGCCCCGTCGCCCTGACGCGGTCCCAGCTTGACGATGCGCAGGTAGCCGCCCGGGCGCTCCTGGAACCGCGGCGCGATGTCGTCGAACACCTTCTTCACCAAGTCCCGCTTCAAGACCCAGCGCAGCACCCACCGGCGGTCGTGCACGGTGCCGTGCTTGCCGCGGGTGATCACCTTCTCGGCAATGGGGCGCAGCTCCTTGGCCTTGGGAAGCGTGGTGACGATCTTCTCCTTCTCCACCAGCGACTGGAGCTGGTTGCGGAACAGGGCTTCCCGGTGGGAGGTGGTCCGCCCCAGCTTTCTGCCTTTGACCGCGTGACGCATGATCTCCTCCCCTCTAGGCCGAGGCTGCGGTCCGCTCCGGCACTTCCATGCCGAGCGAGAGGCCCAGCTTGTCAAGGACCTCCTGCACCTCTTCCAGCGACTTCTTGCCGAAGTTCTTGGTCTCCAACATGTCCTTCTCGGTCCGGCGCACCAGGTCGCGGAGCGTGTGGATGTTGGCGTTCTTGAGCGAGTTCGCCGAGCGCACCGAGAGGTCCAGCTCGTCGATGTTCCTGGCCAGCAGCGCGTCGAGCCCGGCCAGCTCCTCGCGGCCCAGCTCGCTGCCGTCATGCCGCAGGCTCTCCTCGGTCTGGATGAAGATGCCGAGGTGGTCCTTGAGCAGCATGGAGGCGAGCGACACCGCCTCCTCCGGCCGCACCGTGCCGTTGGTCCAGACCTCGAGGATCAGGCGCTCGTAGTCGGTCGTCTGGCCGAGGCGGGCCGCCTCGACCCGGTAGTTCACCCGCCGGACGGGGCTGTGGGCGGAATCGACCGGGATCCAGCCGATGCCCATCGACTCGTCGAAGTTGCGGTCGGCCGAGACGTAGCCGCGCCCGCGCTTGACCTGCGCCTGCAGCTTGAGCCGTCCCTCCTCGTTCAAGGTGGCGATGTGGACTTCTCGGTCGATGATCTCGATCTGCGGGTCCTCGCTCATCTGGCCGGCAGTCACGGCGCCCGCGCCCTCGACGTCGATCGAGAGCACCTTCGCCTCCTCCGCATGCAGGGTGATCGGCACCTGCTTCAAGTTGAGGATGATGTCCGTCACGTCCTCCTGCACGCCCGGGATGGACGAGAACTCGTGCAGCACGCCCTCGATGTTGACCGCGGTGATGGCCGCGCCCTCGATCGAGGACAGCAGGCAACGCCGCAGGGCGTTGCCGATGGTGGTGGCGAAGCCCCGCTCGAACGGCTGGGCCGTGAAGCGGCCGTACGTTGGAGTCAGGGTCTCGGTATCGACCTCAACGCGCTTGGGGCGTTGAAAACCTTTCCAAAGCATAAGTGAACTCCTTCTCTGCGGTTCTGCCCGGCGTCAGCGGCTGTAGAGCTCGACGATGAGCTGCTCCTGAATCGGGAGCTTGATGTCCTCGCGGACCGGCAGCCGCAGCACCTTGCCCGTGGTGTTCTCAGCGTCCAACTCGAGCCACTCCGGAACGCCGCGCCCGCGCGCCGTCTCGACACTCGAGCGGATCAGCGGGTTCTTGCGGCTGGCTTCCTTGATGGAGACCGTCTCCCCCGCCTTCACCTGATAGGAGGGGATGGTGATCTTGCGGCCGTCCACCTGCACGTGGCCGTGGCGGACGAACTGCCGCGCCTGGGCGCGCGAGGCCGCGAAGCCGAGGCTGTAGACGACGTTGTCCAGGCGCCGCTCCAGCATCACCAGCAGGTTCTCGCCGGTGATACCCTTGCGGCGGTCGGCTTCGGCGAAGTAGTTGCGGAACTGCGCTTCGAGCACGCCGTAGATGCGCTTGACCTTCTGCTTCTCGCGGAGCTGCAAGCCGTAGCCGAGCGTCCGCCGGCCGCGCCGGGTGCCATGCTGGCCCGGGGGGAAGTTGCGGCGCTCGACGGCGCACTTCTCCTTGAAGCAGCGGTCCCCCTTGAGGAACAGCTTCATCCGTTCGCGCCGGCAGAGCCGGCAGACGGGTCCTGAATACCTTGCCACTTGGATCTCTCCTTGACGTCCTCTCCCCGAGGCTACGGGGACTTCAGCTTGGGAAGACGCGCGAGGAGCCCCGGCACGCCCGGGGCTTAGGAACGCTCGGCGGTCCCGAGAATGATCGCGACTACACGCGGCGGCGCTTGCGCGGCCGGCAGCCGTTGTGCGGGATCGGCGTCACATCCTTGATGGACTTGACCTCGATGCCCGCGGCCTGCAGCGCGCGCACCGCCGACTCGCGGCCCGCGCCGGGGCCCTTGACCATCACGTCCACGCTGCGCACGCCGGCGTCCTTGGCGGTGTTGCCCGCGTTCTGCGCCGCCACCTGGGCCGCGAAGGGAGTGCCCTTGCGCGAGCCCTTGAAACCGATCCGGCCGGCCGACGACCAGGCGACGACGTTGCCCTCCGGATCGGAGATCGACACGATCGTGTTGTTGAACGTCGCCTGGATGTGGGCGACGCCGTGCGGCACGTTGCGCTTCTCCTTGCGCTTGCCGCCCTTCCTGTCCTTCTTGCCTTCCGCTTTGGCCATCTCGTCTCCGTCCCCTGGTTACTTCTTGGTCGCCTTCTTCTTGCCCGCCACGGCGCCGCGGCGCGGCCCTTTGCGGGTGCGGGCGTTGGTCTGGGTGCGCTGGCCGCGGACCGGCAGCCCCCGGCGATGGCGGACGCCGCGATAGCAGCCGATCTCCATCAGCCGCTTGATGTTCTGGCTGATCTCCTTGCGCAGGTCGCCCTCCACCCGGCCCTCGTCTTGGATGACCTTGCGGATCCGCCGGGCCTCGTCCTCGGTCAGGTCCCTGACCCGGGTGACCTCGGGGACCTCGGCCTTGGCGAGGATGTCCTTCGACCGCGAGCGGCCGATCCCGTAGATGTAGGTGAGCCCGATCCAGACCTGCTTGTTCTGCGGCAGGTCGACTCCTGCGATACGTGCCATTGGCGACTCCCTATCCCTGACGCTGCTTGTGTTTCGGGTTCTCGCAGATCACCCGCACGACGCCCTTCCTCCGGACGATCTTGCACTTCGGGCAGATCCGCTTGACCGACGAACGTACTTTCATGTCCGACTCCCTTGCCGCTTTCCCGGCCGCCTACTTCAGGCGGTAGACGATGCGGCCCCGCTTGAGGTCGTACGGCGACAGCTCGACGAGCACCCGGTCCCCGGGCAGGATCCGGATGAAGTGCTTGCGCATCTTACCGGAGATGTGCGCCAGGACCTGGTGCTTGTTCTCGTTCAGCTCCACCTCGACGCGGAACATCGCGTTGGGGAGCGGCTCGACCACCACCGCCTCGACCTCGATCGCCTCTTCTTTCTTGGACAACCCGTCCTCTCTCCTGTTAAATGCCCAGCACCCGGGCGCCGGACGGCGTCACCGCCACCGAATACTCGAAGTGGGCGGACAGCGATCCGTCCTCGGTGCGCGCCGTCCAGCCGTCGGGGTCCATCTTGACCTCGCACCGGCCGGCGTTGATCATCGGCTCGATCGCCAGCACCATCCCCGGCTTGAGCTTCGGCCCCTTGCCGGGCTCGCCGAAGTTCGGCACCTGCGGATCCTCGTGCAGCGAGGCCCCGACGCCGTGCCCGGTGAACTCCCGCACCACCGAGTAGCCGTGGCTCTCGGCGTGGCGCTGCACGGCCCAGCCGATGTCCTGCACCCGCCCGCCCGGCCGCACCTGCGCGACGGCTAAGCGCAACGCCTCCTCCGTCACCTTGAGCAGCCGCTTTGCCTCCGTGCTGACCTCGCCGACGGCGAAGGTCCGCGCCGCGTCCCCGTAGTACCCCTTGTAGAGGACGCCGCAGTCGATCCCGACGATGTCCCCCTCCCGGAGCGGAACCTCGCCCGGGATGCCGTGCACGATGACGTCATTGACCGAGATGCACAGCGTCGCCGGATAGCCCCGGTAATGCAGGAAGGCCGGCACCCCTCCAGCGTCGCGGATGACCCGTTCGGCGAGGCGGTCCAGCTCGCGCGTTTTGACGCCCGGGACCATGCGCTCGCCGACCGCGTCCAGCACCTGGTGGACGATCCGGTTGGCCCGGTCCATCAGCTCGATCTCGCCCGCGGTCTTGAGCACCGCCGCCATCAGCCGACCCCAATGCGTCCAAAAAGGCCGAGCATCCGGGCCGTCACCTCTTCGATCGGGCGGTTCCCGTCGATCTCGCGCAGCAGACCGCGCTCCCTATAATAACCGATCAGCGGCGCAGTTTTTTCCCGATACACTCTGAGCCGCTCCCGGATCACCTCTTCCCTGTCGTCCGCCCGCCCCCGCAGCAGGGCCCGCCGCACCAGCTCGTCCTCGGGCACGTCCACCAGCAGCACGGCGTCCAGCTCCCGGCCCCTCTCGCGCAGGATGCCCGCCAGCGTCTCGGCCTGCGGCAGCGTCCGCGGGTAGCCGTCGAGCAGGAACCCCCGACAGGCGTCCGGCCTGCCCAGCCGCTCGCGCACCACCTCGGCCATGGTCCCGTCGTCCACCAAGGCGCCCGAGGCCATGATCCCCTGCACCCTCCGCCCCAACTCGGAACCCTCCGTCACCGCCCCGCGAAGCATGTCGCCGGTCGAGATGGCGGGGACGCCCAGGTGCCGGCCAAGCACCTGGGCCTGGGTCCCCTTGCCGGCTCCCGGAGGCCCCAGCAAGACCACCCGGGCGGCATGATCTTCAGCCGCGTCGCCCACGGATACGGCCCCTCTTCATGAAGCCCTCGTAATTGCGCATCACGAGCTGGCTCTCGATCTGCTGGATCGTATCCATCGCGACGCCCACCACGATGAGGAGCGACGTGCCGCCGAAGTAGAACTGGATCCCCAACCCTTCCGTGAACCAGGTGGGGAAGAACCCCGCGATTCGGGGGCCGAGCCATGGGATCCCCGCCACGTGGATGCCGGTGAGCAGGAACTCGGGCAGCACGGTCACCGCCGCCAGGTAGATGGCGCCCACCAGCGTCAGCCGGGTCAGGATGCGGTCGATGTACTCGGCCGTCCGCTTGCCGGGCCGGATGCCGGGGATGAACCCGCCGTACTTCCGCATGTTCTCCGCGAGGTCGGACGGATTGAAGATGATCGACACGTAGAAGTAGGAGAAGAAGATGATGGTGATGACCTGCAGGAGGTAGTAGATCGGCTGCCCGTAGGAGACGTAGCTGGCGACCTTCTGCACCCCCTCGTTCTGAATTACGCCGGCGATCACCGTCGGCACCGTCACCACGGAGCTGGCGAAGATCACCGGGATGACGCCGCCGGTGTTGACCCGCAGCGGCAGGTAGGTGCTCTGCCCGCCGTAGACGCGGCGGCCCACCACGCGCTTGGCGTACTGCACCGGGATGCGCCGCTGCGCCCGCTCCATGTAGACGATGAAGGCCACCACCAGCACCATGAAGACCAGCAGGGGAACCAGCGCCAACAGGCTCAGGTTCCCCCGCTGCACGCTGTCGATAGTCGTGCCGATGGCCGGGACCAAGCCCACCACGATGCCGGCGAAGATGATGAGCGAGATGCCGTTGCCGATGCCCCGCTCGCTGATCTGCTCGCCGAGCCACATGATGAACGCCGTGCCGGTCGTCAGCGTGATCACGGTCAGCACGCGGAAGCCCCAGCCCGGGCTCGGCACCAGCGGCGCGCCGCCCGGAGTGGTCATGCGCTCCAGCCAGACCGCGATGCCCGTGCCCTGGATGATCGAGATCACCACCGTGCCGTAGCGGGTGTACTGGGTGATCTTGCGCCGGCCGAGCTCGCCCTCCTTGGAGAGCTTCTCGAGGTACGGCCACACCACCGTCAGCAACTGCAGGATGATCGAGGCGGTGATGTAGGGCATGATGCCCAGCGCGAAGACCGCGATCTTCTGCAGGCTGCCGCCCGTGAAGGTGTTGACGAACCCCAGGAATCCCTGGGCCTGCGACTGCATGAACTCGAGCAGCGCCTGCGGATCGACGCCCGGGCTCGGGATGTGGCAGCCGATCCGGTAGACCGCCAGCAGGCCGAACGTGAACAGCACCCGCTTGCGGAGGTCGGGGATCGCGAAGATGTTGCGAAAACTTTCGATCACGCCTGAAGCTCCTCACAGCGGCCGCCCGCGGCCTCGATCTTCTCGCGGGCCGACTTGCTGAACTTGTCGGCGACGACGCGAAGAGGCTTGCCGATCTCGCCGTCCCCGAGCACCTTGACCTTCCGGCCGGAGCGGACCAGACCGCGCTCGACGAGCGCCTCGGGCGTCACGTCGCCCTCGAAGTCGGCGAGCTGGGAGAGGTTCACGACCGCGTACTCCACCCTCCAGATGTTGTTGAACCCGCGCTTGGGGACCCGGCGGATGAGCGGCATCTGGCCGCCCTCGAAGCCGGGCCGGCGGCTGTAGCCGGTGCGGGACTTCTGCCCCTTCTCGCCGCGGCCGGCCGTCTTGCCCAGCCCGGACCCGGGGCCGCGCCCCACCCGCTTCCTGGAATGCTTGCTCCCCTTCGCCGGGGACAGCTCGTGCAGCTTCATTCCTCGACCTCCAGCAGATACTGGATCTTCTTCACCATGCCCCGCACCGCCGGCGTGTCGGGGCGCTCGACCTCGTCACGGATGCGGCGCAGGCCCAGCCCCTTAAGCACCTCGCGGTGCTCGCGCCGGGTGCCGATGGCGCTCTTCACCTGGCGGATCCTGATCGTCTTGCCTTCGTTCGCCATGTCCCTTCCTCTCACGCTCCGGCCTCCGCCGGGGGGGCCTGCCGCGGCGCTGCGGGCGCCGACTCCCGGACCCGGTCGGAGAGGCCGCGCGCCGCCATCACGTCCGCCTCGCTGCGCAGGCTGAGCAGCGCGGCGAAGGTGGCCTTCACCACGTTGTGCGGATTGGTCGAGCCCAGGGACTTGGTCAGGATGTCCTGGATGCCCGCGGTCTCCACCACCGCGCGCACCGGACCGCCGGCGATCACCCCGGTGCCCTCCGAGGCCGGCTTCAGCAGCACGCGGCCGGAGCCGAATGTGCCCACCGTCTCGTGCGGGATTGTCGTCCCCTTGATCGGCACCTGGACCATGTTCCGCTTGGCGATCTCGATGCCCTTGCGGATCGCCACCGGCACCTCCTTCGCCTTGCCGGCGCCGTAGCCCACGCGGCCGTTGCCGTCGCCGATCACCACCAGGGCGGAGAAGGAGAAGTTTTTGCCCCCCTTCACCACCTTGGTCACGCGGTTGATGTGGACGACCTGCTCGAAAAACTCGCTCTCGCGCTCGAAGTCCCTGGCCAAGCTCGTCTCCTTCGCCCGGGCGCGGCAGGCTTGCCGCGCCCTAAGAAACCAATCCTAGAATTGCAGACCCTTTTCGCGGGCCGCGTCGGCCAGCGCCTGGATGCGGCCGTGATAGACGTAGCCGCCGCGGTCGAAGACCACCCTCTCGATCCCCTTCTCCTTCGCCCGCGCAGCGACCAGCTCGCCGACCCGCTTCGCCGCCTCTTTGCCGGCCGTCGACTTGCCCACCGCCTCGCGGACCGCCGGATCGGAGGAGTTGGCGGCCGCCAGCGTGACGCCGCGCTCGTCGTCGATCACCTGCGCGTAGATGTAGCGCAGGCTCTTGTAGACCGACAGCCGCGGCCGCTCGGGCGTGCCGCGCACGCGCTTGCGCACCCGCAGGTGGGCGCGCTCGCGGCGCTCCCGCTTCGCCTTCATTCGCAACGTGACGTGCTCGCTCATATTGCCCCGGCCCCCTTACTTGCCACCGGCCTTGCCGACCTTGCGGCGCAGGACCTCGCCCGTGTACTTGATGCCCTTGCCCTTGTATGGGTCGGGCCGCCTGAGGTTGCGGATCTCGGCCGCCACCTGCCCCACCTTCTGGCGGTCGGCGCCGGAGACGGTCACCCGGTTGGCCTTGGCGTCCAGCTCGATCCTGATCCCCTCCGGGATGTCGTACAGCACCGGATGGGAGTAACCGAGGGCGAACTGCACCTGATTCCCCTTGACCTCGGCGCGGTAGCCCACGCCCACGATGTCGAGCTGCTTCGAGAAGCCGCCCGCGGCCCCCTGCACGGCGTTGGCGAGCAGCGCCCGCAGCAGGCCGTGGCGCGAGCGCTCGGGCCCGCTGTCGCCGGGGCGCGAGACGACGACCTCGCCGGCCTTGACCTCGACGGGGAAGCCGGCGAAGAGCGCCTGCTCGACGCGGCCCTTGGGGCCCTCGGCCACGAACACCCCGTCCCGCACCTCCACTCGGGTGCCCGTGGGGACGGGAATCGGCATCCTACCAATCCGCGACATAGCCTTGACTCCTACCAGACCTGGCAGAGCAGCTCGCCGCCCATCCGGCGCTCGCGCGCCTGGGCGTCGGTCAGCAGGCCCTGCGACGTGGAGACGATCCCGATGCCGAGGCCGTTGCGCACCGGCTGGATCTCGTCCGCCTTGCGGTAGACCCGGCGGCCGGGCCTGCTCACCCGCTGCAGGTGAGAGATGGCCGGCACGCCCTCCGCGCTGTAGCGCAGGAAGATGCGCAGGGTGCCCACCGGCGTCCCCGCGATCTCCCGGAAGTTCCTGACGAAGCCCTCCTCCTTGAGGAGCTTGACGACCTCCAGCTTCAGCTTGGAGATCGGCACGTCGAGCCGGTCGTGCTTGGCGATCTGCGCGTTGCGGATCCGGCTCAAGAGGTCCGCGATCGGGTCGGTCATGCTCATTGCGTCCGTCTCCTCTTACCAGCTCGCCTTGATGACGCCCGGCAGATACCCCTGCAGCGCCAGGTCCCGCAGGTGGATGCGGCAGAGGCCGAACTTGCGGTAGTACCCCCGCGGGCGGCCGCAGATCCGGCAGCGGTTGCGGTGCCGCACCTCGTGCTTCAACTTCTTCGTCTCTCTCGCAATCTTCGCAGTGGTCGCCACCGAAGCCTCCTAGCGCGTGAACGGCATGCCGAGCTCGCGCAGCAGATAGAGGGCGCGCTCGTCGTTGCCGGCCGTCGTCACGATCGTGATGTTCATCCCCTTGGAACGCTCGACCTTGTTGTAGTCCACCTCGGGGAAGATCAGGTGGTCCCGCACGCCCAGCGTGTAGTTGCCGCGGCCGTCGAAGCTCTTCGTCGGCACGCCGCGGAAGTCGCGCACGCGCGGCAGCGCGACGGTGATCAGCCGGTCCAGGAACTCCCACATGCGGTCGCCGCGCAGCGTCACCCGGCAGCCGATCGGCATGCCCTCGCGCACCTTGAAGGCGGCGATGGACTTCTGGGCGCGGGTCACCGTCGGCCGCTGGCCGGCGAGCGCCGCCATCTCCTCGACCGCGTCGTCCAGGATCTTGATGTTCTGGATCGCCTCGCCCACTCCCATGTTGAGCGAGATGCGCTCGAGGCGCGGCACCGCCATGACGTTGCCGATGCCGAACTCCTTCTGGAGCTTGGGCACGACCTCCTCGGCGTAGCGCTGCTTCAGGCGCGGTACGTACCCCTCCGGAGTCGGCCGCGCCGGCCCGGAGGGAGCCGGCGCCGCGGCCTTCGCCTTGCCGCCCTTGGTGTCTTTGCCGTCTTTGTTCTTCGCCATATCCGTTGCCTCGCGCCTAGCCGAAGGTGGCGCCGCAGTTCTTGCACACCCTGACGCCGCGCCCGTCGTCGAGCCGCTTGCGGCCCACCCGGGACGCCTTGCCGCATTCGGGGCAGATCACCTTCAGGTTGGAGATCTGGATCGGCGCCTCGCGCTCGAGGATGCCGCCCTGGATGCCCTTGTTCGGGTTCGGCCGCGTGTGCCGCTTGATCATGTTCACGCGCTCGACGATGGCCTTGCCCTCGCTGGCGAGGACGCGCAGGACCCGGCCGCGGGCGCCGCGGTCCTTGCCCGTCGTGACGAGCACCTGGTCGTTCTTCTTGACATTCACCTTGGACATCTCAGATGACCTCCGGCGCCAGGGAGACGATCTTCATGAACCGCTTCTCGCGCAGCTCGCGTGCCACCGGGCCGAAGACGCGCGTGCCGATCGGCTCGCCGGCGTCGTTGACCAGCACGGCGGAGTTGTTGTCGAAACGGATGTAGCTGCCGTCCTTGCGCCGCTGCTCCTTGACGGTGCGCACGATCACCGCCTTGACCACCTGCCCCTTCTTCACCGTGCCGTCGGGCGCCGCCTCCTTGACCGAGGCGGTGATCACGTCGCCCAACCGGCCGTACTGCCCCGCCGAGCCGCCCCGCAGGTGGATGCAGGCGATCTTCTTGGCGCCCGAGTTGTCCGCCACGTCGAGAATCGTTCCCATCTGGATCATGGTCTCAACACCCCCTACTCGGCCCGCTTGACGATCTCGCGGACCCGCCAGCGCTTGGTCTTCGACAGCGGCCGGCTGGAGACGATCTCCACCACGTCGCCGACGTTGCACCGGTTCTCCTCGTCGTGGGCGTGGAACTTCTTCGTCTTCTTCATGTACCGGTGATAGAGCCGGTGCGTCACCGTGTTCTCGACGGCCACCACGACCGTCTTGTCCATCTTGTTGCTCACCACCCGGCCCACCTTGACCTGCCGGCGCCCCTTTTGGGGGGCCGGCGCCGCCGCGGCGCCCTGCTCCGTCGTCCCTGCCATGTCCACCATGTCGTCCGCCATAAGCCTGTCCGCTCCTACCTGCTTTCTTCCTGACGCTCGCGCAGGATGGTCAGCACGCGCGCCAGATCCTTGCGCACCTGCCGCACCCGCGCCGGCTTCTCGAGCTGGCCGGTGACCTTCTGCAGGCGCAGGGCGAAGAGCTGCTCGGCGAGCTCGCGCTCGCGGTCCCGCAGCTCCTCGGTCGTCTGATCGCGAAATTGCGCAGCCTTCATCGTCTCACCTCAGCTCCTCGTGGCGCGTGATGAACCGCGTCTTGATCGGCAGCTTGTGCGCCGCGAGACGCATCGCCTGCTCCGCGATGTCGGCGGGCACCCCTTCCAGCTCGTAGAGGATGCGCGCCGGCCGCACCACGGCGACCCACTCCTCGGGGTTGCCCTTGCCCTTGCCCATGCGGGTCTCGAGCGGCTTCTTGGTGATCGGCTTGTCGGGGAAGATGCGGATCCACACCTTGCCGCCGCGCTTGACGTGGCGGGAGATGGCGATACGGGCCGCCTCGATCTGCCGGGCCGTCACCCAGCCGGGCTCGAGCGCCTGCAGCGCGTAGTCGCCGAAGGCGATGTAGTTGCCCCCCTTCGACATGCCGGCGCGCCGGCCGCGCTGCTGCTTCCTGAACTTGACCTTCTTCGGCATCAACATGACTGCGTTCTCCCGAGCCTCAAGCCGTCGCGCGGCGGCCCTTCTCCTTGAGCAGGTCCCCCTTGTAGACCCAGACCTTGACGCCGATCACTCCGTAGGTCGTCCGCGACTCCGCGAAGCCGTAGTCGATGTCGGCCTTGAGCGTGTGCAGGGGCAGCCGCCCCTCCTGGTACCACTCGGAGCGGGCGATCTCGGCGCCGCCCAGGCGGCCGGAGACCATGATCTTGACCCCCTTGGCGCCGAAGCGGAACGCCGACTCCATGGCCTTCTTCATCGCCCGCCGGAAGGAGACGCGCCGCTCGAGCTGGCCGGCGATCGACTCGGCCACCAATTGGGCGTCGAGCTCTGGACGCTGGATCTCCTGGATGTTGATGTGCACCTCGCGGCCCATCTCCTTCTGCAGGTCATCGCGCAGCTTGTCCACCTCGGCGCCCCGGCGGCCGATGATGATGCCCGGCCGCGAGGTGTAGATGGTGACGCGCAGCTTGTCGGCGGCGCGCTCGATGTCGATCTCCGACACGCCGGCATGGCCCAGCCGGGCCTTCAGCCGCTTCCTGAGCTTCAGGTCCTCGTGCAGCGTGTCGGCGTAGTGCGCCTCGCCATACCAGCGCGAGTGCCAGGTCTTGTTGTAGACGAGCCGGAACCCGTACGGGTGCGTTTTCTGACCCACGTTTCGTCCTCTCCTACTTGCCGTCACCCTTGCGGGTGTCGAGCTTGATCGTGATGTGGCTGAACCGCTTGAGCACCCGGAACGCCCGGCCCATCGGCGCCGGGCGCACCCGCTTCATCACCGGCCCGCCGTCGACGCAGATCTCCTTGACGAACAGCCGGTCCACGTCCACGTGGTCCTCCCGGTTCTCGGCGTTGGCGATCGCCGACTTCAGGCACTTCCTGACGTGCCGGGCCGCCGCCTTGTTGGTGACCTCGAGGAGGTTCACCGCCTCCTGGACCCCCTTGCCCCGGATCAGGTCGGCCACCAGGCGCATCTTCTGCGCCGAGCCGGGGGCGTAGCGAAGCCGCGCTGTCACTTCCATGTCCGCTCCTCCCGATGCCCCGCCCCCTACCGGGGCTTGGCGCCTTTCTCGGCCTTCTTGCCGCTGTGCCCGCGGAACGTGCGCGTCATCGCGAACTCGCCCAGCTTGTGACCCACCATGTTCTCGCTGACGTACACCGGGATGAACTTCGCCCCGTTGTGCACCGCGAGCGTGTGACCGACCATCTCCGGGATCACCGTCGAGCGGCGCGACCAGGTCTTGATCACCCGCCGGTCGCCGCGGTCGTTCATCGCCGTCACCTTCTCCAGCAGGTGGCCGTCGATGAAGTAGCCCTTCTTGAGTGAACGCGACATGGCTCGCTCCTTACTTCTGGTTCCGGCGGCGGACGACCATCTTGTCCGTGCGCTTGTTGTTGCGGGTCTTGTAGCCCTTGGTCGGCACGCCCCAGGGCGTCGTGGGATGGCGGCCGCCGGAGGTCCGGCCCTCGCCGCCGCCCATCGGGTGGTCCACCGGGTTCATGGTGACGCCGCGGTTGTGCGGCTTCCAGCCGAGCCAGCGGTTGCGCCCCGCCTTGCCGACCGACACGTTCTCATGGTCCAGGTTGCCCACCTGGCCCACCGTGGCGTAGCAGTCGACGTGCACGCGCCGCACCTCGCCCGAGGGGAGCTTGACCTGCGCCCAGCCGCCGTCGCGCGCCATCAGCTGCGCGCCGGCGCCGGCGCTCCGCACCATCTGGCCCCCCTTGCCGATCTTCAGCTCGATGTTGTGGATCACCGTGCCCAGCGGGATGCGCTTCAACGGCAGCGCGTTGCCGACGTTGACCTCGGCGCCCTCGCCCGACATCACCTCGGCGCCCACCTTCAAGCCGTCCGGCCAGAGGATGTAGCGCTTCTCGCCGTCGGCGTAGTGGAGCAGCGCGATGCGGGCCGAGCGGTTGGGGTCGTACTCGATCGACGCCACCTTGGCCGGCACGCCGTGCTTGTCGCGCCTGAAGTCGATGACGCGGTAGCGCCGCTTGTGGCCGCCGCCGCGCCACCACGACGTCAGGTGGCCGCGGTTGTTGCGCCCGCCGGTCTTGCTCTTGCCGCGGGTCAAGGACTTCTCCGGCTTCTCCCGGGTGACCTCCTCGAACGTCAGGTAGGTCTGGAACCGGCTCGAAGAATTGATCGGCTTCCTCTGCTTGATCGCCATCTCTTACATCCCCTCGAAGAACTCGATCGGCTTTTCGCCCTCGGCCAGGCGCACGTAGGCCTTCTTCCAGTCGGGACGGCGCCCGACGAAGCGGCCCTGGCGGCGGACCTTGCCGTGGACGTTGGCGATGCGCACCTCGGCCACCTTGACCTTGAACTGGGCCTCGACCGCGCGCTTGACCTGGATCTTGTTGGCGTTCCGCGCCACCTCGAAGGCGATGACGTTCTTGTCGTCCCTGAGCTCCGTCGACTTCTCGGTGATCAACGGGCGGCGGATCACTTCCTGGACTCTCATTTCGCCAGCACCTCCACCAAGCGGTTCAACGCCTCCTCGGTCAGCACCAGGTAACGCCGGTCCACCACGTCGTAGACGTTGACCGCCAGCGCGTCGACCGCCTTGAGCGCCCGGACGTTGCGCGACGCCAGCGCGAGGTTCTGATTCTCCAGGTTGTCGACCAGGAGCGCCTTGCCGTCGATGCCCAGTCCGCCCAGCCGCGCGACGAGATCGCGCGTCTTGTGGCTGTCGAGCGCGAAGCCGTCGAGCACCACGATCGACTCCTCGGCGAGCTTGCGTGACAGGGCGGATTTGAGGGCGTTCTTCTTCTCCCGCCGCGACAGGTCCTTCTCGTAGCTCCTGGGGACCGGGCCGTGCACGGTGCCGCCCTTCCGCCACTTGGGGTTGCGGATGCCGCCCGTGCGCGCCCGGCCGGTGCCCTTCTGGCGCCACAGCTTCTTGCCCGAGCCGGAGACCTCGGAGCGGTCCTTGGTCTTGTGCGTGCCGCGCCGCAAAGCCGCGAGGTAGGCCTGCACGGCCTCGTGGATCAGGTGCTCCTTGTACGGATACCCGAAGATCTCCTCGGGCAGCTCGATCTCGCGCACCTGCTGGTTGTCGAAATTCCTCACTGGGATCTTCATGATTGTCAGCCCCGCTTGGCCCGCCGGATCGCCAGGTACCCGCTCTTGGGGCCGGGCACGGCGCCCCGCACGTAGATCAGGTTGCGCTCGGCGTCGACCTTGACGATCTGCAGATTCTTCACCGTCACCCGCGCGCCGCCCATGCGGCCCCCCGCCTTCATGCCGGGGAAGACCCGGGAGGGGTAGGCCGAGGCGCCGATCGAGCCCGGCGCGCGGTGGAACATCGAGCCGTGCGACGCCCGGCCGCCGGCGAAGCCGTGGCGCTTGACGACGCCCTGATAGCCCTTGCCCTTGCTCGTGCCGACGACGTCCACCCACTCCTTCTCCGCGAAGATCGAGGCCTTGACCTCGTCGCCCGCCTTGAGCTCCTCGCCGTCGGCGAGGCGGAACTCCTCCACCTGCCGCACCGGCGCCACGCCCGCCTTCTTGAAGTGCCCGGCGAGCGGCTGGTTCACCTTCGCCGGCCGCTCCTCGACCAGGCCGACCTGGACCGCCTCGTAGCCGTCCGCCGCCGCCGTCTTGCGCTGGACCACCAGACAGGGCCCGGCCTGGATCACCGTCACCGGGATCGCCGTCCCGTCCTCGACGTAGATCTGGGTCATGCCCAACTTCCGTCCCAGGATGCCTTCCATCGCCTTGCCCCCGCTACTTTCGCTATTTGCCGAATGCCTTGATCTCGACGTCGACGCCCGCCGGCAGCTCCAGCTTCATCAGCGCGTCGACCGTCTGACTGGTGGGCTCGAAGATGTCGAGCAGCCGCTTGTGCGTGCGGATCTCGAACTGCTCGCGCGACTTCTTGTCCACGTGCGGCGAGCGGTTCACCGTATACCGCGAGATGTGGGTGGGCAGAGGGATCGGCCCGACCACCCGGGCGCCGGTGCGCCGCGCGGTGTCCACGATCTCGTGCGTCGACGTGTCCAGGATGCGGTAGTCGAACGCTTTCAAGCGGATTCGGATCTTCTCGTTGACCATGACCTCTGCCCCTTATGCACCCGAAGAAAAACTCAAGCCAGGATGTCCGTGACCGTGCCGGCGCCGACCGTTCTGCCGCCCTCGCGGATGGCGAAGCGCACACCCTTCTCCATCGCGATCGGCGCGATCAGCTCCACCTCCAGGTTCACGTTGTCCCCAGGCATCACCATCTCCGTC
>DASWME010000247.1:0-2586 GCA_036399915.1 Thermoanaerobaculia bacterium
CCTGTGCAACGTCTATCTGCACCGGCTTGACCGGCAGTGGGCGCAGCGCGGGCATGGGGTTCTGGTGCGTTACGCGGATGATCTGCTGGCCATGTGCCAGACGCGTGCGGAGGCCGCTGCGGCGCTTGCGTCGCTGCGGCAGATCCTCGGCGAGCTTGGGCTTGAGCTCAAGGACTCAAAGACGAGGATCGCGCATCTGGAGGTGGGAGGCGAGGGCGTTGACTTCCTTGGCTGTGCGTCCAGAGTTGGAGGTGGTTGTAGATGACCTGATTCAACATAAGCTCGTCGTCGCCAGCGGGTGGGAGTCCCGTCCGGGTAGCTGTCAGGAGGCCCGGTAGCAGGCTGGCGGCTCGGCCGGGAAACGGGCCGGGTCGAAGCCCAGCGTCAAGAGCCCCGCAGGGCGGGGGAGCAACCTGCCAGTCCGCAGCATCAAGCGAAGTCTGCCGCGTCGTGAGAGTCCCCGCCGGCGGGCGGGAACGAGGAGGTGCCGAGCCCGGATCCTCAGGGCGAAGGCCATGGAAGGGGCGTAGATCCTGAAATTGCAGCCCCGAAGAACCTCCCGGCGTAAGGGACGTGGAATGGCAGGAAGGTGGCGACGGGAACTGGAGAGGCCCTCCCCGGCCCGACGGCTGCGGACGTCTGCGTCGGAGCGTTGTCCTCCTATAACCGTGAGAGCGGGAAGTGGGGGATGAGCCGGAAGGGCGTCGGAGGCGGCGGTAGTACCGCGATGAGCTGGTGGACAACACAACCACCGGCCAGGGAAGCGCCGCTACTTCGTCTGTGCGTTTTGGTGTAGGGAAAGGTTCGATGAGTGCCGCATGGCTAGGACCGTCGCAAACGAAAAGATCCGAGAACTGCAACGAACGCTCTATCGGGCGGCCAAGGCCGACCCCCAACGACGCTTCCACGCGCTCTATGACAAGGTCCTTCGCAGGGACGTGCTGGAGCGGGCGTGGGAGGAAGTGCGCCGCAATCGCGGCGCGGCCGGCATCGACCGGCAGACCATCGCGGACGTTGAGGGGTACGGCATCGCCAAGCTCCTCGATGATCTGCAACGCGACCTGAAGGACGGCAGCTACCGTGCGCTGCCGGCACGCCGGGTCTTCATACCGAAGCCTGGTCGGCCGGGTGAGCAGCGGCCGCTGTCGATCCCCGCGGTCCGTGATCGCATCGTGCAGGCGGCCGTGAAGACGGTGATCGAGCCGATCTTCGAGGCCGACATGTTGGCGTGCTCGTTCGGGTTTCGGCCCAGACGCTCGACGCACGACGCCCTGCAGGTCCTCGTCGATGAGGCGTGGAAGGGCAAGCGGTGGGTGGTCGAGACGGACATCGCCTCATGTTTTGAGGAGATTCCGCACGATCGGTTGATGACGGCGATCGAGGAGCGGATCAGCGACCGCAACCTCCTGAAGCTGCTGCGCGCGATGTTGCGAGCAGGAGTGATGCAGGACGGCGTGGTCACGCGAAGTGGCGCCGGGACCCCGCAGGGCGGGGTCGTTTCGCCCGTCCTGTGCAACGTCTATCTGCATCGGATTGACCGGCAGTGGGCGCGGCGCGGGAGGGGAACCCTGGTGCGCTACGCGGATGATCTTCTGGCGATCTGCAAGACCCGCACGGAGGCGCTCGCGGCGCTGGATGCGTTGCGCGCCATCTTGGATGAACTCGGCCTACGGCTGAAGGAATCCAAGACCCGGATCGTTGAGCTGCGGGCCGAGGGCGAGGGATTTACGTTCCTCGGCTTCGAGCACCGCCTCGCGACGACCCGCACCCGACGGGGCAAGCAGATCGAGTTCCTCATCCGGTTCCCCTCGCCCGAGGCGATGCACCGGGCACGCGAGCGGGTTCGTGAGATCACGGCCCGCAGACGATTGCTCGTGCCGGCGGAACAGATTGTGCAGGAGCTGAACCTGTTCCTGCGCGGCTGGTCGGGGTACTTCCGATACGGAAACTCCAACCAGGCGTTCCACCGCCTCATGGTCCACACCCGCGACCGGCTCAGCCTGCTGGAAGCCAAGCGCCACAAGCGCGGACGCCCTTACGCCCGCCGGCTCTTGGCGCAGGGGCTGCACGAACGCGTGGGCCTGAGCGACCTCCACGGAACCGTCGTTGCGCCACGGCCGATGAAGCCGTGGCGGGAGAAGCCGAATGCCGTCCGGTGAAGGACGTCGGAGAGCCGTGTGCGGGAGAACCGCATGCACGGATCGAGGTGGCGGCGGGAGGGCGCCATCGACCAGTCGGGCAGTCGTGCCGTGCGGTCCTGAATACCTCCCGCCGACCCTACTTCATCACCGGTGGGTGCGCGCCAAACGCGCCAAGCACGTTCAGTTCCTTGCCCGCTGGCCCTCACGCCGGGCGATGCAGCACGCCCGCGAACGCGTCCGAGAAATCACGGCGCGCGAGCGGCTGCTGCTCGATGTTGACGATGTGGTGCAGGACCTCAACCGGTATCTGCGCGGCTGGGCGGGCTACTTCCGCTACGGAAACTCGGCCCGCCACTTCAACCTGATCGAGAATCATGCACACAACCGGCTCGCGCTGTTTGTGGCCAAGCGCCACCAGCGGACGCGCGCCTACGGATGGCGAGTG
>DASWME010000248.1:0-9746 GCA_036399915.1 Thermoanaerobaculia bacterium
CCCAGGAGGAGTTCAACGCCAAGCGGCAGAAGCTGCTGGAGGAGATGTAGGCCCTCACCTCCCCGGCCCTCCACACCCAGAGGGCGAGGAGGGAGAACGACCAATCCACATCAACCGGGTTCCCCCACACCCGCTTGCGGGAGAGGGGGCCAGGGGGTGAGGGTTCCCGGTTACAATAGGCAACTCTTCAGTGCTGGAGGTGCCTTTTGAGCTCCCGGGAGCCGGGGTCCATCCTCGACGGCAAGTACGAGGTCGTCCAGCGCCTCGGCAGCGGCGGCATGGGCGAGGTCTATCAGGTGCGCCACGTGCACCTGCACGAGCTGCGCGTCGTCAAGATCCTGCGCCAGGACCTGGCGACCGACCCTTCGGCCCAGAAGCGCTTCCTGCGCGAGGCGCGCCTCGCCACCCAGATCAAGCACCCCAACGTCGCCATCCTCTACGACTTCTCGACGCTGCCGGACGGCAGCTTCTACATGGTCTGGGAGCACATCCAGGGGCAGGACGTGGGCGACCGCATCCGCCGGCAGGGGCCGTTCCCCGTGCCGGTGGCCGTCCGCCTCGGCATCCAGGCATTGCAAGGTCTGGAAGCCGTCCACTCGGCCGGGATCATCCACCGCGACCTCTCGCCCGACAACCTGATGATCACCGAGGACAGGGCCGGCAACCTGCGGGTCAAGATCATCGACCTCGGCCTCGCCCGCACCCTGGAAGTGGACGCCAGCTTCGAGATCACCCAGGTCGGTATGTTCATGGGCAAGCTCCAGTACTGCTCGCCCGAGCAGGCCGGGGCGCCCAGCGGCGCGACGCTCGACCACCGGAGCGACCTCTACTCCTTCGGCCTGGTCCTCTACGAGATGATCGCCGGAGCGCCGCCCTTCGACTCCGAGAACCAGCACGGCTTTATCTTCAAGCGCCTCTCGGAGGACCCCCTGCCCCTGCGCGGGCGCAACCCCCGCGTCGAGGTCCCCGCCGAGCTGGACCGCATCGTGCGCCGGGCCCTGGAGCGCGACCGCGACCAGCGGTTCCCCGATGCCCGCAGCTTCATCGACGCCCTGGAGCGGGTGGAGAGCGCCCTGAGCGCCGCCGAGACCCGGGAGATCCCTGTCTCGGCCGTGGTTGCGGCCGCTGGAGCCTCCGCCGCGCCGTCCCCCGCCCCGGCGCCCGCGCAGCCGCCGCGGCAGCGCAGCTCCGGCGAGCTCTCGCGGGCCGAGCGCCTGGAGCTGCTGGCCCAGATCGAGCGGGCGGGCAAGAAGGTCCAGGAGAGCGCCGGGGAGATCTCCCGCGCCGAGGCCGCGCTCGCCGCGGGCCGGCTCGAAGAGGCGCAGAAGCTGATCGCGCAGGTCGAGGCCGCCAACCCCCGCGCTCAGGGGCTCGAGCGCCTGAAGGAGCGGCTGGCCCAGGCGCGCGAGCGGGAGAAGCAGATTCTCCGCTCCGCCGAGACCGAGCAGGTGCTCGTCAACTATCTGCAGAAAAAGCAGCTCCCGCTGGCCCGGCTGGCCCTGGAGACGCTGCTCGAGATCCAGCCGGACCACCCCAAGCGCACCGAGTACGAGGGTGAAATCGGGCTCCTCGCCGAAGAGGCCGAGAAGGCCAAGCGCGCGGAGGCGGCCCTGGCGGCCGGACGGCAGGCGCTCGCGAGGAAGGACTTCCAGGCGGCCCGGCGCGAGCTGGAGACGATCGCCCACAACGACCCCGCCGGCAAGCGGGCCGAGGCGTTCATCCACGAGCTGGAAGAGGCCGAGCGCGCCATCCAGCAGGCCGCGGAGATCGATCAGCGGAAGCGCCGCTTCGAGGAGCTGCTCGCGGCCCACCGGGTGGTGGAAGCCAGAGAGGAGCTCGACGCCCTCTCCCGGCTGGACATCCCCCGCGTCACCCTCGACCTCTACCGCCAGCAGCTCACCGAAGCCCGCGCGAGCATCCAGCGGGAGGAGCAGGCGGCCGTGTTCGAGCAGCGCTACCGCCAGTCGATCGAGGAGCAAGACTGGCTCGCCGCCCGGGAGGTCGCGCAGGAGCTGGGGAAGGCCCAGCCGTCGAGCCCGCGCGCCGCGGCCATGTTCGCCGAGGTCGAGCGCCTGGAATCGATCCACCGCCGCCAGCAGGCCCTCGAGCAGGGGGTCCGCCAGGTCGAGACCTTCATCGCGCAGGGCGACGCGGCCAGGGCCGAGCTGGCGCTCAAGATCCTGGTCCAGATGGACCCCGAGAACCGCCACCGCAAGCGGCTGGAGAGGCAGGTGGGGGGGATGCGGCGGTGACTTGATAGAGTTCCGCCCCTATGGCCGTCCATTCCCCTGAGCCGACCGCAGTCGCCGCTCCGGCCAGCGCCCGGGAGCGGCTCCTCCGTTACGCGTTCATGAAGCTCACCCGGGACTTCGACTCCCGCTTCGAGGCCCTGCTGCTGACCGGCCGGGTCTCCAAGTGGTACAGCGAGGTGGGCAACGAGGCCACCACCGTCCCGGCCGGCCTGGCCCTCGGGCCGGGCGACGCCCTGTGCACGCTGCACCGCGACCTCGGAGCGATCCTCGCCGTCTACCTCGATCCGGCCCGCGCCTTCCCCGGCTTCGGCTTCGGCGAGCCGGACGGCCGCCGGCCCGACCCCGATCACCTCATGCACCGCCTCGCCTGCCAGCTCCTGGGCAAAGGCGAGGGCTTCTCGCAGGGTGTCGAGCGCTCGTTCCACTACGGCTATCTGGCGCCCGAGCACGGCATCCTGCACGTCGGCATGATCAGCCACCTGGGCTCGATGATCCCGGTGGCGGCCGGCTGCGCCTTCGCCTTCCGGCAGTCCGGCAGCGACCGCGTCGCCATCAACTTCATCGGCGAGGGGGGCACCTCGACCGGCGACTTCCACGAAGGGCTCAACATGGCCGCCGTCTGGAAGCTGCCGCTGATCCTGGTGATCGAGAACAACCGTTACGCCTTCTCGACGCCGGCCCGCCTGCAGTACGCCGCCGAGCGCCTCTCCGACCGCGGCGCCGGCTACGGCATCGCCGCCGAGACCGTGGACGGCAACGATCCCGACGCCATGGCCGAGGCCTTCGGCCGCGCCGTCGCCCGCGCCCGCGCCGGCCAAGGGCCGACCCTCCTCGAGGCCATGCTCGGCCGCATGCGCGGCCACAGCGAGGGGGACGACTCCCTCAAGGTCGTGCCCGCCGACGAGCTCGCCCTCTACCGCGCCGCCGATCCCTTGCCGGCCTACGCCCGCCGCCTGGAGGAGGAGGGCGCGATGGACGCCGCGGCCCGAGAGCGGCTGGAGCAGCGGATCGCCGAGATGGTCGAGACCGCCATCTCGGGGGCCATCGACGCGCCGCCGCCGCCGGACGAGGTGGCGCTGCGGCCGGTGTTCGCTCCCGTTCCCCCCGAGCGGGAGGTCGTGGCAGCCCCAGCCATCGTAACGGCGCGGCCGTCCGGCGAGATCACCTACGTGGACGCCATCAACCAGGCGCTGCTCGAGGAGATGGAGCGGGACGAGTCCGTGGTCCTCCTGGGCCAGGACATCGGCCCCTTCGAGGGGGCCTTCCGCACCACGAAAGGGCTCCACGCCCGCTGGCCGCACCGGGTGCTCGACACGCCCATCGCCGAGAGCGGCACGATCGGCATCGCCGTCGGCGCCGCCCTGCTGGGCTATCGCCCGGTCATCGAGATGCAGTTCGGCGACTTCATCTCCTGCGGCTTCAACCAGCTCGTCAACGTGGCGGCCAAGCTCTACTACCGCTGGCAGGTGCCCTGCCCGATCGTCGTCCGCCTCCCCTCGGGCGGCGGCGTGGGCGCCGGGCCGTTCCACTCGCAAAACCCCGAGGGCTGGTTCGCGCACACGGCCGGCCTCAAGGTGGTCTGCCCGGCCACGGCCGAGGACGCCCTGGGTCTGCTCAAGGCCGCCATCCGCGATCCCAATCCGGTCCTGGTCTGCGAGCACAAGTACCTCTACCGCCGGATCAAGAGCGCACTGCCGGACGGCGACTTCGTCGCCTTGATCGGCGAGGCCCGGGTGATGCGCCCCGGCAGGCACCTGACGCTGATCGGCTACGGCGCCTCAACCTGGACCTCGATGGAAGCCGCCGACGAGCTGTCGCAGTCGGGAGTCGAAGCCGAGGTGATCGATCTCCGCACGCTGGTGCCGTACGACGAGGAGACGGTGCTCGCCTCGGTCAAGAAGACGGGCCGGGCCCTGATCGTCCACGAGGCACCGCTGACGCTCGGCTTTGGCGCCGAGGTGGCGGCCCGCCTGGCCGACGCGGCCTTCCCCTGGCTCGACGCGCCCATCCGCCGCGTCGCCTACCCGGACCGGCCGGTGCCCTACGCCAAGAACCTGGAAAAGGTGCTGTTGCCGGACAAGGGCAAGGTGGTGAAGGCAGCGCGGGAGGTGATGGGGTTCTAGGTCGCCGGCGACGGGCGGCGGGCACTTGGGCCCGCCGCTACGGTGAAGATTGCTACCCCTTCTGCTTCCCGAGCTGCCTCTCCAGCTCGTCGATCCGCTTCTCCAGCTCCTTGAGCTTCTTCTCCAACTCCAGCTCGCGGGGGGTGACCAGCCGGCGGCCTTCAGGACTCAAGACGCCGAGGCCGCCCCGACCCTTGGGCCAGTCCTTCAGCAGCTTGTCCTTGTCCAGGTGGAGGATCTTGGGCTCGCCGTCCCCTTCTTTCCAGAAGAGGGGACCCATATCGAACTCCGGCCGCTCCTTCTGGACGATCGTGACGGTGAGGTTCTGGGCCTTGCCGTTGCGCCAGATCTCGACCGGCACCTGCTGGCCGTCGTCGAGCGGGCGGACCTTGCGCATCACGTCCCAGCTCGACTTGACGTCCTGGCCGTCGACCGACGTCAGGATGTCGCCCACCTTGATGCCGGCCTTCTCCGCGGGGCTGCCGGGCTCGACCTTGGCGACCATGGCCCCCGCGTCCTCCGGCACGCCAAAGTGGGTCCGCAGCTCCGGCGTCAGCTCGGTGAGCCCCACGCCGAGGTAGCCGCGGCGCATCATTGGGCCGTCCCCCTCGAAGACCTGCCGCTTGCCGTCCTTGTCGACGACGACCACCCTGCGCTTCTCGACTTTCTTCGGCTCCTTGTCGTCGGCGTGAGCCGTTGCCGTCAGGGCCGCCAGTCCGAGGGCGAGGCCCCAGGCGGCGGCGCGAAAAACCTTTCCGTTGCGCATCGCGACGTTCTCCTATCCGTTAAAACGTCTCGTCATGGTAGGCGGCGGGCGTGGCGCCTGCGGTCCCGCGCGCCTTGCCAAGATCGAGCACGAGATCCACGTCTTCGTTGCCTCCGATGTACACCACGGGAGGCTGGGACATCTCGCGGAGCTCCCTCTCCAGCCGTCCATGCTCGGCGCGCAGCTCCGCGAGGATCCGCTGCGCCTCGGCGGCTTCGATCGCTTCTCGCCTTTCGGCCTGCCGGTCCATCAGGGCGCCGGCCGAGACCGCTACGACCATGACAGCCGCTACCGCGGCCAGGGCGAGCCGCGGACCGAAGCGCTGCTCTGCGGCATCCAGGCGTTCCAGGACGCGAGCGGTGAAGCCCGGGCGGGCCTGCTCGCGGGGCAGCTCGCGCAAGAGATCCCCTAGCCGGTGGTCTTCCATGCCGCACCTCCATTCCAGTAGGGGTCGAGCTTCTGTTTCAGTTGCTGGCGTCCGCGGTGGACGCGCGACTTCACCGTGCCCTCCCGGCATCCGATCTCCTGGGCGATGTCCACGTAGGACCAGCCCTCGATCTCATGGAGCACGAGCGGCACCCGGTAGCGCAGCGGCAGCTTCGCCACGGCCGCCGCGACCTCCTGGCGCAGCTCCCGGCGGAGCAGGCCGGAGGGGCCCGCCGGCTCGGCGTGCTCCTCCCGGGGGAGGAACGGCGTCAGCAACCGCAGGCGCCGCTCCCGCCGCTCCTCCGACCGCACCAGGTTGGTGGCGATGCGGTAGAGGTAGGCCCGGAGGTAGCCCTGTTCGGTGTAGTCCCCGGCGGAGCGGAACAGGCGCAGGAAGGTCTCCTGGGCCAGGTCCTCGGCGCGGTCCCGACTGCCCGTCAGGCGGGTGAGATAGCTCACCACCGCGTCCTTGTGGCGGTCCACCAGGTCCGCGAAGGCGTCCCGGTCCCCCTCCCGCACCCGCGCCATCAGCTCCCCGTCGCTCGGCTGTTCGACAACCATCGGTACGCTCATGAGCTCGCTCGCGTCTCCAATCCACTGTAACGCCGGTCGCGGGAAAAGGTTCCCGGGGATCAGAGCGCACCCTTCCCCGCTTGGGAGTCCGGCCTTCGGGAGGTTCAGCAACCCGCAGGTCCAGCTCCCGCACAGGTTGGCCGCGACGAACGCGCACCGAGTCGACGCGGTGCTGCTTCTACGCCTTTGCCGAAATAGCTTCTTCCACGCTCCTGGCGAAGTCCGCCAAAGCCCTGGCTCTTCCGAGCGTCTCTTTCTGCTCCCTGGGCGACAGGGAGCGAACCGCCTCCCGAATCTCCGCCACCTTGGGTAAGTGCGGATGTTTTTTCTCTATCCAGATGAGGTAAGCCTTCCCCGAAAGCACCAGGGCCATAGGGTCGATCGCCGCATAGAAGAAGTCGCCGTTCATGCCTGTTTCTCCTTTCAGTCTCCCACCAGAGGATCGTGTCACGAAAGGAAGCCGGCCAACAATGCCGCCCTTGCCCGCGAGAGCCCGGGCGGCGCCACTATGAGAAACTACGCCGGCGACTGCGAAGGGAGACTCCATGAGCCAGACCGTCCTCGAACCGCGCTTCGTCGAGATCGTCGCCTCGGAGGTGGGCTGCCGGCCGGGCCAGGTCCAGGCCGCCTCCGAGCTGTTCGCCGAGGGAGCCACCGTCCCCTTCGTCGCCCGCTATAGGAAGGAGGCCACGGGCGGCCTCGAGGATCTGCAGCTCGAGACGATCTCGAAGCGCCGCGAGTACTTCCTGGAGCTCGCGGAGCGGCGCGACGCCATCCTGGAGAGCATCCGCGAGCAGGGCAAGCTCACGGCGGAGCTGGAAGCGGCCCTCCGCGCCGCCGTCACCAAGCAGGAGCTGGAGGACCTCTACCTCCCCTACAAGCCGAAGCGGCGCACCCGCGCCCAGATCGCCCGCGAGAGGGGGCTGGAGCCGCTGGCCGACGCGCTGCTCGCCAACGCCGCCTCGCGCACCCGGCCCGAGGAGCTGGCCCGAACTTATATCGATGCCGGGAAGGGCGTCGAGGACGCGGCGGCCGCCCTCGCCGGAGCGCGGGACATCCTGGCCGAGCGCACTTCCGAGAACGCCGCCGAGCGCGCCGAGCTGCGCCGCGTTCTGGCCACCGAGGGCGTGCTCCGCGTGCGCGTGCTCCCCGAGAAGGAGAAGGATCCCGAGGCCGCCGTCTACCGCGACTACTTCGAGCACGACGAGCCGGGCATGGACATCCCCTCCCACCGCCTGCTCGCCATCCTGCGCGGCGAGCGCGAGGGCTTCCTGGTCTCCGATCTACGGATCGACGACGAGCGTGAGGTCGAGCGCCTCGGCCGCTCCTGGGGCGTGCCCCTCGACACTCCCTGCGGGCGCGAGATCGCCGCGGCCACGGCGGACGGCTACAAGCGCCTGCTCCGGCCGTCGATCACCAACGAGGTGCGCTCCGAGATGCGCGAGCGGGCCGAGGCCCAGGCCATCGCCGTGTTCCGCGCCAACCTGGAAGCCCTGCTCCTCCAGGCCCCCCTCGGCCAGGTGCCGGTGATGGGGCTCGACCCCGGCTACCGCACCGGCTGCAAGCTGGCCGTGGTGGACGGCACCGGCCGGGTCGTGGCCACTGACGTCATCCATCCCGTCCCGCCCCACGCGGACGAGGCCGGCGCCGCGCGGACCGTCGTCTCCCTGGTCCAGAAGCACGGCGTCCTCGCCGTGGCGGTGGGCAACGGCACGGCGAGCCGCGAGACCGAGGCTTTCGCCCGCAAGGCGGTCCAGGAGGCCGGGCTCGACAAGGTGGTCGTGGCGATCGTCCCCGAGACCGGCGCCTCCGTCTACTCCGCCTCGGCCGTGGCCCGCGAGGAGCTGCCCCAGCTCGACGTCTCCCTGCGCGGCGCGGTCTCCATCGCCCGCCGCCTCCAGGATCCGCTCGCCGAGCTGGTCAAGATCGAGCCGCGCTCCCTCGGCGTGGGCCAGTACCAGCACGACGTGGACCAGAAGTCGCTCGATCGCGAGCTGGACACCGCCGTCGAGGGCGCCGTCAACCACGTCGGCGTCGAGCTCAACACCGCCTCGGCGTCGCTGCTGCGGCGGGTCTCCGGCCTCTCCGAGCGCCTCGCCACCACCATCGTCCACCACCGCGACACCCACGGCCCGTTCCGCTCGCGCAAGTCGCTCCTCAGGGTGACCGGCTTCGGCCCCAGGACCTTCGAGCTGTCCGCGGGCTTCCTGCGCGTCCGCGAGGGGGAGAACCCGCTCGACCGGACGGCCGTCCACCCCGAGCGCTACGAGGTCGTCGAGAAGATGGCCCAGGCGCTGAAGGTGCCGGTCGGCAAACTGGTGGGCAACCCGGACCTGGTGGGCCAGCTCGACTTCAGCCGCTTCGCCGACGCGGAGCAAAACCTCGGTAAGTACACCCTGGAGGACATCCGCAATGAGCTGCTCCGCCCCGGCCGCGATCCGCGCCCCGGGTTCAAGGCCCCGGAGTGGCGCGCGGACGTGACCGCCGTCAAGGATCTCCAGCCCGGCATGGTGCTGGAAGGGCGGGTCTCGAACGTCGCCAACTTCGGCGCCTTCGTGGACGTCGGTGTCCACCGTGACGGCCTGGTGCACGTCTCCGAGCTGACCCACCGCTGGGTGGCGGACCCCCGCGAGGCTGTCAAGGTGGGGGACATCGTCAAGGTGAAGGTGCTCGACGTGGACTATGAGCGCGAGCGCATCAGCCTCTCCATCAAGGCCCTCCAGCAGCCCCCGGCCGTGCCCGCCCGCCAGGCAGCGGGAAGCGCCGGCCGCGGCGGCCGCCCTCCAGCGAAGCCGCCCAAGCAGGAGGCGACGATCGAGGATCTGATGCGGAAGTTCAACCGGCCGGGGCGGTAATCCTACGCGTCCCCGGCCAGAAACAAGAAGGCCCGGGTGGATCGCTCCCCCGGGCCCCTTACCCCCACGCTCCTCACAGGATCAAAAGAAATTCAAAGAAGCTTCTCCACCCACCCCACCTCGATCTCCATCAAAAGAAGACTGCAAATTGGAGCGGCGTCCCTCCCTGAATCCGCCGCTCCCTCCTCCTCCTCCCCTCCGGGTGTTGGCCAACCATTGGGGAGGAGTGTAGGACAGGACTCAATGAAGAGTCCTCAAGATGGCCTAAAACTTTCTCAAAACATCTCAAAAAGAGCTACCCTGGACGGCCCTCGCGCACCAGATAGGATAGAAGAAGAGCGCTTCCACACCCCGCTGCACTGAGGCGAGGGGCTTCACTTCCTCGATCAGCCGCCTTCCGCCAGCCGCAAGGCCGCGGAGACCTGCTCCGGGCTGGCGGCGGCCCGGGCTCCGTGCCGCAGCCAGCGGAGCGCCCCGGCACGGTCGCCCCGGGCGAGGAGGGCCCTGCCCAGGGAGACGTAGGAGGCGGTATAGGTGGGGTCGATCTCCAAAGCGTGACGCCAGCAGGAGAGGGCCTCGTCCGTCCGGCCCAGGGCGGCGCGCACCTCGCCCAGGTGGTGCCAGGCCGCCGCCAGGTTGGGACGGGCCGTCACGGCGCGGCCGAGGTGCTCCTCGGCTTCCGCCGGCCGGCCGGCCGCGGCGAGGAGCCGCCCGAGGTTGTACTCGGCCTCGGCCCGCTCGGAGCCGGGGG
>DASWME010000249.1:0-8198 GCA_036399915.1 Thermoanaerobaculia bacterium
ACCTTCGGGGCGGACGGTTGGGGAGCCGGGTCGAAGCGTCCGACCTTTGGGGCGGACGCCAACCAGGCCAGGGCGAAGCGTCCGACCCAGGGGAAGAAGCGCCCGACCCTCGGGGCAAAGCCCTCGACCTATGGGGCGAAGCGTCCGTTGCGGGCCGGCGGTCCCGGGTGGGAGCGCGGAAAGCGTCCGCGGACGCTTCTCGGGTCCGCGCGATCCTCGTGCCGAAGTCCGGCAGCGGCGCTGCGCTCCCGGCTGGCATCGGCAAAACTGGGGAGGATCCATGAACCACGCGGAATACGGGCGCCGCAAGCGCGCCGTCGAAGGGCAAGATCTCGCGATCTCGAGCGGATCCGGGCCGGCTGTCAGGCCAGGCTCCGGGCTCTCGAGAGGCTCCGGCTTGCCCCCGCGGCGGAGGACCGTCCGGACGCCCGGAGTGGGACGCTAGCGTCCGCCGAGACGCAGAACGCGGCCAGTCCGTGGGGCATCTCGGACCTCTACACCCCTCGCACCCAGCCCGTGATCGTCCTCTTGATTTCCTTCCACTCCGCCTTCCAGACCATCCTGGGCATCCGCTCGCCATCGGCGTCGTCGAAGTAGGCCAGGGCGTAGAGGACGTGGCCGATGTCCTCGACTTCGAACTTCGCTCGGTACCACTCCAGCATGTCCGGCAGGGAAAAGCCGCTGTGGCCGAGGGCGTAGAGGTCGATGAAGTCCTTTTTCGAGCCCCGTTGCGTGATGGCTGACAGCTTCATGCACGCGAGGTCGCGAAGGCCGGCGAGGCGGCAGCCGAAGTCCGGCCAGGGGACGAGGGGATCAAGCATCCGGTAGCGGAACTCGAGGAAGCTGACGCGGACCCCATGAACGGTTCCGTACAGCGTACCCCGCTCGACCTGCCCGGTGACGAAGGGAATGCCGCGGTCCTGGATCTCCCGCGCGAGGCGCAGGGGAGCTGGAAGTTGGCCTTCGAGGAACCAGTCGAAGTCCACGGACCGGCGGTGCCCCAGATGGAGCGCGAGCGCGGTGCCGCCAGCGAGGTAGAAGCCGTCCGCCGCCGACTGTGGACCGAGGAGCCGCAGAGCCTTCCGCTGCCGCTCGGTCAGGACCTCGGGGTGGAGGCTCATGGACGGGCCCGGCCGTCCCAGACCCTTCGCCGGTCGCTCCGCAGCCAGGCATCGACCCGGCGTACCGGGATTCCGAGCACGAGCTGCCAGAAGCGGAGTTGCTGGGGAGAGAGGCCCCGTCCGTCGTGCTCCTCGATCCACCTCCGGATGGCGCCGTCCCCCACGGTCGAGCGCAGCCACTGGACCGTCTCCCAGGGACCCGAGGCCAGAACGCGCCCGATGATCAGCTCCTGGTCCCGGTCCCATCGCAGCGAGCGGGGCTCCAGGTCCCAGAAGAGCTTCCTCACCGGAGCCGGGAGGGGACCCGAGGGCTCCAGCGCCTCGCCGTTGCTCTTACCTCCTCCCTTCATCAACTCCATTCTAATCCGGACTTTCACAGGAGAACAGGTGAGGACGAAAGACCTTGAGGAGCGGGGAGTCCCCTGGGCGGGTTCGCCGGCGGTCCGGTGGATTGAGGTCTGGGGAGGGGTCTCCATGGAGCGGCCGAAGCCGCTGCGCGGCGGGATCTGGATGTTCGACCTGAACCCGAAGAAGGGCCGCGAGCAGAAGGGGGTGCGGCCCTGCCTGTAGTTTCCACGGATGCGCTGAACCGGTCGGACTTCGGTACCGCGATCATCTGCCCGATCACCACCACCTGGCGGCCTGATCAAGGCTGCGCCTGTTTGGGATATAATAGGAGATGTTCAGGCGCAGACTTGTCATTCCAACTCTTGTGGCGCTGATTGGTGTTGCCGGCTTTGTCCTCTAAGAAAAGCCCCGGCGATCCTGCCGGTGACAAACTGGTTGTAGGGGACTATCATGCCTCTTGAGACAATTTCCTTCAGGACAGGATTATCACTGCTTATATTGGGGATGTGGTTCCTCCCCACGGAAGTGCTGGCGTTGCACGGTGACGTGGTGGACGCGAGCACGGTGTGCTTCGGGATGCACTGCTGCCCCGCGGGTTATGGCATGCGCGGCTATCACCACGACAACAATCAGCTTCTGTGCCGGGAGCTGCCGGAGCCCGCCGAGGACTGCTTCATCGACGGCCCGACGGTGCGCCAGGACATGCACGCCTGCCCGGCGGGCACGTATATGAAAGGGATCCGGGCGGACAAGAATCTCCTCGCTTGCTGCTTCTCGCGGCGGCGCGGCTATTCCGAGCTCAATTTCGAATCCGTGGACAGCGGCAGCGCCGCCTTCGGGATGCACGCCTGTCCCGCGAGCGCCACGCAGGACGCTTTCATGACCGGTCTCCACATCGGCAACAATCAGCTTCTGTGCGCCACGGCGCCGGCCACACCCTCGCCGATCCCGAGCCCGGTGGACATCAGCCTGAATCCCTATGCTCCGAAGACCTTCGCGAGCTTCTTCCCCTCCGTGCCTCATGCAACGTGGCAGCGGGCGGTGCGCAACTGGCTCAGCCGCGCGTTCAACCTGCCGGTGGACGGCTCCCATCTCACGGCGCCCACCATCACCCCGATTGGAAGCGATGTGACGGAGGAAGGCATCCGGCGCAGAAAGGTCAGCTACCCCTCGCGGGTGGACGGCGTGGCCATCAAGGCCTACCTGTTGTTTCCTCCCGGATACACGAGCACGGGCTCATTCCCCGCTGCGATCGTGACCCACGGTCACAGCACGGGCGGCAAAGACGAGACGGCGATCCAGTGGGACAGCCTCTATCACGCCCACGCGAAGTATCTGGCTCAACAGGGTTTCATCGTTCTGGCGCCGGACACGCGGAGCTGGAATGAATATCTCATCGGCGGCCAGGATCACGAGACGTACATGCAAAACCTGATCGATCTGACGGGGCACGACGGTCTGATCGCCCAGATGATGGCGCTCGATCTGCTGACGGACGTGTCCGTTCTGGTGAGCACTCCGGGAGTGAACAGGAGTTCCGTTCATTCCGTGGGGTTGAGCCTCGGCGCCTGGCAGGCCATGTACCTTTCCGCTCTGGACACGCGGATCACCGGGCGGGTGGTGGCCGCCGGGAACTTCTGGGGCCTCCGATGCCTGAACGAGCCTCAGCGGGTCGGCCACCATCGCTGCCAGGGCATCCACAATCTCTCAGCGAGTCTCGACCATCCCGGCGATTCGCTGCTCTTCGACACGGGAGACCTGGCCGCGCTCATCGCGCCACGGCGCCTTTACGCCATGTGGGGAGATCAGGACGGGATCTTCTACTCCACGCTGCCCGGCGCCACGGTGAACTGCGGCATTCTGGGCCGCGACCAGGGGCAGGACACCTACACTCGCCTCGGCATCGGTTCGAGCTTCCAGTTCCGGCTCATCCCCGGTATGGGACATGAGATCGACAACACGACCGCGTATCAGTTCCTCACCGGCATCACACCGGCCGATCAACTGGACTACGGCAGCCAGTGCAACGGCATGCACTGCTGTCCCGCGGGCAAGGCGATGGGCGGCGTCCATATCGGGCGTAACGACCTGATCTGCCGCGACGCCGTCTCCCCTGCCAACGAATCGTGCTCGACGCTCAACACGGCTCGCCTGGGCATGCTGGCCTGCCCTGCGGGAACCTGGGCACGCGGTTATCACCACGGGAACAATCAGCTCACCTGTTGCTGGGATAGAACGGTCGGGCAGGTCCCGCTGACGGGTGAAACGATCGATCCGGTTGCGGGAGGCAGCGTGACCACGGCGCAAGGCATGCACGTTTGTCCCGCCTCGCGTCCGCTCATCACGGGGATCCATGCCGGCAACAATCAGCTCCTGTGCGCGCGGCGCTGACCTTCATCGGCTCGGCCTGATCGGCCCGCGCGGCCTCTACTCCCCCGGAAACCCCACCCGCCGCTCGCGGGCCGCGGTGCCTTCCAGCTCCTTGATCTTCTGCAGCAGGTCCTCGCGGTCCTCGGTGACGTCGATCGAGGTGCCGGAGAGGAGGAGAAGACGGGTGCCGCGGCCATGCCGCTCGGGCAGCGCGAGCCCGATGATGGACTCGGTGCGCAGCCAGATCTGGCGCTGCGCGCTCTCGGTGACCTGGAGCCAGGACATTCGACATCCTCCGATCAGAGAAGGAAGGGCACCACCCGCTTCGTCCGGTGGGCGTACGCGTCGTACTCCGGGTAGCGCTGCCGCACCAGCGTCTCCTCGAAGAGCATCCGCAGGAAGAGCATGGCGGTCGCGACGAGGCCCAAGGCCACGCTCGTCGCCGACGGGTTGGCGGCGATGCCCGCCCAGAGGAAGAGGAGGATGGCGGCGTAGATGGGGTGCCGCACGTAGCGGTAGGGCCCGGCCGTGACCAGGCCCCCCTCGGTCGGGTTGGCCGCGTAGTGGAAGCTGCGGACGCCGAAGGTGATCCGCGCCCAGACCATCAGCAGGACGGCCGCGACCTGGAGGCCGATCGTCACCGGTCCGCGGCCGAGGAGGCTCCCGGTGTAGATCAGGCCCGCGATGGCGAGGAGCAGGACCGCGA
This sequence comes from Thermoanaerobaculia bacterium, assembly GCA_036399915.1. Taxonomy (GTDB): domain Bacteria; phylum Acidobacteriota; class Thermoanaerobaculia; order Multivoradales; family UBA5704; genus DATARR01. The sequence continues at coordinate 4,546 of DASWME010000249.1, forward strand.
AGACGGGCGCCGAGAGGCGCTTCGCGTTCCGCTGGAGGAAGGAGCCTGGCATGGCGGTTCCGCCTACAGCGCCACTCCCGGAGCTTCCTCGGTGGCCGAGCCGAGGCGGTAGAGCTCGTCCAGGACCTCGGCGAAGAGGTCGAAGAGCTTCTTGAGCCGTTCCACGTCCGTGAGGACGCCCATCACCTGGAAGTGCAGCTCGTCGACCCCCTCGGGGAAGCGCCCCTGGAAGAAGCCCTCGTCGTCCTTGAGCTCCAGCCGGATCTGCGGCTGCTCCGCGATCAGCCGGCGGATCTCGGAGTTGGCGAAGAGGGTCCGGACCTTGGCCTCGTCGTTGCCCTGGATGATGAAGTCCTCGTCGAAGTGGAGGGAGTGCCCCACCTCGATGTCCTGCATGCCGAGCGCCTTGCCGAGGCCGCTGAAGAAGCCCTTGCGGTAGATGCGGAAGCGGAAGCCGTCCCGGCTGACGAAGGGGGCCCGCATCCGCGTGTAGCTGACGTGGCTGTGCCCGGAGGAGACCGTGTAGGTGTCCAGGGTGATGGTCCAGTTGCGGACGTGGGCCTGGACCTTCTTCCCCTTCCAGAAGCCCCCCTCCACGAAGTCGGCGCCGATCTCGGCGCAGAGCTGCTTCCAGACCTCGTCGCGGGTCGGACCGAAGAACCTTTCCCTGAAGCCCATGTCGTTCTCGCTCCTCTACCAGCCCGACCATTAAAGCACGGGACCTCCCCGTCCAGGAGTGACAAATCCTTGCACGGCGCCGTGCGAATTTTTGCCTGGCCTCAAGGATTGCTCAACTCGCCCGGCTCCCCAGCGGTAGTCGGAACCGTCTGCCCTCCGAAGCCTCACCCTCTTTCTCCCTCTCCCTGACGGGAGAGGGAGGACGATGAGCAGAGGGTGTTGCCGGATCACAGCGCACCCTGCACGGCGGACGATTCTGAATCGTTCCCCCTCTCCCGTCAGGGAGAGGGGGCCAGGGGGTGAGGCTTCGAAGGGCAGATCGCCTCGACGGTCAACCGTGCCGGAGGACAAAGCTGTTTCCGGCGGTGACAGGGCTGACACTTTTGGACATGGAAGAGCGGCTGGAGCCGGCGCGGTCTCTCGGCAGCATTCCTTGCAATGCGCCTATTGAGACTCTAGAAATCTTTCAAGGAGCGCCGATCTCGAAGACCTCCCCCGGCTTGGCCCACCGGACGGGGAGGTCTCCCGCCGCGGCGCGCGCCTCCTCCAGGGAGATGCGGGGATCGAGCGTGGGCCAGACGTGGGTGAGCGCCAGCTCGCGCGCGCCGGCGCGCCGGGCGGTCTCGGCGGCCTGGCGGGCGCTCAAGTGGAGGGGCGCGCCCATGTGCGCCTCCTGATAGCTCGCCTCGCAGAGGAGGAGGTCGCTGCCCCTGGCGAAGCCGGCGAGGTCCGCGCCGGGGCCGGTGTCGGCCGAGTAGGTGAGGGTGGCGCCGGCGGTCTCGGCGCGCATCGCCAGGGTGTGGACGGGGTGCTCGGTGCGCAGGAAGCTGAAGCGGACGCCGCCCAGCTCCACGGTGTTCCCGGCGTCGATGGTGTGGAAGTCGAAGGCCTCGCCGAGCTGCTCCCAGCCGCCTTCCATCAGCAGCGCCGCCAGGACCTCGCGGCTGCCGGGAGGGGCGTAGAGGGGGATGCGTAATCCGCCGCCGACGCCGTAGCGTATGGCCACGTGGAGAGGATAGACGTCGGCGCAGTGGTCGGCGTGGAGGTGGCTCAGCAGGAGGGCGTCGATCCTGGTGAAGTCGGCCACCCGCTGCAGCTCGGCGAAGGTGCCGTTGCCGGCGTCGATCCACAGCCGGGCCGCACCATTTTCTAGTAGGAACCCGCTGCTGGTATTGCCAGGAACGGGATAGCCGCCGGAGCTGCCGAGGACTCGCAGACGCATGCCGCACCTCCCGCCCCGGAGCATAACTCGGAGGCGTCCCGCCCGTACCTCCTCAAGGAGGTGAAAGGGAATTCCGGCAATCCTCACACCCGTCAGGGAGGGTGGCGCGCTTGGGCATCGAACGTGCACTTATCTTTAGTAGAGCACTTCTAAAAACTCCCTGAAGGGGGGGCGCCATGCAGGACCGAAGCTCGCAGCAACAGCGAAAGGAAGGCGGAACAGTCTCCGGCCGCCACGCCGTCGTGGCCGGCGGGAGCATCGGAGGCATGCTCGCGGCGCGCGTGCTGGCCGACCATTTCGACCGCGTCACCGTCATCGAGCGCGACCATCTGCCGGGAGCGGACGAGAACCGCCCCGGCGTGCCGCACGCCCGCCATCTCCACTTCTTCTTCAAGCGGGGCCTGATGGTGGTCGAGGAGCTGTTCCCTGGAGTCACCGCCGACCTGGTGGCAGCGGGCAGCCATCTCCTCGACCAGGGCAGGGACTTCCGCATCCTCTACCGTTCGGGGTGGTCGCCGCGCGCGGAGATCGGCCTCGAGTTCTGCACCTTCACCCGGCCGCTGCTGGAGGCGACGATCCGACACCATCTCCAGGCCCACTCCAACGTGACGATCCTGGAGGGGTTCGAGGTGGCCGGCCTCGTGCTGAGCGCGGACCGCGCCCGGGTGGAGGGGGTGAAGATCCAGCCCCGCCACCGCGACGCGGGCGTTGCTCCGGAGGTGCAGACGGTCGCGGCCGAGCTGGTGGTGGACACCAGCGGCCGGGGCTCGAAGGCGCCGGAGTGGCTGGCGGCCGCCGGCTGCTCGCGGCCGGCGGAGACGGTGGTGGACGCCTTCTGGGGGTACGCGACCCGGATCTACGAGCCGGTCGAGGACTTCCAGAAGGATTGGAAGAACCTGCTGATCATGAACCGGCCGCCATATCAGCCGCGGGCGGGGATCATCCAGCCGATCGAGGGGAACCGCTGGCTGGTGACGGTCGCCGGGGTGATGCACGACTACCCGCCGACGGACGAGCAGGGATTCCTGCAGTTCGCCCGCAGCCTGTCGTCGCCGGAGCTGTACCGTGCCATCGAGCGCGCCCGGCCGCTCTCGCGCATCTGGGGCTACCGCCGCACGGAGAACCGGCTGCGCCGGTACGAGAAGGCGAAGGTGCCGCAGGGGTTCGCGGCGATCGGCGACTCGGTCTGCTCCTTCAACCCCGTCTATGGCGTGGGCATGACGCTGACCGGGCTGCAGGCGCTGGAGATGCGGAAGTGCCTGCGCGAGGGGAGCGGCCGGCTCGACAGCCGCCGCTTCCAGAAGCGGGTCGCGAAGCTGGTGACCGCTCCCTGGGCGCTCACCACGGGCGAGGACCTGCGCTGGCCGGCCACGCAGGGCGGCGAGATCACCCTCAAGGTGAGGTTCATGCACTGGTACATCGAGCAGGTGATCCAGTTGATCCCGCGCAGCCAGGAGGTCTTCCGCCGCTTCCAGGAGGTCAACCACATGCTCAAGCCGCCGGCCGCGCTGTTCCATCCGGCCGTGCTGGGGCCGGTGCTGCGGCAGGCGTTCGGCCTGCGGCGCCGCGCGGTGCCGAAGCCGCAGGAGGCCCCGGCGCGGGCCACGCGGCACTCGACGACGACTTCAACGGTGGCCATCCGCCACTGAGCCGGACGCCCTCACTCCCCTGACCCCTCTCTCCCACTGGGAGAGAGGGGAACCCGACACCGAAGATTATGTTTGTTCTCCCTCCTCTCCCTCGGGGAGAGGAG
>DASWME010000250.1:0-33498 GCA_036399915.1 Thermoanaerobaculia bacterium
GCTTCGACGTGTCGGTCTGGGAGTTCTTCTGGCCCCTCCTGGTGGGCGCCCGTTTGGTGATGGCGCGGCCAGGAGGCCATCAAGACCCGGCCTACTTGGTGAAGACGATCGCCGGCGAAGGCATCACCACCCTGCACTTCGTTCCGTCGATGCTCCAGATTTTCATCGAGGAGCCCGGCATCGAGAGCTGCGCGAGCGTGAAGCGGGTCATCGCCAGCGGCGAGGCCCTGCCTTTCGAATTGCAGCAACGCTTTTTCGCCCGTCTGGAGGCCGGTCTGCACAATCTGTACGGCCCCACAGAAACCGCGGTGGACGTGACCTTCTGGGCCTGCGAGCGGGACGGCGAGCGGCGGACGGTGCCGATCGGTCGACCGGTGGCGAACACGCGCATCCATCTTCTGGATTCCGGCTACAGGCCGGTGCCGGTGGGGGTCACGGGGGAGCTGTGGATCGGCGGCGTGCAGGTCGGGAGGGGATATCTGGGCCGCCCGGAGCTGACCACCGAGCGGTTCGTGCCCGACCCGTTCTCTCCTGAACCGGGAGCTCGGCTCTACCGGACCGGCGATCTGGCGCGCTGGGGCGACGACGGCGCCATCGAATACCTCGGCCGGATCGATCATCAGGTCAAGCTGCGCGGCTTCCGCATCGAGTTGGGCGAGATCGAGGCCGTGCTGAGCGACCTGCCCGGGGTGCGGGAGGCGGTCGTGCTGGTCCTGGAGCGCGAGGGTGAAAAGCGCCTTGTCGCCTTCATAGTCCCGGAGGCGGGAGAGGCGCCGGCCCCCGAAGAATTGAGGCGTGCCCTCGGCGACCGGTTGCCGGCGCACATGGTGCCCGCCGCTTTCCAGGCCCTGCCGGCCATGCCGCTCTCCCCGAGCGGCAAGGCGGACCGCAAGGCCCTGAGCGACCTGGCGGCCGAGGCCTGGTCCACGATCTCCCGTGTCCCCTACGCGGCGCCCCGCGGTCCTTTGGAAGAGATCGTGGCCGGCGTCTGGTCGGAAGTCCTGGGGATCGAGTTTCTAGGGCGGGACGACAACTTCTTCGACCTTGGCGGCCATTCGCTGCTCGCCATGAAGGTGGTCTCGCGCTATCGCGACACCCTTCAGACCGGCGTTTCCCTGCGTGCGGTGTTCGACTCGCCTACCGTGGCAGCGCAGGCCCTGCTCCTGGAAACCGTCCTCGCCACTGGCGGGGGCGAGCTGCCGCAGCTCAAGCCGTTGCCCCGCGAGGGGGACCTCCGCCTGTCGTTCGCTCAGGAGCGCCTCTGGTTCCTCGACCAGCTCCAGCCGGCATCGGCCGTCTACAACATCCCTGCCGCCGTGCGGATGAGCGGCATGCTGGATGTGGCCGCCCTGTACAAATCTCTGGCCGAGGTGGTCCGCCGCCACGAGACGCTGCGCACCGTCTTCGCCATCCGCGCAGGAAGTCCTGCGCAGGTCATCCGGGAGGATCTCCGGCCGGTCCTGCCGCTGGTCGATCTCTCGGCGCTTTCGCCGGCCGCCCGGGAGAAGGAAGTCCGCTGCTTGGCCGCCGAGGAGGCCCGCCAACCCTTTGATCTGGCGGCAGGGCCGCTCCTGCGCTCCACGCTGCTGCGGGTGGGGGAGGGCGAGCAGGTGTTGCTGCTAACTTTTCACCACATTGTCTCCGACGGCTGGTCCCTGGAGGTGTTCCTGGGCGAGTTGACGGCGCTCTACCCGGCGTTCTCCGCCGGACGTCCTTCGCTCTTGCCGGCACTGCCGGTTCAGTACGCAGACTATGCGCTCTGGCAGCGGCAGTGGCTCCAGGGGGAAGCGCTCGAGAGCCAGGTAGAGTTTTGGCGGCGGTGCCTGGCAGGAGCTCCCGCCGTGACCCAGCTTCCCGCCGACCGGCCGCGCCCTGCCGTGCAGCGGTACCTTGGCGGCAGCCGGCCGATGCGTCTCGACGCGGATCTGAGCCGCGCCATCCGCAAGCTGGGCGGGAGCTCTGGGGCCACCCCGTTCATGGTGCTGCTGGCGGTCTTGAACGGTCTGCTGGCCCGCTACACTGGCCAGGAGGATCTCCTGGTCGGTACGCCGGTGGCGGGACGCACGCGGACGGAGCTCGAGCCGCTCATCGGCCTCTTCCTCAACATGCTGGTCCTGCGCACCGATCTGTCGGGCCGGCCGGGACTCGGCAAGCTCCTAGAAAGGGTCCGCGATGTCACTCTCGCGGCCTTCGCCCATCAGGACCTGCCGTTCGAGAAGCTCGTCGAGGAGCTCGCGCCCGAGCGTAGCCTGAGCCACTCTCCCTTCTTCCAGATCCAGCTCGTGCTGCAGAACGCGCCGGCGGAGCCGCCGGAGGTCCCGGGGCTCCGCCTGAGCCTCTTGGGTGCGGATACCGGCACGGCCAAGTTCGATCTGACGCTGACTGCGACGGAAACCCCCGAGGGTGTCGCCGGCTGGTGGCTCTTCAACCGAGATCTTCTGGACGGCGCCACCGTCGAGAGGCTCTCGGAGCATTTCCGCACGCTTCTGGCGGCGGCTGTGGCCGAGCCCGCTCGTCCTCTGGAGGAGCTGCCCCTCTTGAGCCCAGCCGAGGTGCAGCAGCTCCGGGAATGGTCGGCCACCGGCGTCCGCTACGGCGGGGAGTTCGTCCTGCACCGGCGCATCGAGCAGCAGGCCGAGCGCACGCCCAACGCGGCCGCCGTGGTCTTCGCCGGCGAGGAGCTGACCTACCGCGAGCTCAACGCCCGGGCCAATCGACTGGCGCACCGGCTGCGCGGCCTGGGCGTAGGAAGGGAGTCGCTGGTGGGCGTCTGCGCCGAGCGGTCCTGCGAGATGGTGGTGGCCCTGCTGGCCGTCCTCAAGGCGGGAGGGGCCTACGTCCCGCTCGATCCGGGCTATCCGGCGGATCGCCTCGCCTACATGCTCGCGGACTCGGCCGTGTCCGTGCTGCTGACGCAACGCGAGCTGCTGGAGCGGCTGCCCGCGTCCGGTGAAGCACAGGTCGTGCTCCTGGAGCCAGAAGCGCAGAGCGGCGCGGACGCGGACCCTGCCGCGCCGGTCGAGCCGGACGACTTGGCCTACATGATCTACACCTCCGGCTCAACGGGGCATCCCAAGGGAGCGCTCAACACCCACCGCGCCATCGTCAACCGCCTGCTCTGGATGCAGGAGGCCTTTGGTCTCGACGCCACGGACCGGGTGCTGCAGAAGACCCCGTTCAGCTTCGATGTCTCGGTGTGGGAGTTCTTCTGGCCCTTGCTGACCGGGGCCTGTCTGGTGGTGGCGAAGCCGGGCGGGCACCAGGATCCAGCTTACCTCGCCGAGGAAATCGTCCGTCGCGGGGTGACGACGATCCATTTCGTCCCTTCCATGCTGCAGGTGTTCCTCGAGAGTCTGGGCGCGGGCCGCTGCGCTTCGTTGCGCAGGGTCGTCTGTAGCGGCGAGGCGCTGCCATTCGAGTTGCAGCGGCGCTACTACGAGGTGCTCTCGGCTCCGCTCCACAACCTTTACGGTCCTACCGAGGCGGCCGTGGACGTGAGCTGGTGGAACTGCCGGCGTGATTCCTCGCGGGCCGTGGTACCCATCGGCTATCCCGTCGCCAATACGACGCTGCACGTGCTCGACCGCTCGGGGCAGCCAACGCCCGTCGGAGTTGCGGGGGAGCTACACATCGGCGGCGTGCAGGTGGGGCGCGGCTATCACCGCCGTCCCGAGCTGACCGCGCAGCGCTTCGTGCCTGATCCGTTCAGCGGCTCAGAGGAGGCCCAGGCCGGTACGCGGCTCTACTGCACGGGCGATCTCGCGCGCCATCTGCCGAACGGCGCCATTGAGTTCCTGGGCAGGATGGACCACCAGGTGAAGATCCGCGGCTTCCGCATCGAGCTGGGAGAGATCGAAGCCACCCTGGCCGCCCATCCCGCCGTGCGCGAGGCGGTGGTGGTCGCGACCCTGCCGGCGGCAGGCCTGGCGTTAGGCGACTGGCGGCTGGTGGGCTATGTGGTCCCTGCCAACCAGGCCGCCATCGAGGTGGCGGATCTGCGCTCGCACTTGGCGGCCTCGCTACCCGAGTACATGGTCCCTATGACCTTCGTGATGCTCGCGGCCCTGCCCTTGAGCCCCAACGGCAAGGTGGACCGCAAGGCTCTGCCGGCCGCCGACTTCGAGGTCGTCCGGACCGCCGAGCCCGAGCCGCCGCGGACAGCGCTGGAGCGCGGAGTCGCCGCGTTGTGGGGCGAGGTGCTCGGGGGAGAGGAGACGGAGCGGATCGGTCGGCGCGACAGCTTCTTCGGGCTGGGCGGCAACTCCATCACCGCCGCTATCTTCATCAACCGTCTGCAGCAGATCCTCGGCGAGATCGTCCACGTCGTGGCCCTGTTCGACGCTCCGCTCCTCGGGGATTTCGCCGCCTACCTAGCCAAGGAGTATCCGCAGGCGGTGGCGAGGGTCTGGGGCGGTGAGTCGGCGGGAGGAGCCTCCGACACGGCGGAGAAGCCGTCGCGACCGGTGGATGAGGAGCTCTTGGTCGAGGTGGCGCGCCGCATCCGGGCGCTGGCGCCGTTTCCGGTCGGGCCAAAGAACCCGCGGGCCGTCTTCGTCCTGTCACCGCCGCGATCGGGTTCGACCCTGCTGCGAGTGATGCTGGGTGGCCATCCGCAGCTGTTCGCGCCGCCGGAGTTGGAGTTGCTGAATTTCAACACCCTGCAAGAGCGGCGCGACGCCTTCTCGGGGCGCGATCGCTTCCGCCTAGAGGGCCTGCTGCGGGCCGTTATGGAGGTTCAGGGTCGCGGCGCCGAGGAGGCGCAGGCCAGCGTCGAGCGACTGGAGGCGGAAGAGGCCACGACCCAGGAGGTCTATCGGCGGCTCCAGAGCTGGATCGAGCAGCGCCTGCTGGTGGACAAGACGCCGACCTACGCCTGGGATCCCGCCACGCTGTGGCGGGCTGAGGAGGCCTTCGAGGAAGCCCTGTATCTCCACCTCCTTCGCCATCCCTACGGCACGATCCGCTCCTTCGAGGAGGCGCGGATCGATCAGATCTTCTTCCCCGAGGACCATCCCTGGAGCCGACGGGAGCTGGCCGAAGCGCTGTGGGTCCTCGCTCACCGCAACATCCTGGAGTTCCTGGAAAAGATTCCGGCGGAACGCCGGCACACGGTGCGCTTCGAGGAGCTGGTGCGCGATCCGGAGGGCGTGCTGCGAGGCGTCTGCAGCTTTCTCGGTCTCCCCTACCACCCGGCTATGGCGCAGCCCTATGAGAAGAGCTCGCGGCGAATGACCGATGGCCTCCACGCCGAGTCGCGCATGCTGGGCGATGTGAAGTTCCACACCCACCGTGCGGTGGAGTCGGGAGTGGCCGAGCGTTGGCGGCAGGCTTATGACCATGACTTCCTGAGCGAGCCGGCCTGGCGGCTCGCCGCTCGCCTCGGCTACGATGTCGAGCGCGAGCGCGTGGAGGGCTCGGGTTTGCCTCCCCTGCGGCGGGGCGACTGGCGCGAGGGCGATCCGCTGCCAGTCTCGTACGCTCAGGAGCGGCTCTGGTTCCTCGACCAGCTCGATCCTGGCACGCGCACCTACAACGTCACCCTTCCGGTGCGCCTGCGGGGCCGGCTCGACCCGGCGCTCCTCGGTCACAGCCTCGGCGAGATCGTGCGCCGGCACGCCGCGCTGCGCACGACTTTCGCGGCGCACCAGGGCAGCGTGGCCCAGATCGTGGCGCCGGAGCTGCGACTCGCGCTGCCGATTGTGAATCTCTCCGGCGTGCCCGCGGCGGCTCGCGAGCGCGAAGCCCGGGCCGCTGTGGCGGCGCACAACGGTGAGCCCTTCGATCTGGCCCGCGGACCGCTCGTCCGCGCCGTCCTGCTGCGGCTGGACAGCGACGAGCACCTGGTCTCTTTTGCCGCCCACCATATCGTCTGCGACGGTTGGTCGCTGAGCATCCTGGTGCGCGAAACGGCGGCCCTGTATGCCGCCTTCGCGAGTGGCCGGCCGTCGCCGCTGCCGGAGCTGCCCGTGCAATACGTCGACTACGCGCGTTGGCAGCGGGATTGGCTGGACGGGACCCTGCTGGAGAGGCAACTTGCCTATTGGCGCGAGCGCTTGGCCGGCGTGCCGGTTCTGCAGCTCCCGAGCGATCGACCGCGCCCAGCCGTCCAAAGTTTCCGCGGCTCGACCCGGCCCTTCGCCCTGTCCGCGGAGCTCTCCGCCGCCTTGCGGGCCCTGGCGCGGGAGCGGGGGGTGACGGTGTTCATGGGCTTTCTGGCGGCCTTCCAGGCGTTGCTCTTCCGGTACTCCGGCCAAGAGGACTTCGCCGTGGGGTCGCCCGTCGCCGGGCGTGATCACCGAGAGATCGAGGATCTGATCGGCTTCTTCGTCAATACCGTGGTGCTGCGGGCGCCGCTGGGCGGCAATCCGGAATTCTCCCAGTTGCTGGAGCGGGTGCGCACGGTGGCTCTGGAGGCCTATGCCCATCAAGGGGTGCCGTTCGAGAAGATCGTCCAGGAGCTTGCACCCGAGCGCAACCTCAGCTCCACGCCGCTGTTCCAGGTGATGCTGGCGTTCCAGAATGCGCCGCAGGGGCGGGTGGAGCTCCCGGGGCTCACCCTGGTGCCGGTGAGCGATGAGTTCGCCACCTCGAAGTTCGATCTTTCGCTGACGGTGTTCGACTCGGGTCCGCAGATCTTCGGCCAATGGGTCTACAGCACGGCGTTGTTCGAGGCGGAGACGATCGCGCGCTGGGCGGGCCATTTCGAGGTCTTGCTGGCGAGTCTGGCCGCGTCTCCGGGCCGCCACATCTCGGAGCTGCCGCTGCTGACGGCTGCCGAGCGGGAGCAGCTCCTGGTCGAGTGGAACCGTTCGCCCGTGGACTATCCGGACGAGGGATTCGTCCATCAGCTCTTCGAAGGTCAAGCCGGGAAGACTCCGGATGCCGTGGCGGTCGCCTTCGCCGGCGACGTGCTGACCTACTGCGAGCTGAACGGGCGGGCAAACCGCCTGGCCCGGCAACTGCGGCGTCTCGGCGCCGGGCCCGAGACGCTGGTGGGCATCAGCGCCGAGCGCTCGTTCGAGTTGGTGGTGGCACTGCTCGCCATCCTGAAGGCCGGCGCGGCCTACGTGCCTCTCGATCCGTCGTTGCCCGTCGAGCGGCTGAGCTACATGATCGAGGACGCCGGGATCGAGCTGCTGCTGAGTCAGGAGCGGCTGCTAAGCGACGAGTCCGCCCACGAGAGGTCCGGCAACCTGGCAGTTCCTGTCCTCCCCGAGAACCCCGCCTACGTTATCTACACCTCCGGTTCCACCGGCCAGCCGAAAGGAGTCGTCGTCTCTCACCGTGCCCTGGGGAACCGGCTGCAGTACGCCCGGGCTGGGGACCTGACGGCGAGCGACGCCTTTCTCCAGAAGACGACGATCAGCTTCGACGTTTCGCTGCTGGAGATCTTCGCGCCGCTGGTGAGCGGCGGCCGGACGGTGCTGGTCCGGCCGGGCGGCCAGCAGGACCCGGCCTACCTGGTGGAGCTGATCCAGGAGCAGCGGATCACCTATGCCTCCTTCCCTCCGTCCCTGCTCTACGCCCTGTTCGAGCAGGAAGGGCTCAGCCGGTGCCACAGCATCCGCGTTGTCATCACCGGCGGCGAGACGGTGCCTGCGACGCTGCCGGGCCGGTTCTACGCTCACCTCCCCAGCGCCGAACTCCTCAACCGTTACGGACCGACGGAGACCACGATCTCCGTCACCTCGTGGCTCTGCGAGCGGGAGGGCTCGCCGCTGTCGCTGCCGATCGGCCGGCCCACGGCCAAAGCGCGGATCTATCTGCTCGACGCATCCCTCCAGCCCGTGCCGGTTGGGGTCGTGGGAGAGATCTTCTTGGGCGGGCTGTGCGTGGCCCGCGGTTATCACAGTCGGCCTGACCTGACGGCGGAGAGCTTCGTACCCGATCCATTCTCGCGGGAACCTGGTGCCCGGCTCTACCGCACCGGCGACCTGGCGCGCTATCGGTCGGACGGTGCCATCGAGTTCGCGGGGCGCGTCGATCAACAGGTGAAGATTCGCGGCTTCCGGGTTGAGCTGGGGGAGATCGACGCGGTGCTCGCCCGCCATCCGGCCGTGCGCGAGGTGGCAGTGGTGGACCGCCAGGACGGTCCGACCCGGAGCTTGGCCGCTTACCTCGTGCTCCAGCCGGGCGAGGCGCTGGACGCAGCCGGGCTGCGCGGGTTCCTGCTCGAGAGCCTGCCTGGATATATGGTGCCCGCGGATTTCGTCGCGCTCGACAGGCTGCCGCTGACACCCACCGGCAAGGTGGACCGCAAGGCGCTGCCGGAGCCCCGGCGGACGCGGAGCGAGATGGAGATCGAAGCGCCCCGAGGCCCGATGGAGGAGATCTTGGCCGGGATCTTCGCAGAGGTGCTCGGACTCGAAAACGTGAGCCGGACGGGCAACTTCTTCGACCTGGGCGGCCACTCGTTGCTGGCAACCCAGGTCGTGGCCCGGGTGCGCGAGAGGCTGGCCTTCGAGCTGTCCCTGCGCATGCTGTTCGAGAACCCGGGGATCCGGGAGCTCGCGGCGCGGATCCAGGCGGACGGCCAGGCGGACCATGGCCCGGCCGCGCCGCCGATCGTGCGGGTGTCGCGCCAGAGCGAGTTGCCGCTTTCCTTTGCCCAGGAACGGCTGTGGTTCATCCACCAGCTCGAGACCACGGGCAGCGCGTACAACATCCCGGTGGCCGTTCGCCTGGAGGGCAAGCTCGACGTCCCGGCGTTGGAGAGGACTCTCGCGGCCATCCTCGTGCGGCATGAGGCCCTGCGCACGGCGTTCCTCGACTCGGGCGGCAGGGCCGTGCTGTCCATCGTCGAGGAGGCATTCCCGGGCACGGCGCTCGTGGATCTCCTGGGACTCGAACGACCGGTCCGGGAGGCGGAGCTGCGGCGCCTGGCGAGCGAGGAGGCGCGGAGGCCTTTCGACCTCTCCTGCGTGCCCATGATGCGCTTCGTGCTGGTGCGCTTGGACGAGGAGGAGCACGCGGGCCTGCTCACCATGCACCATATCGCCTCCGACCTCTGGTCGACGGGGGTGTTCCTGCGCGAGCTGTCCGCCCTATACGGCGCCTTTTCCCGGGGAGAGGCCCCGTCGCTGCCCGAGCTGCCCGTCCAGTACGCCGACTATGCCCACTGGCAGCGCTCCTGGCTCCAGGGGGAGCGGCTGGAGGCGGAGCTCGACTACTGGCGGCGGCGGCTGGCGGGAGCTCCCGCCGTCCTCGAGCTCCCCACGGACCGTCCGCGGCCAGCGGTCCAGAGCTTCCGCGGTGGACGGAGCTTCAACCTGCTGCCACCGGACCTGCTTCGCGACCTCCAAGGGCTGGGCCGCCGCCGTGGCGCGACTCTCTTCATGACGCTCCTAGCCGCTTCTGGGGCTCTGCTGTCGCGCTATTCGTCGCAGGACGACGTGGTGCTGGGAACGCCGGTCGCCAACCGTGACCGGCTCGAAATCGAAGGGTTGATCGGCCTCTTCCTCAACACCCTGGCCCTGCGCGTAAAGCTGGAGGACGAGCTCTCATTCGAGAACTTGCTCAAGCGCACCCGCAGGAAGACCCTCGAGGACTTCTTCCACCAGGAGCTGCCCTTCGAGAAGCTGGTTTCGGAGCTGGCTTCCGGGCGCACCCTCACCACCACCCCCATCTTCCAGGTCATGCTGGTCGTGCAGGCCGGGACGCCCCCGACGCTGGGCCTCTCCGGCCTCCGCCTCACCCGGCTGGAGCCCGAGCGCAACGTGAGCTTGTTCGATCTCACGTTCTCCTTCATCGAGAGCTCCGCCGGGCTGGCCCAGATTCTGGAGTACAGCAAGGCTCTGTTCGATTCCGCCACGGCGGAGCGGATGGCGAGCCATCTGGCGGTCCTGCTGGCCGGGGCCGCGACCGATCCCGGGCGACGGCTCTCGGAGCTGCCGCTGCTCAGCGCGGCAGAGGTCCAGCAGGTCGGCGCCTGGGGCCGCGCCGACGAGGCGCCGTCGCGCGAAGTCCGCTGCCTGCACGAGCTCTTCGAGGAGCGGGTCGACCTCGCTCCGGAGGAAGTGGCGGTGATCGGCGGCGGCGAGTCGCTGACCTATGGCGAGCTGGAGGAGCGGTCGAACCGGCTGGCCCATCGGCTGCGCAAGCTAGGCGTGGGGCCGGAGGTCCGGGTGGCCCTCTCCATGCCGCGCTCGCCCCTGGGAGTGGTCGGCATCCTGGCGATCTTCAAGGCCGGAGGCGTCTACGTGCCGGTCGATCCCTCCTATCCCCAGGAGCGCCGGCTCTGGATGCTGGAGGACGCAGGCGCCCGGGTGGTCCTGACTCCGGAAAGCCTGCGGGAAGAAGACCTGGCCGCGGAGAGCGCCGAGCGGCCGGAGAGCTGGGCCGGACCGGAAAACCTTGCCTATGTGATCTACACCTCCGGCTCGACGGGCAGGCCCAAGGGCGTGGCGGTCCCGCACGGCGCGGTGGCGTCCTATGCGAGAACCGCTGCACAGGCGTACGGTCATGGCCCCGGCGAGAGGATGCTCCAGATGGCGTCCTGGAGCTTCGATGCCTCGGTGCTTGAGTTACTGGTGCCGCTGGCCGCCGGCGGCTCGGTGGCGCTGTGGGATGGCGATCTCGACGTCTACGCGCTGCTGGGGCGGGCGGTGGATCTCGGGGTGACCCTGGTCCACCTGACGCCGGCCCTGTTGCAGCTCTGGGTGCGGGAGGTGGCGGGCCAGGGTGCGCCGGAGCTGCCCATCCGGCTGATGATGACCGGCAGCGAGGCCCTGTCGCCGGAGGTGGCGCGGCTGTGGCCGGAGACGCCGCTGCGCCGCGCCCCGCTGCTGCATTGCTATGGTCCGACGGAGACGGTGGTCATTGCCACGAACTGGCGGCTGCCGGCCGGCGGCGTGCCGGAGACGATGACCAATGTGCCGATCGGTCGCCTGCTGCCCGGCTGGACGGCACACGTTGTGGGCTGGCACGGTCAGCCGGTGCCGGTGGGCGTTCCGGGCGAGCTGTTGCTGGGGGGGAGGCTAACCCGCGGCTATCTGGACCGGCCGGACGCGACGGCGGAGAAGTTCGTTCCGGACGCCTTCTCGGGCATACCGGGAGCCCGGCTCTACCGCACGGGCGACCGGGTGCGCTGGCTGGTGTCGGGTGACCTGGAGTTCCTGGGGCGCATCGACCAGCAGGTGAAGATCCGCGGCTTCCGCATCGAGTTGGGCGAGATCGAGGCCGTGCTTGCTGCGCATCCCGGCGTGGCCCAGGCGGCGGTCGTCGCCGAGCGGGAGAAGGCCCGCCTCGTGGCCTATGTTGTGCCTTCCGGCGAGGCGGTCCCCGCCAGCGAGCTGCGCGACTACCTGAAGGAGCGGCTGCCGGAGTTCATGGTGCCGTCCGTGTTTCTCACCCTGTCGGCACTGCCGCTGAACGCCAACGGCAAGGTGGACCGCAAGGCCCTGCCGGCCACAGATGCCGCGATGGCGGCGGATGTGGAGTTCGTGGCTCCCCGCACCACCGCCGAAGAGCTGCTGGCCGGACTCTGGTCTACTCTCCTATCCGTTGGCCGTGTGGGGATCCATGACAACTTCTTCCAACTCGGCGGGCATTCACTCCTGGCCACCCAGCTCGTCTCCAGGATCCTGGGGACGTTCGGGGTCAAGCTGCCGCTGCGCAAGGTCTTCGAGCAGCCGACTCTGGCGGGCTTGGCCCTGGAAGTTGAGCTGGCGGTGCGGAGCCACCGGGGCGTGGAGGCCCCGCCCCTCCTGCCGGTGGCACGGGATGGCGATCTTCCTCTCTCCTTCGCCCAGGAGCGGCTCTGGTTCCTCACGCAGCTCCAGCCCGACTCGCCGGCCTACCACATGCCGGCCGCCGTCCGGCTGCACGGCCGCCTGAACGTAGACGCCTTCCACCGGACCCTGCGCGAGATCGTGCGGCGGCATGAGTCTCTCCGTACCCGGTTCGATCTCCGCGGCGGCAGGCCGGTCCAGGTGATCGAGGAGCCGGGTCTGGAGGTCCCGATCGTCGATCTGCGGGCGCTCCCGGCCGAGCCGTGGGAGAGCGCCATCCGGCGGCTGACCATGGAGGAGAGGCGGCGCTTGTTCAACCTTGCCACCGGTCCGCTGATCCGGGCCACGCTCCTGCGCTCGGGAGAAGACCAGCACATCGCCTTGCTGACGCTGCACCACATTGCCGCGGACGGCTGGTCCATCGGCGTGCTGATCCGCGAGATCAGGGCTCTTTATCCGGCGTTCGTCGCCGGCGAGGCGTCGCCTCTGCCCGAGCTGCCTGTTCAGTATGCCGATTACGCCGTCTGGCAGCGTGAGTGGTTGACCGGCGAAGTGCTGACGACGCAGCTCGATTACTGGCGGCGGGTGCTCGCCGGCCATTCCATCCTGCAGCTGCCCACCGACCGTCCGCGCCCGGCGATCCAGCAGTTCCACGGGGCCGATGAGAGCTTCGCCCTTGACTCCGGGGTAAGCCGGTCGTTCCTCGATCTCGGCCGGCGGCACGGCGCCACACCGTACATGGCGCTGCTGGCGGCGTTCCAGGCGCTGCTGCACCGTTATGCCCGCCAGGACGACGTCATCGTCGGTGCGACGTTCGCGGGGCGTGACCGCGTCGAGCTGGAGCCGATGATCGGTTTCTTCGTCAACACCCTGGCGATGCGCACCGACCTCTCAGACGGGCCTACGTTCCGTGAGCTGCTGGAAAGGGTGAGGCAGGTCGCTCTCGGAGCCCTGAGCCATCAGGACCTGCCGTTCGAGAAGCTGGTGGAGGAGCTGCAGCCGGAGCGCGACCTGTCGCGCTCGCCGTTGTTCCAGGTGGTCTTCCAGCTCCAGAACCTAGCGTCTGAGGACCTGAAGCTGCCCGACCTCACGTTGAGCCCGGTCGAGGCCAGCGGCCAGACGGCGAAGTTCGACATCGTGCTCAACCTGATGGAATCCTCCCAGGGCATCGGTGGGGTGTGGAAGTACAACATCGACCTCTTCGACCGCGCGACACTCTCGCGCATGTCGCGGCATTTCGAGAACCTGCTCGCCGGCGCCGTGGAGGATCCGGACCGCTGCGTCTCGGAACTGCCGCTGCTGACCGAAGCGGAGCGCCGGCAGCTCGGCCTGGAAACACCGGCGGAGTCGCTGGGCTCCCGTTGCCTGCACGAAGTCTTCGCGGAGCAGGCGGCGCGCTCTCCAGAGGCGGTGGCGGTGACCTGCCAAGGGGAGCGGCTGAGCTACGGCGAGCTCGACCGGCGAGCCAACCGGATCGCGAACCACCTGATCGCTCTGGGCGTTGCGTCCGGAGACCTGGTAGGCCTGCGCCTGGAGCGCTCGCCGGAGAGGGTGGCGGCGATCCTGGGCGTGCTCAAGGCCGGCGCGGCCTACGTGCCGCTCGATCCGGAGTATCCGGCCGAGCGCCTGGCCTTCATGATCGAGGACAGCCGAGTTTCGGTGGTCCTCACCCGGGAGTCCCTGACGGGCCTCGAAGGGGACGCTTCCGACCCACGAGTTCCAGTCTCGGCGGAGCACCCGGCCTACGTCATCTACACCTCGGGCTCGACCGGCCGGCCGAAGGGCGTGACGGTGCGCCACGGCAACGTCGCGCGACTGTTCTCGGCCACCGATCCCTGGTTCGGCTTCGGCCCGGAGGATGTCTGGACGCTGTTCCACTCCTACGCCTTCGACTTCTCGGTCTGGGAGATCTGGGGGGCGCTGCTCTACGGCGGCCGGCTGGTGGTGGTGCCCTGGGAGGTGAGCCGCTCGCCCGAAGCCTTCTACGAGCTGCTGCGCGCCGAGCGCGTCACCGTGCTGAACCAGACGCCGTCGGCGTTCCGGCAGTTGCTCTGGGCCGAGGAGTCGGTGCTGGTCGGGGCGGCGCCGGACTTGGCATTGCGGTACGTGGTCTTCGGCGGCGAGGCGCTGGAGCTGGCGAGCTTGGCGCCCTGGTTGGCGCGCCACGGCGACGAGCGGCCCCGGCTGGTCAACATGTACGGCATCACCGAGACGACGGTGCACGTCACCTACCGGCCCATCAGACGGCAGGACATCGGCGGCAGCGTCATCGGCCGGGCGATCCCGGATCTCGGGCTCTACGTGCTGGACGGGAGCTTCCAGCCGCTGCCGGTGGGAGTGCCGGGGGAGATCCACGTCGGCGGCGCGGGTCTCGCCCAAGGCTACCTGAGCCGGCCGGAGCTGACGGCGGAGCGCTTCGTGCCGAACCCCTACGGCGAGCCCGGCTCGCGGCTGTACCGCAGCGGCGACCTGGCGCGCTTCTTGGCGGACGGTGACCTCGAATACCTAGGCCGCATCGACCATCAGGTGAAGATCCGCGGCTTCCGCATCGAGCTGGGGGAGATCGAGTCGGCGCTGGCGGCCCATCCGGCGGTACGGGAGGCGGTGGTACTGGCTCGCGAGGACGGAGCCGAAAGGCGGCTGGTCGCCTATGTGGTCCCGGACGGCGACGCGCCCAGCCTGACCGAGCTGCGGGAGGCTCTCGCCGGCAGCCTGCCCGAGTACATGCTGCCGTCCGCCTTGGTGGTGCTCGACAAGCTGCCACTGACCGCCAATGGCAAGGTGGACCGGCGGGCGCTGCCGGCGCCGGAGATGTCGCGATCGGGTCTGGAGAGCTCCTACGTAGCTCCCGCGACCGATCTGGAGCGCTTCCTGGCCGGCCTCTGGCAGGACGTCCTGGAAGTCCCGCAAGTCGGTGTGCACGACGACTTCTTCGCACTAGGTGGAAACTCGATCACCGGCGCGGTGCTCATCAACCGTCTGCAAGAGGAGTTGGGGGAGATCGTTCAGGTGGTGGTGATCTTCGACGCTCCCACCATCGCCGAGATGTCCGCCTATCTGATCGAGCAGCACACGGCGGCGGTCGCCCGGCTGTTCGGGCCCGAAGCGGTGGGCGGGCGCGAGCTGGCCGGCGCCACCGCGGACACGGTCGGTGAAGCGGACCTAGCGGAGCTGCGCAGCCTCGTCCAGCCGCTACCCGCACTGGGCGGCACGGTGCGCAGGAACCCGTCCGCGGTGTTCGTTCTCTCCCCGCCGCGCTCGGGCTCGACCCTGCTGCGCGTGATGCTGGGCGGTCATCCGCAGCTCTTCTCGCCACCGGAGCTGGAGCTGCTCTCGTTCAACACGCTCCAGGAACGCCGGGCCGCCTTCACCGGCCGCAACTCCTTCTGGCTGGAAGGCGTGATCCGAGCCGTCATGGAGATCCGCGGCTGCGGCGCCGAAGGGGCCGAGGCCCTCGTCGAGGAATGCGAGCGCGAGAACCTGACGACCCTCGAGTTCTACGGCCGGTTGCAGGAGTGGCTGGGCGACCGAATCCTGGTGGACAAGACGCCATCCTACGCGCTCGATCCAGCCATCCTGCGGCGGGCCGAGGAGGGCTTCGAGGAGCCGCGCTACATCCATCTGATACGCCATCCTCTGGGGATGATCTCCTCCTTCGAGGAGGCCAAGCTCGACCAGATCTTCTTCCGCCAGGAGCACCGCTTCACGCGGCGGCAGCTCGCCGAGCTGATCTGGCAGGCCAGCCACGAGAACATCCTGGACTTCCTGCGCGACGTGCCTTCGGGCCGGCAGCACTGGGTGCGCTTCGAGGACCTGCTGCGCGAGCCGGAAGCAACCCTGCGGGGGATCTGCGGCTTCCTGGGCCTCGACTATCACCCGGACATGGCCGAGCCGTACAGGGCCAAGTCAGCCCGGATGACGGACGGCGTCCACGCCGAATCGCGCATGCTGGGAGACGTCAAGTTCCACGAGTACAAGAAAGTCGAGACGAGCGTGGCGGAGCGCTGGCGGGAGCGCTACCGTCCGGATTCGCTGAGCGGCGGCGCCCGCGAGCTCGCCGTCGGCCTCGGCTACGACATCGGCCCGGTGGGAGAGGGTGTGGTCTTGATCAAGGCGGACGGATGGCGCGAGGGCGAGCCCCTGCCGCTCTCCTTCTCCCAGGAGCGGCTCTGGTTCTTCGACCAGATGGAGCCCGGAAATCCGGTCTACCACATCTCCGGGGCGATCCGCCTGTCCGGCAGGCTTGACGTGGCGGTCTTGGGGGCGAGCCTGGGAGAAGTGGTCCGTCGCCATGCCTCCCTGCGGACCTCCTTTTCCTTGGCTGAGGGCAGGCCGGTCCAGATCGTCTCGCCCTGGTCCGGCTACCGGCTGCCGGTGATCGATCTGAGGGGCCTGCCCGGGGAACGGCGGGAAGCGGAGGCTCGGGCGCAGGCTTCTGAGTTCGCGCGCCAGCCCTTCGATCTCAGGAGGGGACCGCTGCTGAGGACCATTCTGCTGCGCCTGGATGCGGCGGAGCACGCGGTCGTCTTTGTCATGCACCACATCGTGAGCGACGGGTGGTCCATGGGGGTACTCGTCCATGAGGTGACGTCCCTCTACGGCGCGTTTTCCCAGGGCCGGCCCTCCCCGCTCCCCGAGCTGCCGATCCAGTACCCGGACTATGCCCTCTGGCAGCGGCGCTGGCTGGGAGAAGAGAAGCTGAAGGCGGACATCTCTTTCTGGAAGGAGGCCCTCGCGGGCGTCCCGGTGCTGGAGCTGCCGACCGACCGGCCCCGGCCGCTGCTGCCGACCTATCGCGGCGGCAGGGAATCATTCCTTTTGCCGGCCGACGTGGTCCGTCCCCTTTTCGAGCTCGGGCGCGGCGAAGGGGCTACGCCGTTCATGGTCCTGCTCGCGGGGCTGGCCGCCCTCTTCTCCCGGTACTCCGGCCAGGAGGATCTCGCCATCGGATCGCCGGTGGCGAACCGGAACCGCACTCAGACCGAGCCGCTGATCGGCGTCTTCATCAATACCCTCGTCTTCCGGACGGATCTCTCCAGCGGCGCGGGATTCCGCGAGCTGTTGGGCCGGGTGCGAGGGACGGCTCTGGCGGCCTTCGCTCACCAGGACGTGCCGTTCGAGCGGGTGGTGGAGGAGGTGAGCCCTCGGCGCGACCTGAGCGTCTCGCCGCTCTTCCAGGTCCTGATGCTCCTGGTGGACGGCGGGCGCCCGGGCCTCGACCTACCCGGCCTCGCGATCACTCCGATGGAATTCGAGCGCGGTTCGACCCTGTTCGACCTCGTCCTCTCGTTCCGGGAGATCCCCACCGGGCTGGGCGGATTGGTGGACTACCGTCGGGATCTGTTCGATCCCTCCACCGTGGAGCGGATGGCGAGCCATCTGGAGATTCTCCTTGCCGGCGCTGTGGCCGAACCAGGGCGGCGGCTCTCCGAGTTGCCGCTGCTCACCGAAGCGGAGCGCCAGCAACTCGGCTTGGAGGGGAATGCCGCGCCATCGGAGTCTCCGGGCGGTCTGTGCCTGCACGAGGTCTTCGCGGCCCAAGTGGCGCGCTCTCCCGAGGCGGTGGCGGTGAGCTGTGAAACAGACCGGCTCAGCTACGGCGAGCTCGACCGGCGGTCGAACCAGCTCGCCCGGCATTTGATCTCCCTTGGCGTCTCCCCCGGAGATCTGGTGGGGCTGTGTCTGGAAAAGTCCCTCGACATGATGGTGGCGGTCCTGGGCGTGCTCAAGGCCGGCGGTGCCTACGTGCCGCTCGATCCGGCTTACCCTGGAGAGCGGCTGGCGTTCATGTTGGAGGACAGCCGGGTGTCGGTGCTGCTGACCCAGGAATTCCTGGCCGAAGCCTTGCCGGAGCCCGGCCGGGAGACCCAGGTAGTTTTCGTGGAGCGGGTCGATGGCGAAAGCACCGAGGCTCCTGCCGTCCAGGTCTCGGCGGAGCATCCGGCCTACGTTATCTACACCTCGGGCTCGACGGGCCGGCCGAAGGGCGTGGTAGTCCGCCATGGCAACGCCGCGCGGCTGTTTACGGCCACCGCTCCCTGGTTCGGCTTCAGCCCCGAGGACGTCTGGACGCTGTTCCACTCCTATGCCTTCGACTTCTCGGTCTGGGAGATCTGGGGAGCCCTGCTCTACGGCGGCCGTCTCATCGTGGTGCCGTGGGAGGTGAGCCGCTCGCCCGAGGCTTTCTACGGGCTGTTGCGCGGCGAGCGAGTGACGGTCCTGAACCAGACGCCGTCCGCATTCCGGCAGTTGATCTGGGCCGAGGAGAATGTGCTCGGCGGGGCGGAGCCGGACCTGGCTCTGCGCTACGTGGTCTTCGGCGGGGAGGCGCTGGAGCTGGCGAGCCTCGCGCCCTGGTTCGCTCGCCACGGCGACCGGCGCCCGCTACTGGTCAACATGTACGGCATCACTGAGACGACGGTGCACGTCACCTATCGTCCGATCGGACGGCAGGACTTGGGCGGCTCCGCCAGCGTCATCGGCCGGCCGATTCCGGACCTAGGGCTCTACGTGCTGGACGCTTCCGGTCAGCCGCTACCTGTGGGCGTGCCGGGGGAGATCCACGTCGGCGGCGCCGGCCTGGCCGCCGGCTACCTGGGCCGGCCGGAGCTGACGGCGGAGCGCTTCGTGCCGAATCCCTTCGGCGAGCCGGGTTCGCGGCTGTATCGGAGCGGCGACCTGGCACGCTGGCTGGCCGGCGGCGACCTCGAATACCTGGGCCGGATCGACCACCAGATCAAGATTCGCGGCTTCCGCATCGAGCTGGGGGAGATCGAATCGGCGCTGGCCGTCATGCCGGCGGTGCGCGAGGGGGTCGTGCTGGCTCGCGACGCAGGAACGGAGAAGCGGCTGGTGGCTTATGTGGTGCCGGACGGCGCCGCCCCCAGCCTGGCCGAGGTCCGCAAGTCGCTGGCCGCCAGCCTCCCGGACTACATGCTGCCTTCGGCCCTGGTGGTGCTCGACCGGATGCCGCTGACCGCCAACGGCAAAGTGGATCGGCGGGCGCTGCCGGCGCCGGGAGCCACCGCCGCCGCTGCGGACCTGGACTTCCAGGCGCCCCGCACGCCGACCGAAGAGCTGCTGGCGGAGATCTGGGCGCGGTTGCTTTCGGTGCACCGCGTGGGTGGCCGCGACGATTTCTTCCAGCTCGGCGGTCATTCTCTGCTGGCCACCCAACTCGTCTCACGGATCCGGGAGACCTTCGGGGTCGAGCTGCCGCTGCGCAAGGTCTTCGAGTGTCCGCGGCTGGCGGACCTGAGCCTGGAGATCGACGCGACGGTACGGGGAGTGAAGGCTCCGCCGATCCAGCCGGTCTCCCGTGATGGCGACCTGCCCCTCTCGTTCGCGCAGGAGCGGCTCTGGTTCCTCGACCAGCTCCAACCGGGCTCCCCAATCTACAACCTGCCATCCGTGGTCCGTCTGGCGGGCGACCTGGACGTCGTCGCGTTCCGCCGGACTTTGACGGAGATCACGCGTCGGCATGAGTCGCTCCGCACCCGGTTCGCGGTCCACGGCGGCAGGCCGGTCCAGGTGATCGAAGACGTACCTCACCTGGAGGTGCCGGTCGTCGATCTGCGCGGGCTCTCCCATGAGCGGCAGGAGCAGACTGTTCGTCTCCTCGCAGCGCAGGAAGCCCAGCGTCCTTTCGACCTCGGGAAAGGGCCGCTGCTGCGCGTCACGCTGTTGCGGTCGCTGACGGGATCTGGCGAGGGCGAATCCGTGGTCCTCCTGACGATGCACCACATCGTCTCGGATGGCTGGTCCACTACCATCCTGATCCGCGAGATCGGTGTGCTGTACGGCGCCTTCGCCGCCGGCCAACCCTCGCCCATGCCGGACCTGCCGATCCAGTACGCCGACTATGCCGTGTGGCAGCGGCAGTGGCTGGACGAAGCTGCGCTCGCGGTCCAGCTTTCCTATTGGCGCGAGCGCCTGGCCGGGGTGCCCGTCCTGCAGCTCCCGAGTGACCGGCCGCGGCCGGCGGTCCAGAGCTACCAGGGAGCGAGGCATCGCTTTGTCCTGCCCCAGCCGCTCTCCGCAGGTCTCCGTGGGCTGGCTCGGGATCGGGGCGCCACCCTCTTCATGACGTTGCTCGCGGCCTTCCAGGCGCTGCTGTCGCGCTACTCCGGACAGCAGGATTTCGCGGTGGGCTCGCCGGTCGCGGGCCGAGACCACAGAGAAATCGAAGACCTCATCGGCTTCTTCGTCAACACCCTGGTCCTGCGGGCGCCGCTGCAAGGCGACCCGGGATTCGCGGTGCTCCTGGACAAGGTACGGGCCGTGGCTTTGGAAGCCTACGCCCATCAGAGCGTGCCGTTCGAAAGGATCGTCCAGGATCTGGCGCCCGAGCGGAACCTGAGCTACACGCCGCTGTTCCAGGTCCTGCTGACGCTGCAGCAGGCGCCGCAGGAACGGCCCGAGCGGCCTGGGCTCGCCCTCACCCCGGTGGGCAGCGAACTCGCGGTCTCAAAGTTCGACCTGTCGCTGGCAGTCGCCGACTCAGGCTCCGGGATCTCGGGCTATTGGGCCTACAGTACGGCGCTGTTCGAGGCGGAGACGATCGCGCGTTGGGCGAACCATCTCCAGGTCTTCCTGGAGGGCTTGGCTGCCGATCCGGACTGCCGTGTCTCTGACCTGCCGCTGCTCACCGGTGCCGAGCGGGAGCAGCTCCTGGCGGAGTGGAACCGGCCGCCGGCCGACTACCCGGACGAGGGATTCATCTACGAGCTGTTCGAGAGTCAGGTGGAGACGACCCCGGAAGCGGTGGCGGTCGTGTTCGAGGGCGAGGCGCTCACCTACCGTGAGCTGAACGCTCGCGCGAACCGGCTGGCCCACCATCTGCTGCGCCTGGGGGTCGGACCCGAGGCGCTGGTCGGCATCAGCGCCGAGCGTTCATTCGAGATGATGGCGGGGCTCCTCGCCATCCTGAAGGCCGGAGCGGCCTACGTGCCTCTCGACCCGTCGCTGCCTGCCGAGCGGCTGGCGTACATGGTGGAGGACGCCGGCATCGGGTTGCTTCTCACCCAGGAGCGGCTGCTGCCGTTCTTGCCGGTGGACCGCGAGACGCTCCGGACCCTGGTGCTCGACAGCGGCGAGCCAGCCGGTGAGAGCGGGGAAAATCCCGGAATCCCGGTGTTCCCGGAAAACCCGGCCTACGTGATCTACACCTCCGGCTCCACTGGTCAGCCGAAGGGGGTCGTAGTCTCGCACCGCGCGCTGGGCAACCGCCTGCAGTACGCCAGGGCCGGCGACGTGACGGAGAGCGACGCCTTCCTGCAGAAGACGACCATCAGCTTCGACGTCTCCCTCCTGGAGATCTTCGCGCCGCTGGTGATCGGCGGCAGGACCGTGCTCGCCCGGCCGGGCGGACAACAGGACACCGCCTATCTGGTGGAGCTCATCCGCGAGCAGGGTGTCACCTACACCTCCTTCCCACCGTCGCTGATGCACGTCTTGTTCGAGACCGAAGGCTTCGACCGGTGCGACAGCCTCCGCGTCGTGATCACGGGTGGCGAGACGGTGCCCGCGGTGCTGCCGGGACAGTTCTACGAGCGCCTCCCCAAGGCTGAGCTGCGCAACCGCTACGGCCCGACGGAGGCTACGATCTCGGTGACCTCCTGGCTCTGCGAGCGCTCGGGCACGCCGCAGTCTTTGCCGATCGGCCGGCCCACGGCGAAGGCCCGGGTGTACCTGCTCGACGCGGCAGGACAGCCCGTTCCGGTAGGGATCGCCGGCGAGATTTTCCTGGGAGGCCTGTGCGTCGCCCGCGGCTATCATCGCCGTCCGGATCTGACCGCGGAGCTGTTCGTCCCCGATCCGTTCGCGGACGAGCCGGGCGCGCGGCTGTACCGCACGGGCGATCTGGCGCGGTACCGTGCCGACGGGGCGATCGAATTCGTGGGCCGCATCGACTCGCAGGTGAAGATCCGGGGCTTCCGGGTGGAGCTGGGGGAGATCGAGGCGGCGCTCGCCCGCCACCCGGCCGTGCGTGAGGCCGCGGTAGTGGACCGAGAGGACGGCGTCTCCCGCAGCCTGGCCGCCTATTTCGTGCTCCAGCCTGGAGAGGACCTGGATGCGGCCGGGCTGCGGGGCTTCCTGGCGGAATCGCTGCCGGCCTACATGGTGCCCGCGGGCTTCATCGTGCTCGACGCGCTGCCGCTTTCCTCCACTGGCAAGGTGGACCGCAAGGCGCTGCCGGAGCCCGAAGTCGGCATGGAGGGGCCCGATTTCGTGGCGCCCCGCACGCTTACCGAGGAGCTGCTGGCGGAGCTGTGGATCCCTCTCCTGGCGGTCGGCCGCATCGGCGCCTATGACGACTTCTTCCAGCTCGGCGGCCACTCGCTCCTGGCGACCCAGCTCGTTTCGCGCATCCGGGAGAGCTTCGGCGTCGAGCTGGCGTTGCGCCGGATCTTCGAGCGCCCGACCCTGGCGGCCCTGGCTGCGGAGATCGACGCGGCGAGGCGGGCGGACCGGGGCCTGGAGGTCCCGCCGATCCAGCCAGTTCCGCGGGAGGGCGATCTCCCCCTTTCCTTCGCGCAGGAGCGTCTGTGGTTTCTCGACCAGCTGCAGCCGGGCTCCCCGGCCTACAACCTGCCGATCGTGGTCCGTCTACGCGGCGAACTCGATCTCGGGGTGTACCGCCGGAGCTTGGTGGAGATCGTGCGGCGGCATGAGTCGCTGCGCACCCGTTTCGCCTTCCGCGACGGCCGTCCGGTCCAGGTGATCGAGGAGGCTCCGCGTCTGGAGGTGACGGTCGTCGACCTGAGGGCGCTGCCGACCGAGCGGCGGGAGAGAGCCTTGCGCCCCCTCGTTGCGGAGGAAGTCTGGCGACCCTTCGATCTCGCCGTGGGGCCGTTGCTGCGCGTCATCGTGCTGCGGTCGGTTTCGCGCGACGGCGATGATGAGTTCGTCGTTCTCTTGCTGATGCATCACATCATCTCCGACGGCTGGTCCATGTCGGTTTTCGCCCGCGAGCTCGGAGCCCTGTACCGGGCCTTCCTGCGGGGTGACCCCTCGCCGTTGCCGGAGCTGCCGATCCAGTACGCCGATTTCTCCCTCTGGCAGCGGAGCTGGCTGCGGGGAGCCGTGCTGGAGGAGCAGATCTCGTTCTGGAAACAGACCCTCACGGGAGCCGCGACGCTGGAGCTGCCGACCGACCGGCCGCGGCCTCCCGTCCAGGGGCATCGCGGCGGGGTCGAGCGGTTCTTCGCACCGTCCGGGCTCATCCAGGACCTCGTCGGCCTGGGGAGGGCGGAAGCCGTCACCCTCTACATGATCCTGCTGGCCGGCTTCTCGGCCCTGCTGAGCCGCTACTCGGGGCAGGAGGACGTCTGCATCGGCTCGCCCATCGCCAACCGCACCCGCGCCGAGACGGAGCCGCTGATCGGCTTCTTCGCCAATACCCTGGTTTTGCGCACGGATCTGGCAGGCGGTCCCAGCTTTCGCGAGCTGCTCGCCCGCGTCCGCGCGGTGACGCTCGCGGCCTATGCCCATCAGGACCTGCCGTTCGAAAAGGTCGTCGAGGAGATCAACCCGCAGCGCGACCTCAGCCGCTCGCCCTTGTTCCAGGCGTTGCTCGCCTTCCTGAATGTCCAGGAAGCGACGCTCGATCTGCCGGGGCTCGAGGCCGTGCCGCCGGAAGAAGCCGACGGGGCGGTCGCCAGGGAGACCGTCGCCAAGTTCGACCTGGCGCTGTGGATGAAGCAGTCGGCGGCTGGCGTCAACGGCTCGCTGGAGTTCCACCGGGAGCTATTCGATCCCTCTACGGCGGCCCGCCTGGCGGTCCACCTGCGGATCCTCCTCGAGAGGGTCTTGGAGGCGCCCGACCTGCCGCTTTCCGAGCTGCCCTTGCTCACCCAGGCGGAGCTGCAGCAGGTGGCGGAGGGCAACGCCACGGCGATGCCCTTCTCCGCGCACCTCGCCACCCATCAGCTCTTCGAGGCGTGGGTGGACCGCGCGCCGGACGCCGTGGCCGCGGTCTTTGAGGGACAGCCTCTGACCTACCACGAGCTGAACCGGCGGGCGAACCGGCTGGCCCACTACCTGCGGCGGCTCGGGGTCGGAGCCGAAGACCGGGTCGGCTTCTGCCTGGAGCGCTCGGCCGACCTGCTGGTGGCCATCCTCGCCGTGATGAAGTCCGGCGGCACCTATGTGCCGCTCGAACCCAGGCACCCCAGCGAGCGCCTGGCGTACGTGCTGGGCGACACCGGAGCCAGGGTGCTGCTGAGCGAATCCAGGCTGGCGGACCGGCTGGAAGGCCTGTCCGCGTCGGCCGCGGTCGTCCTGCTGGACCAGCAGCCTGCGGAGCTGGTGGCCGCATCGCCGGAGAACCCGGCTCCGCCGCCTGCTGCAGCCGAGCGGTTGGCCTACATCATCTACACCTCCGGCTCCACGGGCCGTCCCAAGGGGGTGCAGGTGCCCCAGCGCGCGCTGGTGAACTTCCTGGAGTCGATGGCCTGGCGCCCGGGGTTCTCGCCGCACGACACGCTGCTGGCCATCACCACCCTGTCGTTCGACATGGCGGTGCCGGAGGTGCTGCTGCCTCTGATCACCGGAGCTCGCCTGGTCATCGCTCCCGCCGAGGCGGTGGGCGACGGCGTGATTCTGGCGAGCCTGTTGGAGTCCTCGCGGGCGACGGTGCTGCAGGCGACGCCGACGACCTGGCGGCTGTTGATGGCTGCAGGCTGGGAGGGGACGCCCGGGCTGCGCGGCTGGATCGGCGCCGAGGCCGTGCCGCGGGACGTGACCGACCAGCTCCTCGACCGCGGGGTGGACCTGTGGACCTTCTATGGCCCGACCGAGACCACTGTCTGGTCGACCTGCACCCGGGTGGAACGGGCAGCGGGGCCGGTGCCCCTCGGGGAAGCCTTCGCCAACACCCAGATCTACGTGCTGGACCGCGCTCTCCATCTAGTCCCCTTGGGCGTGCCGGGGGAGCTGTACATCGGCGGGGCAGGGGTGACCCGCGGCTACTTCGGCCAGCCGGGTCTGACGGCGGAGCGCTACTTGCCAGATCCGTTCTCGACCGAGTCCGGGGCGCGCATGTATCGCACCAGCGATCTGGTGCGGCGGCGCTGCGACGGCGTGCTGGAGTTCCTCGGCCGGGCCGACTTCCAGGTCAAGATCCGCGGCTTCCGCATCGAGCTGGGGGAGATCGAGGCGGTGCTCGCCAGCCATCCCGAGGTGTCACAGGCGGTGGTGGTCGTCAATAGCGACGGCTCCGGCGGCCAACGGCTGGTGGCCTATCTCGCGCCTTCCGGAGAATCGGCCCCCTCGTCGCGCCAACTGCGCGCCCATCTCGAGGAGCGCCTTCCCGCATACATGGTCCCTTCCGCCTTCGTTGCCCTGCCGGCACTGCCCTTGACGCCGAACGGCAAGGTGGACCGCAAGGCGCTGGCGGCCGCGCAGGGCGTGACTATCGAGGGGGAGGGAGATCTCGTGGCGCCTCGCACGCCAACTGAGGAGCTGCTGGCGGAGATCTGGGCACGCCTGCTTTCGGCGCGCCGCGTGGGCGGCCACGACGATTTCTTCCAGCTCGGCGGTCACTCGCTGCTGGCCACGCGGCTCGTCTCCCGGATCCGGGAGACCTTCGGGGTCGAGCTGCCGCTGCGCAAGGTCTTCGAGCGGCCGAGGCTGGCGGACCTTGGCGCGGAGATCGACGCGATGGCGCGGGGAGTGAAGGCTCCACCGATCCAGCCGGTTTCCCGGGACGGCGATCTTCCTCTCTCCTTCGCGCAGGAGCGGCTCTGGTTCCTCGACCAGCTCCAGCCCGGCTCGCCGGCCTACAACATCCCGGCCGCGGTCCGCCTGCCCGGCGGTCTGGATGCCGTCGCGTTCCGCCGCGCCCTCGTGGAGATCGTGCGGCGACATGAATCGCTCCGCACTCGCTTCCTGGTCCGCGACGGCCGGCCGGTCCAGGTGATCGCAGCGGAGCCGCGCCTGGAAGTGCCGGTGGTCGATCTACGGGCGCTTCCCCAAGAGCGGCGGCAGTCAGTCGTGCGTCTTCTGGCCGCTGCGGAGGCCGCAAGGCCTTTCGACCTGACCCAGGGACCGCTCCTGCGCGCCAAGCTGCTGCGATCGGTGGACGACGCCGGCGATGACGAGTCGGTCGTCCTTTTGACGATGCATCACATCGTCTCGGACCGCTGGTCTATGGAGGTGTTCCTGCGCGAGATGAGGGCGCTCTATCCGGCTTTCGCTTCCGGCCGCCCTTCACCCTTGCCGGAGCAGCCTCTCCAGTACGCCGATTATGCGATCTGGCAGCGGCAATGGCTGGATGAAGCTACGCTGGAAGCGCAGCTCGCTTACTGGCGCGAGCGCCTGGCCGGATTGCCGGTGCTGCAGCTGCCGAGCGACCGGCCGCGGCCGGCCATCCAGAGCTATAAAGGCTCGATGCAGTCCTTCACCCTGCCCGCGCCCCTCTCGGCCACCCTGAGAGCCGTGGCGAGAGAGCGGGAGGCGACCGTCTTCATGGCGTTCCTCGCGGCCTTCCAGGCGCTGCTCTCCCGCTACTCCGGACAGGACGATTTCGGAGTGGGCTCGCCGGTGGCGGGCCGCGACCGCAGGGAGATCGAGGACCTCATCGGCTTCTTCGTCAATACCCTGGTCCTGCGGGCGCCTCTGCACGGCAATCCGGGCTTCGCGATGCTTCTCGGCCGGGTGCGCACCCTGGCCCTGGAGGCTTACAGCCATCAGGCTCTGCCGTTCGAGATGATCGTCCAGGAGCTCGCTCCCGAACGGACCCTGAGCTACTCGCCTCTGTTCCAGGCCATGATGACGGTTCAGCAGGCGCAGCGGGAGAAGGCCGGACGGCCGGGCGCATCGTCCGCGCTGCTGGGTGAGGGGCCGGAGGTCTCGAAGTTCGACCTCACGCTGACGATCACCGATTCCGGCGCGGAGTTCTCGGGTCTGTGGGCCTACAGCACGGCGCTTTTCGACGCGGCGACGATCGCCCGCTCGGTGGGGCACTTCGAGGTGCTGCTGACTGGACTCCTCACCCAGCCGGAGCGTCGCCTCACTGAGCTGCCGCTGTTGAGCGCCGCCGAGGAGGCGCAGCTCCTGGCATGGAACAACACGGCGGCCTCCTATCCCGGCGAGCCTTGCCTGCACGAGCTGATCGCAGAGCAAGCTGAGAGGACGCCCGCTCGCGAGGCCGTGCGCTTTGAGGGGCGGAGCCTGACCTACAACGAGCTGAACGCTGCTGCCAACCGGCTGGCGCGCCACCTCGCCGGGCTGGGGGTTGGTCCGGAGGACCGGGTGGGGATCTGCGTCGAGCGCTCGCTGGAGATGGTCGTGGCCGTCCTAGGCGTGCTCAAGGCCGGGGGCGCGTATTTGCCGCTCGACCCGGGCCACCCGCGCGAGCGGCTGGCCTACGTGCTGCGCGACGCCGGCGCCGGAGTGCTGCTGACGCAGGAGAGCGTCGCCGGGCGGATGCCGGATCTGCTCGCCAGCGTGGCCGAGGTGGTCCGGCTCGACAGCGATGAGATCTCCGAGTACCCGGACGACGATCCGGCCGCTCCGCCGCTGTCCTCCGACCAGTTGGCCTATGTGATCTACACCTCCGGGTCGACCGGCCAGCCCAAGGGGGTTCAGATTCCGCACCGGGCGCTGGTCAACTTCCTGGCCTCGATGCGGCGGCAGCCCGGCTTCGCAGAGGGCGACACGCTCGTCGCTGTGACGACGCTGTCGTTCGACATCGCGGGCCTGGAGCTGTTCCTGCCCCTCATCGCCGGCGCCCGGGTGGTCGTGGCCCCCGCGGAGGTGGTGGGGGACGGCGCCGCCCTGGCGAGGCTGCTGAAGGACTCCGGCGCCACGGTGATGCAGGCCACTCCCGCCACCTGGAGGCTGCTGCTCGAATCGGGCTGGGAGGGCGATCCGGCGCTGCGCGTCCTCTGCGGCGGCGAGGCCCTGCCGAGGGACCTGGCCGAGCGCCTGCTCGACAAAGTAGGCAGCCTGTGGAACGTCTACGGCCCGACGGAGACGACGATCTGGTCGACGGCCGGCCTCGTGCAGCATGGCGAGGAGCCGGTGCCGCTCGGGGAGCCCCTCGCGAACACCCAGATCCACCTGCTGGACCGCGGCCTCCAACTCGTCCCGGCCAACGTGCCCGGCGAGCTGTTCATCGGCGGCGATGGAGTGGCCCGCGGCTACCTGGGGCGGCCCGCGCTGACGGCGGAGCGCTTCGTCCCCGATCCCTTCGCCGCGGCGGGGGCGCGGATGTACCGCACCGGCGACCTGGTCCGGCGCCGGGCCGACGGTGCCCTGGAGTTCCTGGGCCGCACCGACTTCCAGGTCAAGATCCGCGGCTTCCGGATCGAGCTGGGGGAGATCGAGGCCGTGCTCTCGGCCTGTCCCGGCGTGGCCCAGGCGATCGTGGTCGCCGGCAAGGACGGCTCCGGCGGACCCCGCCTCGTAGCCTACGTCGTGCCGTCCGGAGAGACGGCCCCGTCCACCCGGGAGCTGCGCGGCCACGCCGAAGGACTGTTGCCGGGATACATGGTGCCGTCCACGTTCGTGACGCTGCAGTCGCTGCCACTGACGCCCAACGGCAAGGTGGACCGCAAGGCGCTGCCAGCCCCGGACGGCGCCGCTTTGGGGACTGGCGCGGACTTCGTCGAGCCCCGCACACCGACGGAGGAGCTGCTGGCGGCGCTCTGGGCGGACCTGTTGGCGCTCGACCGGGTGGGAGCCCAGGACAGCTTCTTCGCTCTGGGCGGTCACTCGCTGCTGGCCACGCAGATCATGTCGCGGGTGCGGGAGGCCTTCGGGGTGGACCTGCCGCTGCGCCTGCTCTTCGAGCGGCCCACGGTCGCGGCTTTGGCCAGGGAGATCGACGCCGCAGTCCGCGCCGGCGTGGGTGTGGAGGCGCCTCCCCTCGTGCCGGTGCCGAGAGACGAAGACCTTCCTCTCTCCTTCGCGCAGGAGAGGCTCTGGTTCCTGCAGCAGCTCCAGCCGGACTCGCCGGCCTATCACATACCGAGCGCGGTCCGTCTCTACGGGCGGCTCGACCTCACGGCCTTTCATCGGTGTCTCCAGGAGATCGCGCGCCGTCATGAATCCCTGCGCACGACCTTCGCCGTGCAAGGGGGAAGCCCGGTGCAGAAGGTCGCGGCGGAGCTGGAGCTCGACCTGCCGGTGATCGACCTGCGGGAACTGCCGTCGGACCGGCGCGAGGAGACCGTCCGCCGGCTCACGGTGGAAGAACGGCGGCGCCTCTTCGACCTCGCCAGGGGACCGCTGGTCCGGGCCACGCTGATCCTCGCCGGGGAGGACGAGCACGTCGCGTTGCTGACCATGCACCACATCGTCTCGGACGGCTGGTCGATGGGCGTCCTGGTCCGTGAGATCGGAGAGCTGTACGCGGCCTTCGTCGCGGGCCAGGAATCGCCTCTGCCCGACCTGCCCGTGCAGTACGCCGACTACGCCGTCTGGCAGCGCGAATGGCTGACCGGCGAGACGCTGGAAGCCCAGCTCGCCTGGTGGCGGCGGGTGCTCGCCGGGCACTCCATCCTGCAGCTTCCCACCGATCGCCCGCGTCCGGCCGTCCAGCGGTTCCACGGGGCCGACGAGCCCTTCTCCCTCGACCCCGAAGTGAGCCGCTCGTACCTCAAGCTGGGCCGGAGCCAGGGCATGACACCCTACATGGCGCTGCTGGCGGCGTTCCAGGCCCTGCTGCACCGCTACGCCCGCCAGGACGACGTCATCGTCGGCGCCACCCTGGCGGGGCGCAACCGCCGCGAGTTGGAGCCGCTGATCGGCTTCTTCGTCAACACCCTGGCGATGCGCATCGACCTCTCGGGCCGGCCGGGATTCCGCGCGCTGCTCGGCCGGGTGCGGGAAGCCGCTCTCGGGGCCTTCAGCCATCAGGATCTCCCGTTCGAGAAGCTGGTCGAGGATCTCCAGCCGGAGCGGGACCTGTCGCGTTCGCCGGTGTTCCAGGTGGTCTTCCAGCTCCAGAACCTGCCGTCTGAGGGCCTGAGGCTGCCCGGCCTGACGCTGAGGCCGGTCGGAGCCGCCGGCCAGACGGCGAAGTTCGACGTCGTGCTCAACATGCAGGAATCCGCTCGCGGACTCGGAGGCGTCTGGAAGTACAACACCGACCTCTTCGAGCGCGCGACGCTGGCGCGCATGTCGCGGCACCTCGAAAACCTCCTCGCCGGGGCGGTGGCGGATCCGGAGGCGCCGATCGGCGAGCTGCCGCTGCTGAGCGCGGCCGAGCGCCAGCAGCTCGGCCTGGAGTGGAACGCCGCGCCGTCAGAGTCTCTGGGCTCGCTCAGCCTGCACGAGCTCTTCGCCGTGCAGGCTGAGCACTCGCCGGAGGCGGTGGCGGCGAGCTTCGAACGAGAGAGGCTCAGCTATGGCGAGCTCGACCGACGGGCCAACCAGATCGCGAACCACCTGATCGCGCTGGGCGTCGTTCCCGGAGACTTGGTGGGCCTTTGCCTGGAGCGGTCGCTGGAGATGGTGGCGGCCATCCTGGGCGTCCTCAAGGCCGGCGCAGCCTACGTGCCGCTCGATCCGGAGTATCCGGCCGAGCGTCTGGCCTTCATGATCGAGGACAGCCGGATCTCGATCGTCCTCAGCCAGGAGATCCTGGCCGGCATCGCAGGGGATGCCTCCGATCCGAAGATTCGAGTTTCTGCGGAGTACCCGGCCTACGTCATCTACACGTCGGGTTCGACGGGCCGGCCAAAGGGCGTGGTCGTGCGCCACGGCAATGTCGCGCGGCTGTTCGCGGCGACCGATGCGTGGTTCGGGTTCGGTCCCGAGGACGTCTGGACGCTGTTCCACTCCTACGCCTTCGACTTCTCGGTGTGGGAGATCTGGGGCGCGCTGCTCTACGGCGGCCGGCTGGTGGTCGTGCCGTGGGAGGTGAGCCGCTCGCCCGAGGCCTTCTACGAGCTGCTGGACGCGGAGCGGGTGACTGTTCTGAACCAGACGCCGTCGGCGTTCCGGCAATTGATCTGGGCCGAAGGCGGCAAGCCGGCCGAGTTGGCCCTGCGCTACGTGATCTTCGGCGGCGAGGCGCTGGAGCTGGCGAGCCTGGCGCCCTGGTTCGCGCGCCATGGCGACGAGCAGCCCCGGTTGATCAACATGTACGGCATCACCGAGACGACGGTGCACGTCACCTATCGGCCCCTCGGGAGGCGGGACGTGGGCGGCAGCGTCATCGGTCAGGGAATCCCGGACCTCGGGCTTTATGTGCTGGACGAGGCCTGCCTGCCGCTGCCGGTGGGTGTGCCGGGGGAGATCTGTGTCGGCGGCGCGGGCTTGGCCCAAGGCTACCTGGGCCGGCCGGAGCTGACGGCGGAGCGCTTCGTGCCCAATCCATTCGGCGAGCCGGGCTCGCGACTGTACCGCAGCGGCGACCTGGCGCGCTTCCTGGCCGATGGGGATCTGGAGTACCTGGGCCGCATCGATCATCAGGTCAAGATCCGCGGCTTCCGCATCGAGCTGGGGGAGATCGAGTCGGCGATCGCGGCCCATCCGGCGGTACGGGAGGCGGTGGTGCTCGCCCGCGAGGACGGAGCGGAGCGGCGGCTGGTGGCCTACGTGGTGCCGGACGGCGACGCACCGAGTCTGACCGCTCTGCGCGAGGCCCTCGCCGGTAGCCTGCCGGAGTACATGCTGCCGTCGGCGTTGGTAGTGCTGGAGAAGCTGCCGCTGACCGCCCACGGCAAGGTGGACCGGCGGGCCCTGCCAGCGCCGGAAACGTCCCGATCGGGACTGGAGAGCACCTACGTGGCGCCGGCGACCGACCTGGAACGCTTCCTGGCCGGCCTCTGGCAGGAGGTTCTGAAGATCCCGCAGGTGGGAGCGCTCGACAATTTCTTCGAGCTGGGAGGCAGCTCGATCACCGGCGCGGTGCTCGTCAACCGGCTGCAGGAGGAGCTGCGCGAGATCGTCCACGTGGTGGTGATCTTCGACGCACCGACGATCGCCGAGATGTCCGCCTACCTGATCGAGCAGCACCCGGCGGCGGTGGCGAGGATGTTCGGGCCGGAGGCGGCGGGTGGCCGCGACATGGCCGGCGTCTCCGGGGAGCCGGTCGGCGAGGCCGAGCTGGCGGAACTCCGACGGCTGATCCGGCCGTTGTCTCCCCTCGCCGGGGCTCCGCGGGCCAAGAACCCTCCCGCGGTCTTCGTCCTCTCGCCGCCGCGGTCGGGTTCGACCCTGCTGCGGGTGATGCTCGGCGGCCATCCCCAACTCTTCTCGCCGCCCGAGCTGGAGCTGCTCTCCTTCAACACGCTCCAGGAGCGGAAGGCCGCCTTCACTGGCCGCGACGCCTTCTGGCTCGAAGGCGTGGTCCGCGCCGTCATGGAGATCGGCGGCTGCGGCGCCGAAGAGGCCGAGGCCCTGGTGGAGGAATGCGAGCGGGAGGACCTGACGACGCTCGAACTCTACGGTCGGATGCAGGAGTGGCTCGGCGGCCGGATGCTGGTGGACAAGACGCCGTCTTACGCGCTCGATCCGGCCATCCTGCGGCGGGCCGAGGAGGGATTCACCGAGCCCCGCTACATCCATCTGATCCGTCACCCGCTGGGGATGATCCACTCCTTCGAGGAGGCCAAGCTCGACCAGATCTTCTTCCGCCGCGAGCACCCCTTCACGCGGCGGCAGCTCGCCGAGCTGATCTGGCTGGCGAGTCACCAGAACATCGTGGAGTTCCTGCGCGAAGTCCCGGCCGGCCGTCAGCACTGGGTACGCTTCGAGGACCTGCTGCGCGAGCCGGAGTCGGTCTTGCGGGGCATCTGCAACTTCCTGGGCCTCGACTACCACCCGGACATGGCCGAGCCGTACAAGGCGAAGTCGGCCCGCATGACCGACGGCGTCCACGC
Source organism: Thermoanaerobaculia bacterium (assembly GCA_036399915.1). Classification (GTDB taxonomy): domain Bacteria; phylum Acidobacteriota; class Thermoanaerobaculia; order Multivoradales; family UBA5704; genus DATARR01. The sequence goes on from DASWME010000250.1 coordinate 32,567, forward strand.
CGAATCGCGCATGCTGGGCGACGTCAAGTTCCACCAGCACGCGGGAGTCGAGGCCGGCGTGGCGGAACGCTGGCGGGAGCGCTACAGCCTGGATTCTCTAGGCAGCCTCACCCGGAGAGTCGCCGCCGAGCTGGGATACGAAATCGGGCCGTCGGACGAGCCCCGGAGGCCGATCCCCTCCGTTCTCGTCGGCTTGCAGCCGGGAGGCTCGAAGCCACCGCTCTTCCTGGTGCACCCGCTTTCCGGCGAGCTCCTCCTGTACCGCTACCTGGTGACCGCTCTCGGGCCGGAGCAGCCGGTCTATGGCTTCCAGGCGGTGGGATTCGTTTCCGACGAGCAGCCGCTGAGCACGGTCGAGGAGATGGCCGCCGTCTACGTGGAGGCATTGCTCACGCTCCAGCCACGGGAGCCTTACCTGCTGGCCGGCAGCTCCATGGGCGGACTGCTCGCCTTCGAAATGGCTCGCGAGCTCCGCTCCCGAGGTCGAGAGGTGGCGTTCCTCGGCCTGCTCGATTCACCCGATCCAGCTCGATTCGTACCCACGGAAGAGGATCTGGATGGGGAAGCCGAGTTCGTGCTCCTCAACTACATCACTTCGGGCAAGCCTCCGTTCTCGCGTGAACAACTTGCCGAGCTGCCGCCGGAGGAGCGCCTGGAGATCATCCTGGAGCTGGGTCGCGAGGCGGGTACCCTGGCGCCGTCGGTCGGTCTGGTGGAACTGCGGCGGCTGGTGCGGGTGGTGGGCGCGAACCGGCAGGCGCTGCGCGCCTACGCGCCGCAGCCTTTCGCCGCCAGCCTCACCTATCTCAAGGCCGCGGACAACCCGGGGGACCACAAGGCTGACGAGGCCTGGGCCGGTCTGGCGCTGGGCGGCGTCGAGGTTTACGAGGTCCCCGGGAATCACCTATCCATGCACGTCAGGCCGCAGGTCG
>DASWME010000251.1:0-11070 GCA_036399915.1 Thermoanaerobaculia bacterium
GGGCCTGTCGTGCCTGGATCCTATCGTGGACCCGATCCTCTTACGGCTTGGTCGGCCGGTTTCCGGGCGAGTACTTGACGATGCGCACCTTCTCCATGGTGACCAGCCCCTCCGGGACCATCTCGTCGAGCAGCTCGAGGAGATTCTCGACCCGGTCGGAGGACTCGACGATCTCGATCACTACGGGCAGGTCCTCGGAGAGACGTAGGATCTGGGTCGTGTGGAGCACGCTGCGCGCGCCGAAGCCCGCGGTGCCGCGGAAGACCGTGGCCCCGGAGTACCCTTCGCGCCGCAGCCGCTCGACGATCGACAACGCGAGCGGCCGGTGGCGCCACTGATCGCTCTCACCGATGAAGACCCGCACCAGCGTTCCCTCCCCATCGAGAACTCTCATGGTCCCTCCTTTCGGGGCCCCCTCAGTCTCCGGCCAGGACTCTGCCGCACAGCACGCCCAGAACCCCCGCGGCCAGGCAGGACGCCACCGTCACCGCCAGGTTGAGGCAGCCGAGCCTCCAGGCGTTCTCCTCGAAGTAGCGCAGCGTTTCGTAATTGAAGGTCGAGTAGGTCGTGAATCCTCCCAGCAGACCCGTCGTCAAGGCCAGGCGAAGGGTCGGATGGAAGCCTTCGACGGCGAGGGCGACCTGCATGATCGTGCCGAGGAGGAAAGAGCCGAGGACATTGACGGCCAGGGTTCCATAGGGGAATTCAGGACCGGCGAGGCGAAGCAGCCATCCCGACAGCAGATAGCGGGCTCCGGTACCGATCGCTCCACCCAGGCAGATCCAGAAGAGACGCGCCATGACATCCTCCACCGGGGCCGTCGAGAGGGGCGGGGAAGCCTCCCCAATCTTGCGGCGGTTCAGTAGGAGTCATTGGCGGCTCGCGGGAGGAGCTGCGGTTGAAGGTGGACTCCACCACCTGCAGGCGATCATAGCGGGGGAGTCGCTTTCAGGGAAGCTCCTGGTCCAGCGCTCAGGGCTCCATCACCGGGCTGCGGTCCCGCTCCTGGTGCGTCAGCGACTGGGTGGAGCCGCGCGGGAAGAGCAGCGCCACGCCGCAGCCGATCACGGCCAGCGCGGCGAGGGCGATGAAGACCGCCTGCAGCCCGTGGAGCAGGGCCCCGGTGAGGTGGTGCAGGGCCTCGGGGGAGAGCCGGGCGCGCAGGGCCGGATCGAGGGCGGCGTTGGCGTTGGCGCCGGGGCCAGCGATGGCCGCCAGCCGGGTGTTGAGGAGCGCACCGAGCGCGGCTACGGCCACGGCCCCGCCGATGCTGCGGAAGAACTGGACCGAGCTGGTGGCCACCCCGCGGCGGTTCCAGGGGACGGCGTTCTGCACGCCCAGCAGGTAGGGCATGGAGACGAAGCCCAGCCCCAGGCCGACGATCAGCATCGAGAGCATGACCTCGGCCCGCGTCGTGGCCGGGCCGGTGCGGGCGAGCAGCCCGGCGCCCGCCGCGACCAGCACGCTGCCGCCGAGCGTCATCTGGCGGTAGCCCACCCGCAGGAGGATGCGGCCGGCCAGGGTGGAGGCGATGGGCCAGCCGATCAGGATGGGGGCGAGGATCGAGCCGGCGTCGGTCGCGGTCCCCCCGAGCACGCCCTGGCCGAACATCGGGACGTAGGCCGTGATGGCGTAGAGCAGCGCTCCCAGCAGGGTGTTGCCGGCGCTTGCCACCGCGATCAGCCGGTTCTGGAAGAGGTCGAGCGGCAGCATGGGCTCCGGCGCCCGGCGCTCCTGCCAGAAGAAGACGGCGAGCCCCACGGCCGAGCCGGCCAGCAGCCCGAGCGTCCGCGGATCGCTCCACCCCCAGGCCTCGGGCCCTTCGACCAGGGCGAGCAGCAGCAGGGTGATGGCCACGGTCAGGCTCACCGTGCCCAGGACGTCCAGCCGGTGCTCCGTGCGCCCGGTCTCCTCGCGGAAGTAGCGCTGGATCATCCAGGCGGAGGCGAGGCCGAAGGGGACGGTGAGATAGAAGATCCAGCGCCAGGAGAGCGCGTCCGTGATGATCCCCCCGGCCAGCGGACCGAACAGGCCCGCCAGCGCCCAGACCCCGGAGAAGACCCCCTGGATGCGCCCCCGCTCCTCCAGAGTGTAGATGTCCCCCGTGATGGTGATGGCGACCGGCATCACCCCGCCCGCGCCGAGCCCCTGGATGGCGCGAAAGACCACGAGTTGCCCGAACGAGCGGGCGACGCCGGAGAGCGCCGAGCCGAGCAGGAAGATGAGCACGGCCGCCTGGTAGGTGCGCTTGCGGCCGTAGAGATCGGCCAGCTTGCCGAAGAGGGGCACCGTGGTGGTGGAGGTGAGCAGGAAGGCCGAGAAGACCCAACTGTAGCGGGACACCCCGCCCAACTCGCCCACCGCGGTCGGCACCGCCGCGGCCACGGCGGTCGCCTCCAGGGCGGCGAGGAACATCCCCATCAGGATGGCGGTGGTGACGAGTCGGCGTTCTCTTCCAGGCTGCACGAGACCTCTACCTGTCGAAGGAGGTTGCAGGGGCGCAGCGGCGCCCCGGGGGCGGGGATTGTAACCTGTGATCTACCGCGGCATCTTTCCCAGGGCCAGGGCGAGGCTCCTGGTGGCCGGCAGGCCATCGGCCTGGCCGAGCGCGGTCCAGACCTCGGCGCCGTCCTTCGCCTCCTTGCCCATCCAGGCGGCGCGATGGAGGGTGACCTCGACGTTGACCTTGCCGTCCGCGGGGAGCGGCCGGCCGGCCTCGGTGCTCCAGAAGTTGAGCAGGCGGACCTCCCGCGTGGCGCCCGGCTCGATGGGCTCCAGGTAGAGCCGGTCCTTGTAGGCCGGGATCTCCCTGCCGTTGACCTTCACCGCGAACGCCATGGCGGAAGCCCGGCGGGTCCCGGCGTTGCGCAGCGTGACGCTCAGGTGGCAGAGCGTCTCGGCCGCCGGAGACGCGGGCTCGATCTTGACGGACTCCAGCACCAGGGAGGCCGGTTTCGCCTCCTGGGCCTGGACCGCGAGCGCCGTCCCGGCCAGGGCGAGGACGGCCAGAGGCAGGGCGAGTCGGAAGATCGGTCTCATGTCGGCATCCTCCTGGAAATGGTACCCGATCCGGCGTGGTACGCTCTCCTGTCCGTGAAAGCCTGCAAGTTTCTCGCCGTCCTGCTCCTCCTGGCCGCCTCCCTGGGCGCCGAGGGCATCCATTTCCGCGAGGTCTCCAGGGAGTGGGGGATCGACTTCCGCCATCACCACGGCGGCTCGGGGCAGCGCTACATGGTCGAGACCATGGTGGGCGGGGTGGTGATGTTCGACTTCGACGGCGACGGCGACGAGGACCTCTTCTTCGTGGACGGCGGGAGCCTGCCGGGCTACACCGGCGAGCCGGCCCGCTCGCGGCTCTTCCGCAACGACGGCGGGAAGTTCACGGACTGGACGGAGCGGTCCGGCATCAAGGTCGCGGGCTATGGGGTCGGCGGCGCGGCCGGGGACGTGGACAACGACGGCGACCTCGATCTCTACGTGACGGTCTTCGCCGGCCCGAACCAGCTCTTCCGGAACAGCGGCGACGGCACCTTCACCGACGTCACCGCCCGGGCCGGCGTAGGCGATCCGCTGTGGAGCTCCTCGGCCGCCTTCGCCGATGCGGACAACGACGGCGACCTCGATCTCTACGTGGTGAACTACGTCGATTTCTCGACGGCCAACCACAAGTTCTGCGGCGACGTCAAGAAAAACCTGCGCGGCTACTGCCATCCGGATGTCTACAACGGCCTGCCCGACCACTTCTACCGCAACCGGGGAGACGGCACCTTCGAGGACGCGACCCAGGCGGCAGGTTTCGGGGGCGCGGTCGGCCCGGGCCTCGGTGTGGTCTTCGGCGACATCGACAACGACGGCTGGCAGGACGTCTACGTCGCCAACGACACCAGGCCCAACTTCCTTTTCCACAACAAGGGAAACGGCATCTTCGAGGACGTCTCCCTGCTCTCCGGGACCGCGGTCAACGAGGCCGGCCAGCCCGAGGCCGGGATGGGAGTGGACATGGGCGATTACGACGGCGACGGCCTGCTCGACATCGTCGTCACCAACTTCGAGCTGGAGACCAACGGCCTCTACCGCAACCTGGGGGGCGGCGCCTTCCTCGACAGCCGCAACGTCGCCCGCATCGCCGAGCCCTCGCTGCTCTTCCTGGCCTTCGGCGTCGCATTCGTCGACCTCGACCAGGACGGGGACCTCGATCTGGTGATCGCCAACGGCCATATCAATGACAATGCCGCCGAGTTCCTCCAGGGGAGCCAATACCGGCAGCGCAATCAGATCTTCGAGAGCCTGGGGAACGGCAAGTTCCGCGAGAATACCGCCACCGGCATGGACGTGGTCCGGGCCAGCCGCGGCCTGGCCTGCGGCGATCTGGACGGCGACGGCGATCAGGACGTGGTGGTCGTCGACTCGAACGAGCCGGCCGAGATCTACGAGAACACCGGCGCCGCGGGAAACTGGCTGCTGGTGGACATCGCCGCGCCCGCCGGCAACCGCTTCGGCATCGGCGCCCGGCTGGAGCTGGAAGCGGGCGGCAAGCGCCAGATCCGCGACGTGAAGACCGCCTCCTCCTACCTCTCCCAGAACGCCCTCACGGTCCACTTCGGGCTCGGCAAGGCCGAGAAGGTGGACCGCCTGACCGTGCGCCGGCCCGGGAAGGTGCAGGTGTTCGTGGGGTTGCCGGCGAACCGCAAGCTGGTCATCGAGTAGGGGCCACGCAGGGCCCCCTGCCTCAGGGCTGTTCCAGGCTCTTCAGATTCGCCGTCGCCACCGGATCCCCCGGCCGGATCTCCAGCACCTTCCGCAGCAGCTCCCGGGCCTCGTCCTTGCGACCGCCGGCGATCAGCAGGACGGCGAGGTCGTTCATCGCAGCCACGTGATCGGGCCGGGCCTGGAGGACCTGGCGGTAGTCCTTCTCGGCCTCGGCGAGCTGGCGCAGGGCCATGCGGACGGCCCCACGCAGATAGAGGAAATCAAGGTTGCCGGGGGCGGTGCCCACGGCGGCCTCGGCGGCCTTGAGGGCCTCTTCATTGCGCTTCGCGGCGAGCAGGGTGGTGACCTCCGCGGCCCTCGGCCGGGGATCGCTCGGCGCGAGGCCGATCTCCTGGCGGATCAGGGCGAGAGCCTCGTCCGTCCGGCCCGCGGCGGCCAGGCTCCTCGCCTTCTGGAGGTTGCGTCCCGTAGGATCGGTCACTCCCTTCTCGACCTCCTTGACCTGCTCGGACCTCGATTTCTCGGCGCTCTGGAGCTCGCGGAACCTGGCCAGCGACGTCTCGGCCTCCTCGCGGCGGCCGGCGGCGAGCTGAGCCCGGCCGAGCGACTGCCAGGCCTGCAGGCCCGACGGATTGAGCCGCGTCGCCCGCTCGAGGGCGGCGATGGCCTCGGTCCACTTCGACGTGGCCACCAGAGCCTGTCCGTACTCCAGGGCGACGTCGGCCGCGAGGGAGCGCTCGGCGGGGATCGCCGGCTCCCGGGCCAGGAGGTCGCGCGCGAAGGGCTCCAGGACGGCGGCGGCGTCCGCCGCATCGCCGACCTGGTAGTGGGCCCTGGCGAGCAGGACTGCGAGCGAGGGGTCCTTGCCGACCTTCCCCTGGAGGAGGGAGACCGCCGCGCCCGATTCGCCGACCGCGAGGTACGCCTGGGCCAGATACCGCCGGACGTCGAGGTCCAGGGCCGGCGGGCCGCCCTTGAGCAGCGGCTCCAAGGTCGCGATGGCCGACCGCGGCTCCCGCTTGATCAACTGCAGCCGGCCGCGGAGCAGCCGGGCACGGGCGTTGTCCGCCGGGAGGTCCTTGAGGAGCTCCTCGGCCTCGGGTGCGCGGTCGAGCTCGATCGCGCCATAGGCGGCGGCAAGGCGCGCCTCCTGGTCCTCGAGATGGGCGAGCGCCCAGGGGCGCAGGAGGCGGTAGCCGTCCACGATCCGGCCCTGGCTCCCGCGCAGGATCCCCAGGTCGCGGGAGGCGGGGGAGACCGGCGCCTTCGCCATCGCCCGCTCGAGGTACGCCTCGGCCTTGGCCGTCTGCCCCAGGACCAGGGCAGCCCGCGCCGCGTTGTGGAGGATCACCGGGCCGGCCGCGTCGTCGTCCGCCAGCGGCCCGAGAAGGGCCAGGGATTCCTTGGGGCGCCCGGCTTCCAGGTAGAGCGTGCCGAGCAGCGACAGGGCGGCCGGATGCGCGCCCGGCTTGCCCTTGAGCGGCTCGAGCAGGGCGATGGCTCCTTTGAGGTCGCCGCCCTGGTACTTCTGGACGGCCTGCTCCACCTGGGGAGGCGGCGGTCCCGGCTTCGGCTGGGCGGCGAGGGGAAGGGCCGACAGCGCGAGGATGGCAAGGAGCGGGTAGGGCCTTCTCATGGGAGGCTCAAGTCTACATGGACCTGACGGGACTGCCCCAAGGGCCTACCGGCACTTCTCCAGAGAGTAGGCGATCGCCCGCGGGTAGTCCTTCCGCGACAGGGCTACCTGGACCAGAATGGGCCCGCGGTTGGCGGGGTTCTCCGCCTCCGCGATCACCTTCAGCACCGCTTCGAGCTCCCCCTGGGTGCGCACCCTGTAGCCCGTCATCGGCGTCTTCTCGCCGCCGAAGACCTCCGCCAGCCGATGGTAGTTCCAGGAGTGCAGCTCGTTGTAGAACTGGGCCGGCTCCTGGTCCGCGTAGTAGCAGGGGTGCACCAGCATCTGCTCGATGCCGTAGAAGTCCTCGTTGTTGAGCACGAAGACCACCGTGTCGAGCCCCAGGCGGGTGTGGGTGGACATCTCCTGGCAGGTCTCCTGGAACGAGCCGTCGCCGACGAAGACGAGCGGCCGCTTGCCCGGCAGCGCCGCCTTGATCCCGCTGGCCGCGCCCACCGAGTAGCCGATGGCCAGCCACGAGTTCTGGGCGAAGAAGCTGCGCCGTTCCGCCATGCTCAGGTTCTGCGCGCCCAGGAGGGCGAACGCCGCGTCGGAGACCACCACGTAGGGACTGGTCAGCTCCGGCCAGGCGCCCTGCGTGGCGTCTTCCAGGAGCTCGCTGATCCGCTGGAAGAAGCTGTCGTAGGTGAGGGGAGCCTCCGAGGGAAAGGTGGCGCTGAGCGAGTCCAGGAACTCCTGGCGGCTGTGCGGCTCGCCGGGCTCCTCCTCCGGCGCCAGGGCGTAGTAATCCTCCGCCAAGGCGCGCTCACCGAACGCCCGCACGAGCTCCTCCCGCAGCCTGGGGATGAACTCCCCCAGCTTCACGTCGGGGAAGTAGCGGCTGCCCACGGTCACCCCGTCGCGCGCGGCCACGATCCAGTCCTCGCCCAGCGCCTGGTCGCCGCTCAGGTTCTTGGAAGTGGTCCAGGTCCCGAGGCCGATCCTGCACCGCGCGATCTCCTTGAAGATGCGGTGCACCTCGGGCAGGCTGGCCTTGCCGTTGTAGACGCCGTGGAAGGAGGGGTGGTACTCGGAGAGGATGGACTTGCCGCCGATCGTGGTGCAGAACGGAATGCCTGTCGCGTCCACCAGCTCCTCGAAGCTCGCCGCCAGCCGCAGGCGGTCGATCTCCTCGCCGCCCCACAGGATCGGGCGTCCGAGGCTCCGGATCCGTTCCACGGCCGCCTCGACCGCCCGCCGCAGCATCTCCAGGTTCGCCCGCGTCGTGGGCCGGTCGAGCGCCCTGATCTCGCCGGCCGGCGCGTCGCACTCGCTGGTCCACACGCTTTCCATGACCTCCAGGTAGACCGGGCGCCGGGCGGAGAGGCAGGCCGTCAGCGCGCCGTCGATCTGCTGCGGCGCCAGCCGGCTGTTCGAGATCACCTGGGCGTCCGCCGTCACCTGCCGGTAGGCGTCGAGGTTGCTCTCGAAGCGAGGGCTCATGTGCGAGGTGAGCAGCCCGATCGAGCGGAAGTTCAGCCACTGCTCGAAGGTGGGCGAGGCGTTGATCACCACCAGCGGCACCTCCTCGACGTAGGCGCCGCCCACCGTGTTGAGCAGACTGAACGCTCCCACGCTGTAGGTGACGGCCGCCGCACCCACTCCACGCAGGCGGGCGTAGCCGTCGGCGGCGTAGCCGGCGCCCAGCTCGGTGGGAGTGCCGATCCACGCGATCTCCTTAAGCGCGTGCATCTCGGTGAGGAAGGGGCCCAGGTGGTTCCCCGGCACGCCGAACAGGTGACGGATGCCGATCTGCCGCAGGCGCGTCGCGAGGTAGCGCGCCACGTTCCAGGTTGGACCGTGATGGCCGCTCATGGCTTATCCCTCCTCGGCTGCCGCCTTGGCGTGGACTTCCAGGGCGGCCCGGACGGCGGATTCGAGGGCGCCCTCCACCCACGCGTGCTTGAGGGAGGTGTGCTCGCCGGCGAAGTGGACCGGGCCCTCGGGCGTGGGGATGTCCAGGTGGAACTGCGTGAGCTGCCAGGGGGTGAACACGGCGGCCTCGCCGAAGGCGTAGGGGTTGCGCAGCCAGCTCTGCGTCGCGCCGTGCCCGGTGAAGAACACCTCGACCCGCCGGCCGTGGAGCGTCGCCAGGCCATCCAGGGCATAGGCGTAGCGCTCCTCGTCGTCCATCGAGTCCCAGCGCGCCGCGTCGTCGGCCCAGGTGTAGCTGGCCAGGACCACCCCGCCCTCGCTCCCCTCCACCCGGTGCGACGGGTAGTAGATGAACCGGTTGGGGTTGTCGGTCACCGAGCCGCCGCCGAAGAAGTGGTCGGCGCGAGGCCGCGGGTGACGCGAGCGGCGGTGCGCGTCGTAGAGCTCCTTCGTCTTGGCGGGGATGCGGCTGTCGTCCACCGTGGGATGGGCGCCGATCAGCGCCGAGCCCGGGGGCAGGTCGTCGGCTTCGTCGCGATAGCGCTCATAGAGGCCGCGCTCGATCCGGTCGAGCTCCCGCTGCCAATCCTCTTCGGTGAACTCCCACCAGCGCCGGCTGAACTCGAGCAGCACCTTGGTGGCGGAGTCGTAGTGCAGCTCGATGATGGCGCGCCGCTTCTTGTAGGAGAACAGCGGCTCGGCCACGACGTGGCGCAGGCTGGAGAAGGGGATGGTGACGATGGCCAGGTCGCCGGTGAAGCGCTCGCGCCTGCGGCTCTGCTCGGACAGCGTCTCGACGCAGACCCTGGGGCCGTCCGGGCCGACGTACCTGCACCGCGAGCCGTCGCGGCGGGGGTCCCAGTACTCCAGCCGGACCATGCGGCGGCCCATGAAGAGCTCTTCTTCCGGGGAAAAGAACGGCTCCAGGGCATAGGGGAGCCGCCAGCTCCCGCCGTCGATCTCCCAGTAGGTCGCGTGAGGGTTGATGTCGCTTCGCCCCAGGAAGCTGTGGAAGAACGACAGCGGCAGGCGCGAGGTCAGGTTCTCGAGGGTGCCCAGCCCCTCGATGGTCTCGTCGCTGAACCCGGCCACCTCCTTGAGGAAGCCCCACATGGAGTAGCGGTCGAAGTCGTAGATGACGCGCGCCCACCCTTCCAGCCAGTCGTTGAACGGCTTCGGCCGGCGCTCTCCGGTCTGCGGGTCCTTCATCGAGTAATAGTCGCGTACCCGCTCCAGCGCCTCGTTGATCAGCGTGTTGGCGGTGGTTCCCGGAGGCATGTGGAAGCCGCGGTTGATCGCTTCCGGGGAGTCGTTGTACTCGCCCCGCCGGACCTGTTGCCCGTTGGTGCGGAGCCAGGTCCTGAAGAGCTTGTCGGGCGGCTTGAAGCCGGGTTGCGGCGGGCCGTTGCGCCACTCTCCGGAGCCGTCGAACGGCTTGTAGACCACGGGCGGCACGGGACCGCCGGTGCTGCCTGTCTCGGGATCCACATCCACGTTGTAGAACAGGCGGCGGGGCAGGCCCAGCTTGTCCACCAGGGCCACCACCAGCGGGTGGAAGTCCGGCAGCCGCATGGCCCCGGCCTCGGCATACTGGCGGGGATCGCTGAACGGCGAGTCCTCCGCCCGGCCGGGATCGTGGCGGAACGTCTTCAGCCGGCCGCCGACGCGGCTGGCGTTGGCTTCCAGGAGGGTCACCCGGTGCCCCGCGTCCTTGAGCAGCTTGCCGGCGACCAGCCCGGCGATGCCCGCGCCCACGATCAGGACCTGCCGGGGGCGGCCGGTCCGTGGAAGTCCCCGGTCGATCAGGATTTCGAGGTACTTCCTGGTCAGGTCTTCGTTCTTCGGCCCCACCATCAGGAGCATGCGGGCCAGGCGCTTGCACGTCTCCCAGCGATGGGCGTCGTCGATCTCCTGCATGAGCGGTCCTCCCTCAAGCGATGAAAGGTCCATGAACGCACCGGGCTGCGGCCAGTTCGGAAGCGGGCCAGAGACCCCTTGGCTCAGGATCGGAGAGCGAGTCTAGCCGGAGGCAAGGGTTGGAGCAATCCAGGCTCCGGCGGTGCTCCGCTACAATGCGCCGGATGACCCCCTCGCTCCCGCTCCTCCTCGCCCTCGCTCTCCTGGCGGCGGGTTCTGCTCCGGAGTCTGCGCCAAGCCCGGTCTCGAGCGAGGCCGCCACGCTCCGCAACCTAGGCCTCGCGCAGCTCGAGAACGAGCGGCCCGCCGAGGCGGCCGCGACCTTCAGGAAGCTCGCGCAGCTCGCGCCCGGCGATCCGCTGCCCTACGCCAACCTCGCCATCGCGGCCCTGCGGCAGCAGAAGAGCGAGGAAGCCCAGAGCTGGATCGCCCAGGCCCTCACCCGCGCCCCGGGCCGTGCCGACCTGCTGATGATCCAGGGGGACGTGCTGCAGTGGAGCGGCCAGGACGAGGAAGCGCTCGCCGCCTACCGCAAGGCCGCCGCCGCGGCGCCAGACCGGGTCGATCTCCAGTACTCGCTCTACCGGCAGGCGGCGCAGCTCTCCGGCCCCGAGGCCGAGGCGGCCCTCGCGGACGCTCTGAAGTCCCTCGCGCGGCTGCGGCCGGAGAACCTGGTCGTGCTGCTCCAGGCCGGCCAGCGGGCCATCGCGGCGGGCGACCGCGCGGGCGCGACCCGGGCGTTCCTGCGCGTCCGCGAGCTGGCCGGAACGGCCTCTCCGGCGGCTTCGGCCGCGCTGGGGCCGGTGATGGCCGCGCTGGAGTCCGGCGACGTGGCCGCGGCGCGGGTCCCGGCCATACGGCTGGAGAACGTGCTGAAGCCCACTGCTCCCTAC